>CAJUOD010000011.1 GCA_910587875.1 uncultured Oscillibacter sp. | reverse complement strand
GAGAAAATGGGGGGTGCAATGAACCAGCCATCATCATGGCTGTTGACTCCCCCGCCCGTCAGGGCCGGAAAAACCCTCCCCTTTTCAGGGGAAAAAGGAGAATCCCCATGTCTCATACCGCCGAACTCATCGCCGTAGGCACCGAGCTGCTCCTCGGCAACATCGCCAACACCAACGCCCAGATCCTCTCCCAGAGCCTCTCCGCCCTGGGGGTCAACGTCTTCTGGCACACCGTCGTGGGCGACAACCCCCAGCGCCTCAAGGAGGCCCTGGATATCGCCCGCCGCCGGGCGGACATCCTCATCACCACCGGCGGCCTGGGCCCCACCTACGACGACCTCACCAAACAGACCATCTGCGAGGCCTTCGGAAAACCCCTGGTCCTCCACCCCGACATCCTGGAGGACATCCGCGCCTTCTACGAGTCCGCCCTTCACGTCCCCATGCCGGAGAACAACACCCAGCAGGCGGAGCTCCCGGAGGGCTGCACGGTCTTTGACAACCCCGTGGGCACCGCCCCCGGCTGCGCCTTCGAGTGCGGCGGCGTCCACGTCCTCATGCTCCCGGGCCCGCCCCACGAGATGGAGACCATGCTCCGCCGCCACGTAGAGCCCTACCTCCGCCGCCTCTCCCACGAGGTCATCGTCTCCCACGACATCATGACCTTCGGCATGGGGGAGAGTTCCGTGGACGAGCTCCTCCACGAGAGGATGGCCCATATGACCAACCCGTCTCTCGCCACCTACGCCAAGCCCTGCGAGGTCCGCCTCCGGGCCACCGCCAAGGCCCCCACGGAGGAGGAAGCCCAGGCCATGCTGGCCCCGGTGCTGGAGGAGGTCCGCTCCGTCCTGGGAAACGTCATCTACGGCATAGACGTCGCGGACCTGGCGGCATGCTGCCACGCCCAGCTCCTCCGGCGGGGGCTCACCCTGGCCACCGCCGAGAGCTGCACCGGCGGCCTGGTGGCCGAAAAGCTCACCGCCATTCCCGGGGCCTCCGCCGTCTACCGGGGCGGCGTGGTCAGCTACTGGACCGGGGTCAAGGCGGACGTCCTCCGCGTCCCCGCAGACATCCTGGACGCATACGGCCCCGTCTCGGAGCAGTGCGCCCGGGCTATGGCGGAGGGGGTCCGGAACATCACCGGGGCGGACCTGGGCGTCTCCGTCACCGGCGCGGCGGGCCCGGACCCGGACGAGCGGGGCGTCCCCGTGGGGATTGTGTACATCGGCCTGGCCACGCCGGAGGGAACCTTCTGCCGCCCCCTGGACTTCGGACGCCGCCGCCGGGACCGCATCCAGGGCCTGGCCGCCAACCACGCCTTTGACGCGGTCCGCCGCTGGCTCCAGGGTCTGCCGGTGGAGAAAATTTAACCCTTGCCTTTCCGCCGGAAACCTGCTATACTGGCCCCTTGTAACCCCACGCGCCGGCCTCCGGCGCGAATATGATACAAAGGAACAAATTCATGAAAACAATTTTTCTCGTGGACGGAGACAACAACATCGGCACCGGCCTGACGGGCGTCGACATGCTCTCGGACCAGGACACCGTCCTCATCTTCTACCAGAAGGAAAAGGGCCTGGCCCTCAGCAAGCTCCAGAAGCTCTGCGCCGGGACGGCGGCGGACGTGCAGTATATCGAGAGCGTCCGGGGCGGCAAGAACTCCATCGACTTCCAGATCATCACGGAGCTGGGCGTCCTGGTGGGCAAGGGAGAGGCGGACTACGCCTATGTCATCAGCCAGGACAAGGGCTACGCCGCCTCCATCGACGCCCTCCAGGCCCGGTACGCCAACGCCTTCCAGGAGGTGGCCCTGCGCCCCTCCATTGAGAGCTGCCTCCACCTGCCCTTCGTCCTCCGGGCGGCGGACCGCCAGGAGCTGTGCAACGCCCTGGTGAAGGAGTACGGCTCCGCCCAGGGCTGCGCCCTGTACAACCACCTCAAGCGCATTTTCCAGTCCCCCGAGCCCGAGCCGGAAAAGCCCGTGAAGGTAACCCGCCCCCGCCGGGGCGGCCGGAGGAAAAAGCCCGCCGCCCAGGAAGCGGAGGAATAAGCCCCCTCCCCCAAACGCCAAAGCGCCGCCCTTCCGGGCGGCGCTTTTTGTTTCCCTCCTTCCCCTCCATTCGACACGTCTCGACATCCTTCGACAAATTTCTTGTGTTTTCCCCGGCGATTTGGTATGATATTTCCGGGGGTGGCAGTCTTTTCCTGGGCTTGGACCGCCCTCCCCCGCAAATGCTATCCCAGACGCTTCCAGAGGGTGGACATCTCTCCGGGAGTCTCGCCGGAAAGGAGACGTCCCCATGGATTTGGAGCTTTCCCTGCTGCCCCGGGCCGCCGCGCAGATGCGGGGGGCCCTGAACAACCTGCATTTCGCCGCCGCCCGCCTGGCCCCGCCCTCCGCCCGGGAGCAGGACCCGGACCTGGACGAACGGGCCGCCCTGATGGACCAGAGCTATTACCGCCTGGTCCGCCTGGTAAACGACCTCTCCGCCGTCCACTACCTCAGCGAGGACCCCCTGCCCCTCCGGGACCGGGACCTTGTGGAGTTCATGGCGGACATCTTCGCCAGGGCCGCCTCCCTGGCCTCCCTGCGGGGCCTGGAGACCCGGCTGCTCTGCGCGGCGGACCACCACATCTGCGCCTTCTGCCCCGACGCGCTGGAACAGCTCCTCTACCAGCTGCTGTCCAACGCCTTTAAGTTCACGCCCCCCGGCGGGCTCATCACCGTGGAGCTGCGTCTGGCGGCGGGGCGCATCTTCCTCTCCGTGGAGGACACCGGCCCCGGCATCGACCCGGAGCGGCTGGAGACCCTCTTCGACAGCTACCGACAGGCGGACCGCCCCGCCCCGCCCTCCCAGGGCTTAGGCCTGGGCCTGGCCCTGTGCCAGGGCATCGCCAAGGGGCACGGCGGCGTCATGGCGGCGGAGTCCCGCCAGGGGAAGGGGAGCCGCTTCACCTTCTCCATGCCGGACCGCACCGCGGGGGACACCCTTCGGGACATCCGCTACGACTACAGCGGGGGCTTCAACCACGCCCTCATGGCCCTGGCGGACGCCCTGCCCCCGGAGGCCTTCGGCATCCGCAACCACTGAAGTCCCGGGCCCGGCTCCTTGCGGAGCCGGGCCTTTTCGCCTCCCCGCCGGGCCGGTGCTGCGCAAACGATTACGCAAACTTCGGCGGATTCCACAAAAAACCTCCTTGCGCATCCCAGATGATTCCGGTATAATGGTTCCAGAAACACTTTGCAGCTGGGAGGGACCGCCTTGCAGGACCGTTACAAGATCTTATTCCCCGCCACCCTGGCCTTTTCCATCGGGCTGATGCTCCTGGGCCTGACCCTGGAGGCCCCCCTGGACATCCTGAAGGGGCTCTACCACATCGTCACCATGCAGGACCTGCTGATCACGGACTACGTGTCCATCGGCGGCCCCGGCGCCGCCCTGGTGAACGCCGGGCTGGTGACGGCGCTCTCCATCTGCATCATCAAGATCTCCGGGGACCCCTTCAACGGCTTCACCATCGTGGAGATGGGGCTGATGGCGGGCTTCTCCCTCTTCGGGAAGAACTTCCTGAACATCTGGCCCATCATCCTGGGCACCTGGCTCTACGCCAAGTACCAGCGGGAGCCCTTTTCCAGGCACGCCTCCGTCTCCCTGCTGGCCACCTCCCTGGCCCCCCTGGTGAGCTACATGTCCCTGGGCAGCATCCACGCCAGCCTCCCCCTGGGGCTGGTGACCGGAATCCTCATCGGCTTCCTCCTGCCCTCCCTCTCGGCCTATACCTACAAGATCCAAAACGGCATGAACCTCTACAACATGGGCTTCGCCTGCGGCCTCCTGGCCATGATGATCGTCCCGGTGCTCACCGCCTTCGGGGACAGCCCGGACTCCGTCCTCTACTGGGCCGAGGGGTACAACACCGGCTTCATCGCCGTGCTGAGCCTGTTGTGCTCCACTCTGATCCTCCTGGGCTTCTTCGGCACGGGCGTCCCGGCGTGGAGCGTCTGGGCGGGCTACCGCCGCCTGCTCTCCACCACCGGCCGGGCCCCCAGCGACTTCCTCCGCATGTTCGGCTATGGCCCCGTGCTGGTGAACATCGGGGTCAACGGCTTCCTGGGCATGGCCTACGTCCTCCTGGTGGGGGGCGACCTGAACGGCCCCACCATCGGGGGCATCTTCACCATCATGGGCTTTTCCGCCTTCGGCAAGCACGCCAGGAACATTCTCCCCGTCATGCTGGGGGTCTTTATCGGGGCCTACGGCATGCACCACACCCCGGACTATCCCTCCCTCCAGCTGGCGGGCCTCTTCGGCACCACCCTGGCCCCCATCTCCGGGCACTTCGGCTGGCCCTACGGCATCCTGGCGGGCTTTATCCACGCCTCCCTGGTCCTCCAGACCGGCGGACCCGTGGCGGGGCTGAACCTCTACAACAACGGCTTCTCCGGCGGCCTCATCGCCATTGTCCTCTACCCCACCATCACGGCCATCCGCCGCCGCCGCCGCCCCACCCTCCAGAACAAGGACTACTACGACCAGTTCGAGGAGAGCGCCCCCATCGACACCTCCGACCTGGAGGAAACCCACGGCGAGGCCGCCCCGCCGGAGCCCCCGGAGAACGAGGCCCTGGAGGCCTGGGCCAAAAAAAATTTCCTGGGCCCGGAATAAAATTCCGCGGAGCCGTCCATGCTTCCCCTAAAGGCCCCCAGGGGCCGGAAAGGGAAGGGACGACATATGAAAACCCAACAGGCCGGAAGGCTGAAGCTGATAGAAATTTTCCTGCTGCTGTTCCTGGCGGCGTTCCTGGCCACCGGGGCCATGGCCCTCCAGGCCGGGCAGGAGCTCTCCGACAAAGTGGTCCGCCTCCACGTGCTGGCCAACTCCGACTCCGAGGAGGACCAGGCCCTGAAGCTGAAGGTCCGGGACCGCATCCTCTCCTGCGCGGAGCCCCTGCTGGCCTCCGCCGCGGACCGCCGGGAGGCGGAGGCCCTCCTCCGGGGCCAGGTCCTGGAGCTGGAGCGCGCCGCCGCTCTGGAAATCCAGGCCAACGGTTACGACTACCCCGTCTCCGTACATCTGGAGGACACAGTCTTCCCCACCCGGGAATACGAGGACTTCACCCTCCCCGCCGGGAAGTACCTGGCCCTCCGGGTCATCATTGGCGCGGGGGAAGGACACAACTGGTGGTGCGTGGTCTTCCCGCCCCTGTGCGCCGCCGCCTCGGCGGACGTACCGGAGGCCGCCCTGGCCGCCGGACTGTCCCCCGCCCAGGTAGGTCTCATCACCGAGGAGAACCAGGGCTACGTGCTGAAGAGCAAGCTGGTGGAGTTCTGGCGGGACCTGGAAGGAAAATTGGATTGACAAAAAGAGGGGCGTCCCTTCCGGGACGCCCCTTCCTCATGCTCATGTTTCCTCTGCCCGCTCCGCCATGCGCTTCCGGTCCACGCAGAAATAGGTAAACGCCCCCGTGGCAAGCAAAGCCCCGGCCTCGTCGGTGATCTCCACGTCCACCAGCACCGTGGACCGTCCCCGGCGGCGGACCCTTCCCGCAGCCCGGACAGTCCCATGGGCCCGGTTGTCCAGGAAGTGCAGGTCCCCGTGCTGGGTGACGTAGTGCCGCCCGTCGCTGTGGGCCGCGCCGCCCGCGGCGTCGTCCGCCAGGGTGTACAGCGCTCCGCCGTGGACCATGCCCCACGGATTCCGGCTCTCCGGGCGGATGTCCAGCCGGTACACGGCGCAGTCCGGCTCCACAGATTCCAGCCGGATGAAATTGTGGTCCGTAAAGGCGTTGGCCCCCAGCTTCAGCGTCTCCAGCCGGAGCTTTTCCAGATTTTCCATAAGGTGCCTCCTCATCCAATGGTAAAAAACAGCGTCAGTATACCACAGCCCCGGCCCCATTTCAACTTTTTTAAAAAGGGTCTTGACAAACCGGGGCCGCTATGTATAATGAACATATGAACAGTCGTTCAATCGTTCACTTGAAAGGAGGCGGACATATGGAGGACCGCTACAGCGTGGAGTGCTGCGACTTCATCCACGCTCACGAGGACATTGTGGAAAAGGTCCGGCGGGAGCTGCCAGGGGAGGACACCCTCTACGACCTGACAGAGCTGTTCCGCATCTTCGGGGACTCCACCCGGGTCCGCATCCTCTACGTGCTCTTTGAGGCGGAGATGTGCGTCTGCGACATCGCGGCATTGCTTGGCATGACCCAGTCGGCCATCTCCCACCAGCTCCGGGCGCTGAAGAACGTCCGGCTGGTGAAGTCCCGGCGGGAGGGCAAGACCGTGTTCTACTCCCTGGCGGACGACCATGTGAAGACCATCATCGACCAGGGCCTGGAGCACGTCCGGGAGTAAGTTTTCCCATAGCGATGACTATCAACATACAGGAGGAACACACCATGAAAAAGCGTTACAAGCTCACCGATCTGGACTGCGCCAACTGCGCCGCGAAAATGGAAGAGGCCATCAAAAAAATCGACGGGGTAAACGATGCCACCGTCAGCTTCATGGCCCAGAAAATGACCGTAGACGCGGACGACGCCCGGTTTGACGACATCATGAAGGAGGTCGTGGCCGTCTGCAAAAAGGTGGAGCCCGACTGCGTGATCAACCTGTGAGCTCCTTTTGGGACCGCTGGGCCCGGTTTTATGACCTTACCCAGTGGACCAACCGACGGGCCAGCGCCGCCGCCGCGGCCCGGACGGCGGAGCTGATTCCAATCGGGGCCACGGCGCTGGACTGCGCCGCCGGAACGGGGCGGTTTTCCCTGGCGGCGGCGGAGCGGGCCGCTTCGGTTCTCTGTACGGATATGTCGGAGGCCATGCTGAAGCAGGCGGAGAAGAAAGCGCGCCGGAAGGGGCTGTCTAACCTGCGCTTTGCCCGCCGGGACGTGACCGCCCTGCCGGACCCAGACGATAGCTTTGACGCAGTCATCGCCGCCAACGTGCTCCATCTGCTCCCGGAACCGGAACAAGCTGTCCGGGAGTTGTGGCGGGTGACCGCCCCAGGCGGACAGCTCATCCTGCCCACCTACCTTCAGGGAAAGACGGGAACGGCCTACGGGACCATGATTCGGATTTACCAGGGAGTGGGCTTTCACTATGAGCATGCCTTCACCCCTGAGACCTACCGGATGTTCCTGGAGCGCCTGGGGCTGGGCCGGGTAACTGTGGAGGTCATTTCCGGGCGGCTGCCCGTAGGACTGGCGGTTTTGCGGAAGCCCGGTTAAAAAAGCGCCGTCCCTTCGAGAAAAGCCCAGTTCAACAAGGAGGATTCCTTACCATGAACAACCTCACCCGCAAGCAGCGGAAGATGCTCTATCGAATCCTGTCGGCGGCCGCCCTGCTGATCGCCGTCAAGCTGCTGCCCGTCTCCGGCTGGACAGCCGGGGCCCTGTACCTGGTCCCCTACCTCGTCATCGGCTGGGACGTGCTGTGGAAGGCCGTCCGCAACATCCTGAACGGCCAGGTCTTCGACGAGAACTTCCTGATGGCCCTGGCCACCGTGGGGGCTTTCGCCACCGGCGAGTACGCCGAGGCGGTCTTCGTCATGCTCTTCTACCAGACCGGCGAGCTGTTCCAGGACTACGCCGTGGGCCGCTCCCGCCAGTCCATCGCCGCGCTGATGGACATCCGGCCCGACACCGCCAATCTGGAAAACGAGGACGGCTCCCTGGAGGAAGTGGACCCGGAGGACGTGGAGGTCGGCTCCGTCATCGTGGTGAAACCCGGCGAGCGGGTCCCCCTGGACGGCGAGGTGCTGGAGGGCGCCTCCGCCCTGGACACCGCCGCTCTCACCGGCGAGTCCGTGCCCCGGGACGTGGGGCCCGGCGACGCCGTCATCAGCGGCTGCGTGAACCAGTCCGGCCTCCTGCGGGTCCGGGTAACCAAGCCCTGCGAGGAGTCCACCGTCTCCAAGATCCTGGACCTGGTGGAAAATGCCGGGGAGAAGAAGGCCGCCAGCGAGAACTTCATCACCCGCTTCGCCCGGTACTACACCCCCTGCGTCGTCATCGCCGCCACGGCGCTGTTCCTGATTCCCACCATCGCCCTGGCCCTGATCCCGGCCTCCTCCCAGCCCGCCTTTCTGGCGGGGACCAACTGGACCGGCTGGCTCCACCGGGCCCTGATCTTCCTGGTCATCTCCTGCCCCTGCGCCCTGGTCATCTCCGTGCCCCTGAGCTTTTTCGGCGGCATCGGCGGGGCCAGCAAGTGCGGCATCCTGGTGAAGGGCAGCAACTATCTGGAGCTCCTCTCCCGGGCGGAGACCGTGGTCTTCGACAAGACGGGCACCCTGACCCAGGGGAGCTTTACCGTCACCGCCCTGCACCCAGTCCAGGGCGTCACGGAGGACGCCCTGCTGGAGGCCGCCGCCCTGGCGGAGAGCTGGTCCAGCCATCCCATCTCCGTCTCCCTCCGCAAGGCGTGGGGGAAGGAGATTGATCCCAACCGGGTCACGGACGTGGAGGAGATCGCCGGGCACGGCGTCACAGCCATCGTGGACGGCAAAGCCGTCTCCGCGGGCAACAGCCGCCTGATGGAGCGGGAGGGCGTCCAGTGGGAGCCCTGCGAGCTGCCGGGTACCATCGTCCACGTGACGGTGGAAGGCCGCTACGCCGGACACATCCTCATCTCCGACCTGCCCAAGCCCGAGGCGAAAACTCTGGTAGAGGGCCTGAAGGCGGCGGGTGTGAAAAAGGCCGTCATGCTCACCGGCGACGCCGAGGCCACTGCCAAAGCTGTGGCCCGGGAGTTAGGCATCGACGAGTACCACGCCCAGCTCCTCCCCGCCGGCAAGGTGGAGCGGGTGGAGTCCCTGCTGGCGAAAAAGTCCCCCGGCGCGGCCCTGGCCTTCGTGGGGGACGGCATCAACGACGCGCCGGTCCTGACCCGGGCGGACATCGGCATCGCCATGGGAGCCCTGGGCTCCGATGCCGCCATCGAGGCGGCGGACATCGTGCTGATGGACGACAACCCGGCGAAAATTGCCACCGCCATGCGGATCTCCCGGAAGACCCTGCGGATTGTCAAGCAGAACATCTGGTTCGCTCTGGGGGTCAAGGGCGCGGTGCTGCTGCTGGGGGCCTTCGGCGTGGCCACCATGTGGGAGGCGGTCTTCGCCGACGTGGGCGTGGCCTTCATCGCCATCCTGAACGCCATGCGCTGCCTCCGCGTGGACGAGTTCAAGAAATAAAAGTGAACGCCGGACGGGGTTTCCCGTCCGGCGTTTTTATGCGTCTGATGAAGGATGCTCCTCCTGAAAATACCGTCTCGTGGTCTCCGCGTCGGCGGCAATCTGGGCCCGGAGGGCGTCCAGGGAGTCGAAGCGGATCTCGTCCCGCAGGTGCCTGTAGAACTCCAGCCGCAGGGTCTCCCCGTACAAATCCCCCTGGAAATCCAGGAGGCACGCCTCCACCGTCACGTCCGTCCCGCTGTTCACCGTGGGCCGGGTGCCCACGTTGGTGACGGCGGGGCAGCTCCTCCCGTCGGCAAAGTACACCCGGGTCACATAAACCCCGTGGCTGGGCACCAGCACGTGGGGCGGCACGGGCAGGTTCGCCGTGGGGAAGAGCCGAGAGGACCCCAGGCCCCGCCCGTGGCGGACGGTTCCCGTCAGGGTGTGGGGGTGTCCCAGGAAGCGGTTCGCCCGCTCCACCTGGCCCATCTCCACCAAGCGGCGGATGTAGGTGGAGCTGACGGTGACCCCGCCGATCTCCACCTCCGGGATGATGTCACAGCCCAGCCCCAAGGCGGCGCACTTCTCCTTTAAGAGCTCCGGCGTCCCCTGGTTCTTGTGGCCGAAGCGGTGGTCGTGGCCCGCCACCAGGTGGACGGCGTGCCAGCGGCCCACCAGCAGCTCCGTGACAAAGTCCTCCCACGAGGTGGTCATCATCTCCTTATCAAAGGGGGCCATAATGACCTCCTTGATGCCGTAGAGCCGCCGGACCAAATCCCGCCGGTCCTCCGGGGAGTTGATCAGGGGGCAGGGCACCCCGGTGACCACCTCCTTGGGGGGGCGGTCGAAGGTGAAGACGGCGGGCGTACAGCCCCGCCGGGCGGCCTCCTCCGCCGTCCGGCGGAGCAGGGCGGCGTGGCCCAGGTGGACCCCGTCGAAGAAGCCCAGGGCAATCACACGTTCTTTCATACTACGCTCCAAAGAAATTCTTGATGGCCTTCAGCTCCCCGCCCGCGGCCCGGGAGAGGCAGAGGAACTCCCCCTCCCGCCCGTAGACCCGGACCGTGCCGTCCGCCGTCCCCGGCAGGGTGACGGGGGCCCCGCTCCGGACCCGCTTCTCCTGCCCCGGGGACCGGAGGGTCACGGCGGGGTACTGGGCGAACATGCCGTCCAGGGGACGGAGCAGGGCCTCGCCCCGCTCCTGTACCTCCTCCATGGTCACGGCGTCCGCCAGGGTGAACCCCGCCGCCATGGTCCGCCGGAGGCTGTACAGCGTCCCGCCGCAGCCAAGAAGCCGCCCGATGTCGTGGCAGAGGGTCCGGATGTACGTGCCCTTGGAGCAGCGGCAGCGGAGATCATAATCCGTTCCGCTCTCCGCCTCCAAAAGCTCCAGCTCATAGATGGTGACGGGCCTGGGCTTCCGCTCCACCTCTTGTCCCTTCCGGGCCAGCTCGTAGAGCTTCTTCCCCCGGATTTTCACAGCGGAGTACATGGGGGGAATCTGCTGGATCTCCCCCCGGAACCGCTCCAGGGCAGCCTCCAGCGCCTCCCGGTCCGCCGTCACGGGCCGGGTCTCCAGCACCGTGCCCGTCACGTCCTGGGTATCGGTGGTCACCCCCAGCCGGAGGCCCGCCAGGTACTCCTTCTGCCCGTTCTCGGCGAACTCCACGGCCCGGGTGGCCCGGCCCACGAAGACCGGGAGCACCCCTGTGGCCATGGGGTCCAGGGTGCCGCCGTGGCCCACCCGCTTCTCGCGGAGAATGCCCCGCACCTTGGCGCACACGTCCATAGAGGTCCACCCGGCGGGCTTGTCGATGATCAAAATTCCGTTGGGCATGAGGGCCCTCCTGATTTACAGAGTGAAGTCCGGGACCACCTGGGCGATGGCCTCCAGCATCCGCCGCTTGGCCTCTTCAAAGGGGGCCTCCACGGTGCAGCCCGCGGCGGCGGCGTGGCCCCCGCCCCCCAAGAGGGCGCAGGCCCTCGTGGCGTTGACCCGGGGCCCGGTGCGGAGGGAGAATTTCCACACGTCCGGCCGGAGCTCCCGCATGGTGACGGCGCAGTCCACCCCCTCGATCTGCCCGCCCAGGGCGGAGAGGTCCTCCGCGTCGGTCTCCGTGGCCTGGGTCCGGGCCATGAGGGACAGGGGAACCGCCAGCACGGCCACACGCTCCCGGTCGTGGTACTCGACGCCGCTCAGCATGGCGGCCTCCAGAGCCAGGCGCTTTTTCGTCTTGGTGCGGAAGAAGGTCTTATTCACCGCCTGGAAGTCGATGCCGGTCCGCAGCAGCGCCGCCGCGACCGCGTGGGTATGGGCCGTGGTGTTGTTGTAGGCGAAGCAGCCGCAATCCGTGGACACGGCCACATAGAGGGGCAGGGCCATCTCCGCCGTGATGGGCCCCAGGGCCGCCAGGACGTCGTAGATGATCTCTCCCGTGGCGGCGGCGGCGGGCCGGACCAGATTCTCCCTGCCGAAGCCCGTGAAGGAGGGATGGTGGTCGATGGCCAGATCCACCCGGTCCGCGTAGGGCTTGGCGTTCTCCGGGAAGAGGTCCACGGTGGCGATGTCCGTGGAGACCACCTTCTCCGGCTCAAAGCCCGCCCAGGCGGCGTAGGGCCGGAAGCAGGGGGCCGTGGTGTCCGTCAGGCCGGGGTTGGGCAGCAGGTACGCCGTCTTCCCCAGGGCGCGGAGCCCGGCGCAGAGACCGGCGGCGGAGCCCACGGTGTCCCCGTCGGGCCGGATGTGGGTGAGTATTAAAATGTTGTCAAAGGACCGCAGCCGCTCCGCGGCCTGGCGCACGGTGAGGGTTGTCATTCCTCCACCTCCGGTTTGGAGCCCCGGGCGGCGTCCTTCTCCTCCTCCCGGCGGAGGAGCTCCAGGATGTGGGCCCCGTGGGAGATGGAGTCGTCCCCGATGAATTGGAGCTCCGGCGTGTAGCGGAGCTGGAGGGCCTGGCCCAGCTCCCGGCGAAGGAAGCCGGAAGCGGACTTGAGGCCCTTGAGCACATCCTTCTCCTGGTCCTTGTTCAGCACGCTGACATAGACCCGGGCGTAGCGCAGGTCGTTGGTGGTGTCCACCCGGGTGATGGACACCATGCCGGTGCCGGAGACCCGGGGGTCCTTCAGATTCCGGAGCTGGTCCGCCAGCTCCCGCTGAATTTCGTCGTTGATGCGGTTGATTCGGTTTGAGGCCATAGCTGTTCTCCTTCTTTAATAAAGGCGGCGGTGACCCCGCCGCCTTTATTGTGTGTCTCACTGGGGGATTTCCTCCATGGTATAGCCTTCCACAATGTCTCCCTCTTTGATGTCGTTGAACTTCTCAATGGTCAGGCCGCACTCGTAGCCGCTGGCCACTTCCTTGGCCGCGTCCTTGAAGCGCTGGAGGGAGGCCAGCTGGCCCTCGTGGATGACGATGCCGTCCCGGACCAGGCGGATGGAGCAGTTGCGGACGATCTTGCCATCCTGGACATAGCAGCCCGCCACGGTGCCCACGCCCGAGACCTTGTAGGTCTGGCGGACCTCCGCGTGGCCCAGCAGGGCCTCCCGGTACTTGGGGGCCAGCATGCCCTTCATGGCGGCGGTGATTTCGTCGATGCAGTCGTAGATGACTCGGTACATCCGCATATCCACGTTCTGCCGCGCCGCGCCGTCCCGGGCCGCCGCGTCCGGCCGGACATTGAAGCCCACGATGATGGCGTTGGAGGAGGAGGCCAGCATGACGTCGGATTCGTTCACCGCGCCCACGCCTCCGTGGATGACCCGGACGTTGACCTCGTCGTTGGAGAGCTTTTCCAGAGACGCCTTCACCGCCTCCACGCTGCCCTGGACGTCGGCCTTGACGATGAGGGCCAGCTCCTTCCGCTCGCCCGCCTGGATCTGGTCGAAGAGGTTCTCCAGGGAGACCTTCTGCACCGGGGCGGCGGCCTTGGCCCGCTCCTCGGCCTTCCTCTGCTCCACCAGCTCCCGGGCCATGCGCTCGTCGCTGACGGCGAAGAAGGGGGACCCGGCGGTGGGGGCCTCGCTGAGGCCCGCGATCTCCACGGGGACGGAGGGGCCCGCCTGGGTGAGCCGCCCGCCCCGGTAGTCCAGCATGGTGCGGACCCGGCCCACGGCGGTGCCCGCGATGATGATGTCCCCCTGCTTCAGCGTGCCGTTCTGGATCAGCAGCGTCGCCACGGGGCCCCGGCCCTTGTCCAGGCGGGCCTCGATGACGGTGCCGGAGGCGGCCCGGTTGGGGTTGGCCTTCAGCTCCTGGACCTCCGCCAGAAGCACCAGGTTCTCCAGGAGGTTTTCAATGCCGATGTTCTTCTTGGCGGAGACCTTGCAGCAGATGGTTTCCCCGCCCCAGTCCTCGGGGACCAGGCCGTGCTCCGTCAGCTGCTGCATGACCTTGTCCGGGTTGGCGTTTTCCTTGTCAATTTTGTTGATGGCCACCAGGATGGGGATATCGGCCGCTTTCGCGTGGGAGATGGATTCGATGGTCTGGGGCATGATGCCGTCGTCCGCCGCCACCATCAAAATGGCGATGTCCGTCACCATGGCGCCCCGGGCGCGCATGGAGGTGAAGGCCTCGTGGCCCGGGGTGTCCAGGAAGGTGATGGGCTTCCCGTTGACCTGGACCTGGTAGGCGCCGATGTGCTGGGTGATGCCGCCCGCCTCGCCGGAGGCGACGGAGGTATTCCGGATGGTGTCCAGCAGGGAGGTCTTGCCGTGGTCCACGTGGCCCATGACCACCACCACGGGGGCCCGGGGCACCAGGTCCTCGGCCTTGTCCTCGGACACGTCGATGAGCTTTTCCTCGATGGTGACCACGACTTCCTTTTCCACCTTGCAGCCCATTTCCTCGGCGATGAAGGCGGCGGTGTCGTAGTCGATCATCTGGGGCAGGGAGGCCATGATGCCGTTTTTCATCAGGGCCTTGACCACCTCGGCGCCGGTTTTCTTCATGCGAGAGGCCAGCTCGCCCACGGAGATCTCGTCGGGAATCTGGACCTTGACGGGGGCCTTCTTGGCGATCTCCAGCTGGAGGCGGCGCATCTTCTCCGCCTCGTCCTGGCGGCGCTTGTTGGAGAAGGCGGGGCCGCCCCGGCGCTGGTTCCGGCCCTGGACCTTCTCCCGGCCGGAGCGCTGCTGGCGCTGCATCCGCTCGCCCTGCTGGCCCCCCAGGGTCTCCAGGCGCTCGTCGTACTTCGCCAGGTTCACGTCGCCGCCCTTCCGGGTGTCCACGATCTTCTTCTGGGGCACCCGGCTGGCGGGCCGCTGGACGGGCTGCTGGTTCTGCTGGCCCTGCTGAGGGGCGGGCTTGCTCTGCCCGGCCTGGGGCTTCTGGGCCTGGGCGCTCTGCGCCGCCTGGGCGGGTTTGCCCTGCTGGGGTGCGGCGGGCTTGCCCTGAGCGGGCTGTGCCTTTTTCTCCTCCGCCGGGGCGGGGGCCGCGGGCTGGACGGAAGCCGCCTGCTGGACGGAAGCCGCCTCCTGGGCGGGCTTCGCCTCCTGATAGGTCTCCTGGAAGATGACCTGGATGCCGGAGACGGGATGGTCCTGAGTCAGCCGGTCAAAGACGATGGACAGCTCCCGGTCCGTCAGCACCTGCATGTGGTTCTTCGGGGCCGCGCCGTACTTGGTCAGGATCTCCGTAATGGTCTTGGTGGGCAGGCCGAAGTCCTTCGCCACCTCGTGGACTCTGTATTTTTCAATAGCCAAATAAAACACCTCGTTCTGTTCCTCTCCAGAAGCCCGTTTGAAAACCGGCGGTCCCGCCGCCGGCTTTCAGACGGACTTGGGAGCGGAGAAATTTTATGGAATTCTGCGGGCCTCCGGGGCCCTGCCGTCCGGGGCGGCACCTCAGCGCCCCCCGCCCTTGTCCCGGCCAAAGGGGGGCTTGTTCCCCCGCCGGGGCGGGCGGCCCTTCTCGGGTCCCCGATAGCCGGGGCGTTCCGGCCTCCCGGCCCGGGGGCGATGTTCTCCCGGCCCGCCGCCGTGAGGGCGGCCCGGTCCGGCGGTCCCGCGCTCCTGCCTTTCGTCCCGGGGGCGGGGCTTCCCGGTCCGGCGCTCGTCCGGCCTCCGTCCGTCCCTGGGGGGACGGGCCTCCCCTCTCCCGGGGGGACGGCGGTCCCTTCTCTGGGGCGGCGGTTCCCGCTTCGGCGGGTCCCGATGGGGGGCGTCCTTCCGCTCCTTGGCCCGGCGGCGCTTCAGGTCCATCCGGGCGGCGGCCTCGCCGTAGCGCTCCGGGTCCAGCTGGGCCAGCCGTTCCGCCACGGCGGCGGCAAGGCCTAAATCCGTCAGGGCGGCGATGGCGGCGCTGCCCCGGCCCAGGGCCCCGCCCAGCTCGGCCTTCGTAAAGGGGAGCGTCAGCCAAAGGCAATGCCCCTCCTCCGCCAGGTGCTCCGCCCGGCGGAGGGTGTTTCCCGCCGCGTCGGCGGCGATGAGCAGCAGCCGCGCCTGTCCGGCCTTGGCTGCCAGGGCCGCGGGCTCCTCGCCCACGGCCAGCCTCCCGCCCCGGAGGGCCAGCCCCAGGAGGGAGAGCACGTTGTTCCCGCTCATGTCCCGCCTCCCAGCTCCGCCTCCATGGCGTCGTAGACCTCGGGGGGAATGGCGGTCTCAAAGGCCCGCTCCAGGGCCCGGGACTTCCGGGCCTTCTTCAGGCAGGCCGGATCCGGGCACACGTAGGCCCCCCGGCCGGGCTTCTTCCCGGTGAAGTCCAGGCTGACCGCTCCCTCCGGGGAGCGGACCACCCGCAAAAGGGCCTTCTTGTCCTTCATCTCCCGGCAGCCGACACACTGGCGCTGGGGAATCTTTTTCACCTTGGGCACCTTGGGTCCCCCCTTTCTCATCCAATCCTCCGGCGGCCTTCCGCCGCCTTGCGCTTACTCCTCAGAAGCCTCCGGCGCTTCCGGAGCCGCGTCCTCCTCGGGGGCGCTTTCCTCCGCCGGGGCCTCCGGCCTCTCCGCGTCGAAGAGGTCGTCCTCGTCCTCCTCCGGCTGGTAGCTCTCGGGCTTGATGTCAATCTTATATCCCGTCAGCCGGGCGGCCAGGCGGGCGTTCTGGCCCTCCTTGCCGATGGCCAGGGAGAGCTGGTCGTCGGGCACCACGCATCGGCAGGCCTTCACGCCCTCCTCCGCCATGCGGACCTCCACCACGTCGGCGGGGGCCAGGGCGGCGGCGATAAACTCGGCGGGGTCCTCGCTGTACTTAATGATGTCGATTTTCTCCCCCCGGAGCTCCTCCACAATGGCGGCTACCCGCTGGCCCCTGGGGCCCACGCAGGCGCCGATGGGGTCCACGTTCTCTTCCCGAGACCAAACGGCCATCTTGGTGCGGCTGCCCGCCTCCCGGGCGATGGACCGGACCTCCACGGTGCCGTCGAAGATCTCCGGAACCTCCAGCTCGAAGAGGCGCTTCACCAGGCCCGGGTGGGTCCGGGAGATCAGCACCTGGGGCCCCCGGGTGGAGTGACGCACATCCACCACGTAGACCTTGACGTGCATGCCCTCCTCCAAGGGCTCGCCGGGGACCTGCTCCCCGGCCAGCAGCAGCGCCTCGGTGGACTCGGCGCCCGTGCCGATGCGCAGGGAGGCCGCGCCGTTCCGGGGGTCGATGCGGGTGACCACGCCGGTGAGGATCTCGTGCTGCTTGGAGTTGAACTCGTCGTAGACCTTGCCCCGCTCGGCCTCCCGCAGGCCCTGGATGATGACCTGCTTGCCGTTTCCGGCGGCGATGCGGCCGAATTCCATCTTGTCCACGGGGATGTTCACCACGTCCCCGATCTCATACCGGGCGGAAATGGCCTTGGCCTCCTCCAGGGACATCTCGTTGAAGGGGTCCACATAGTCCTCCTCGTCCACCACGGTCTTCCGGATGAACATGCGGAGCTCCTTGTGTTCCTCGTCCGCCTCCACCACGATGTTCTCCTCTTCCACGTCCTTGTGGTCCCGCTGGTAGGCGGTGGTAATGGCCTTGATGACCTTTTCCAGCATGGCCTCCTTGGGGATGCCCCGCTCCTGTTCCAGAAGCTCCAGGGCGGCGAAGATCTCCCCGGGATTCATGCCGGCGGGTTCCTTCTGCTTCTTGCCTCTCATCTTTGCCGATTCTCCTTATTCCTGAAATACTTTAAAATAATAACACGGTTAAAATTCCACCCTCAGGCGGACCAGGGCCACGTCCTTCTTTTCAAAGGTCCGGGACGCGCCTCCCGCCTCCACGGTGACGCTGCCCTCGTCGTAACCCGTCAGGACGCCGGGGATCTCCTTCTGCCCGTCCAGGGCCCGGTAGAGCTTCACCAGCACGGGGCTGCCCATGAATTGGGCAAAATCCCCGGGCCGCTTCAGCGCCCGCTCCGCCCCGGCGGAGCCCACCTCCAGGGTGTAGCTCCCCTCGATGGGGTCCGCCTCGTCCAGGAGGTCCGAGAGCTTCCGCGACACGGCCTCGCAGTCCAGGATGTCCACGCCGCCCTCCTTGTCCAGGAGGACCCGGAGGACCCAGCCCCCGCCCTCCTTGACATATTCCACATCCCACAGGGTGCAGCCCGCCTCCGCAATGGCGGGAGCCGCCAGCTCCGCGGTGAGTTCGGTGATCTTTTTCATAAACAGACGGTCCTCCGAAAAATTTTAAGGAAGGGAAAATGGTCAACAAAAAGAGCGGACCGCCGGTCCACTCTCCACCTTAGCTTCCATCTTACTCTAACATATGCAATATACCACAGCTCATGAGAAAGCGCAAGCCCTTTTGGAAATTTTCGTTCCCAAAAAAGCGCCCCGGGAGCCCCCGAAACCGGCCTCCCCCGCCCCGGGGCAAAATCCCTCTTGTAAAACCGGGGAACTTGGTGTATGATAGGTTTGATTTTGGACATTAGGAGGAAGCTGCTATGAGCAAAACCGCGAGCATGGTCATGAAGATCATCGGCGCCAGCCTGGCCTTCGCCGCTTTCGTCTGCCTGCTGATCGGCGGCTGGCACGACCTGAGCGTGGGGTACTGCGGCATGAAGAAGCGCCTGAGCCAGAGATTCAGCTCCGAATACGACGACTACGCCGACGAGGAACTTTACGAGTAAGCGGTTCTCCCGTCCCGGTCTCCCGGGGCGGGGGATTTTTTCTGGGTTGACAAAGCGGTGGTTTTCCGATATCATATCTTTTCGAGTAAATGGAGAGGAGGACGTCTATGCGTCTGCTGCTGACCGGCGGGTCCGTCTTTCGCGGCGGGGAGTTCCAGCCCCTGGAGATCGCTGTTTCCGAAGGGCGTATTGTTTCCGTTTCCCCCCGTCTTCCCCGGGACGGCGCGGCCGTCGTTGAATTGAATCACCGTTTCATTGTTCCAGGTTTCGTTGATGTCCACGTTCATCTTCGAGAGCCTGGCTTTTCTTATAAGGAGACCGTCGCCTCCGGCACGGCGGCGGCGGCGGCGGGAGGCTATACCGGCCTCTGCGCCATGCCGAACCTGAACCCGGTGCCCGACAGCCTGGAGACCCTCCGGGCGGAACTGGAGGCCATCCGGCGGGACGCCGCCGTCCATGTCTACCCCTACGGGGCCATTACCCAAGGAGAACAGGGACAGGCCCTGGCGGACCTGGAGGCCATGGCCCCCCACGTCCCCGGCTTCTCCGACGACGGCCGGGGCGTCCAGTCGGAAGAGAGGATGCGCGCCGCTATGGAGCTGGCCCGGAAGCTGGACCGGCCCATTGTGGCCCACTGTGAGGACGAGCGCCTTCTGACCCCCGGCTGGTGCGTCCACGACGGGGCCTTCGCCAAGCGGCACGGCCTCCCCGGCAACGACCCCGCCAGCGAGTGGAAACAGGTGGA
Source organism: uncultured Oscillibacter sp. (assembly GCA_910587875.1). GTDB lineage: Bacteria > Bacillota > Clostridia > Oscillospirales > Oscillospiraceae > Oscillibacter. Next base: position 19,903 of record CAJUOD010000011.1, on the reverse strand, counting down.
GCGGGACATCAAGCTGGTCCGGGATACCGGCTGCCGCTACCACGTCTGCCACGTCTCCACCAAGGAGAGCGTGGCCCTGGTCCGGGCCGCCAAGGCCGAGGGCCTCCCCGTCACCTGCGAGACCGGGCCTCACTACCTCTGCCTCTGCGACGAGGACCTGGAGGATCACGGGCGCTTCCGCATGAATCCCCCCATCCGCTCCGCCGCGGACCGGGACGCGCTGATCGCGGGCCTGCTGGACGGGACGGTGGACTGCATCGCCACGGACCACGCCCCCCACTCGGCGGAGGAAAAAGCCAAGGGCCTCCGGGGGAGCCTCAACGGCGTGGTGGGTCTGGAGTGCGCCTTCCCGGTGCTGTATACGGAGCTGGTGAAGACGGGAAAGGTCCCCCTGGCAACCATACTGAATGCCCTATGCGTGAACCCCCGCCGGATATTCGGCCTCCCCGGCGGGGCCATTGAGGAGGGCCAGCCCGCCGATTTGACGGTGCTGGACCTGGACCACGAGGGAATCGTGGATCCGGCGGGCTTCCGGTCCCTGGGCCGGGCCACACCCTTTGCGGGGCGGCGGGTGAACGCCACCGTCTGCATGACCCTTGTAGACGGAAACATCGTCTTCCCGGAGGGGCTGGAGCCGTCTCCCCACGGGACCATTGGAATCGTCCGGGGCTATGACCGCCCCAAAGGAGGGAGAGCATGAAGGAAGCCATGTGGACCCTGGAGCGGTCCCGGCGGCTGGCCGGGGACGTGTGGGAGCTTCGATTGTCCGGCGACGCCTCCGCCGTCACCGCCCCGGGGCAGTTTGTCAACATCGAGCTGCCCGGCAAATTCCTCCGCCGCCCCATCTCCGTCTGCGACTGGGACGGGCAGGGCCTGACCCTGCTGGTGAAGGAGGCGGGGGAGGGCACGAAGGAGCTGGTCCGCCTCCCCGCCGGGACAAAGCTCAATGCCCTCTACGGCCTGGGCAACGGCTTCGACCCCTCCGCCGCGCCGGAGGGAGCCGCCCTGGTGGGCGGCGGCATCGGCATCGCCCCCCTCTACGGCCTTGCCAAACGGATGCTGGCGGCGGGCCGGAACTTCCAGGTGGTCCTGGGCTTCCGCTCCAGGGAGGACGCCTTTTACCTGGACGAGTTCGCCGCCCTGGGCCTGGAGGTCCACATCGCCGCGGAGGACGGAAGCCTGGGCGCCAAGGGCTTCGTCACCGACGTGCTGAAGAACCTCCCCCAATGCGCCTATGTCCTGGCCTGCGGCCCCACGGCCATGCTGAAGGCCGTCCACGCCCTGCCTCGGCTTGACGGAGGCCAGTTCAGCTTCGAGGCCCGGATGGCCTGCGGCTTCGGGGCCTGCGTGGGCTGCACCATCCAGACGAAGAAGGGGCTCCGCCGGGTCTGCAAGGACGGGCCCGTGTTCCGAAAGGAGGACATCCTATGGCAGACCTCTCCGTGACCCTGGCGGGGGTGACGCTGAAAAACCCCATTATCCCCGCCTCGGGGACCTTCGGCTACGGCCGGGAGTTCGCCGAGGTCTACGACCTGGATCTCCTGGGCTCCTTCTCCTGGAAGGGCACCACCCGGGACCCCCGCCCCGGCAACCTCCAGCCCCGCATCGCCGAGACGGCGGCGGGCATGCTCAACGCCGTGGGGCTCCAGAACCCCGGCATGGAGGCGGTCCTCCGGGAGGAGGTCCCCCACATCGCGAGCATCTTCCACGGCCCGGTCATCGCCAACGTCTGCGGCTTCTCGGTGGAGGAGTACGCCGAGAACTGCCGGGCCCTGGAGGACGCGGAGCAGGTGAAGCTCCTGGAGGTCAACATCTCCTGCCCCAACGTCCACGCCGGGGGAAAGAACTTCGGCTCGGACCCCCACGCCGCCGCCGCCGTCACCCGGGCCGTCCGGGCGGCGACGAAAAAGCCCGTCTTCATGAAGCTCAGCCCCAACGTGACGGACATCACGGAAATCGCCCGGGCCTGCGCAGATGAGGGGGCCGACGGCCTGTGCCTCATCAACACCCTGCTGGGCATGCGCATCGACCTGAACACGAAACGCCCCCTGTTGGCCAACCGCACCGGGGGCCTCTCCGGCCCCGCCGTGTTTCCCGTGGCCCTGCGGATGGTCTGGGACGTGTACGAGGCGGTTCCCGGCCTGCCCATCATCGGCTGCGGCGGCGTGGCCTCCGCCGAGGACGCCGCCGAGATGATGCTGGCGGGGGCCAGCGCCGTGGAGGTAGGGGCGGCGAATCTCCGGGATCCCTGCGCGTGCAAAACCATCATTGAGAACCTGCCCGGCGTCTGTGAACGCCTGGGCGTGGACAAAATTTCTGACTTGACAGGAGGAGCGCATCATGGCGAATGACGTGATTATCGCCCTGGACTTCCCCACGAGGGAGGAGACCCTGGCATTCCTGGACCGCTTCCCCGCCGGGGAAAAGCCCTTTGTGAAGATCGGCATGGAGCTCTACTACGCCGAGGGCCCCGCCGTCGTCCGGGAGATCAAGGCCCGGGGGCACAAGATTTTCCTGGACCTGAAGCTCCACGACATCCCCAACACCGTAAAGCGGGCCATGGCGGTCCTCTCCGGCCTGGACGTGGACATGGTGAACCTCCACGCCGCCGGAACCTCCGCCATGATGAAGGCCGCCCTGGAGGGCCTGACCCGGCCCGACGGCACGCGGCCCCTGCTCATCGCCGTCACCCAGCTGACCTCCACCGACGCGGCGGCTCTCAAGGACGAGCTGCTGATTGGCACTCCCATGGCGGAGACCGTCCTGTCCTACGCCAGGAACGCCGCCGCCAGCGGCCTGGACGGCGTGGTCTGCTCCCCCCTGGAGGCGGCCCTGGTCAAGGAGCGCTGCGGCGCGGGCTTCTGCACCGTCACCCCCGGCGTCCGCTTCGCCGGCGGGGACGTGGGGGACCAGAAGCGGGTGATGACCCCGGAGCAGGCGGGAAAGAGCGGCTGCGACTACGTCGTCATGGGCCGCCCCATCACGAAGGACCCCGACCCCGTGGCGGCCTACCGCCGGGCGGTCACCGAATTTTTGGGATGAGAAAGGAGATTTCACCATGACCCGTGAACAGACCATCGCCCACGACCTTCTATCCATCGGCGCGGTGTTCCTCCGCCCCGACGAGCCCTTCACCTGGGCCAGCGGCATCAAGAGCCCCATCTACTGCGACAACCGCCTGACCCTCACCGCCCCGGAGGTCCGGACCCACGTGGAGGAGGGCCTGGTGGATTTGATCTGCAAGCACTACCCCAATGTGGAGGTCCTCATGGGCACCTCCACGGCGGGCATCGCCCACGCGGCCATTGTCGGCCACCTCATGGGCCTGCCCATGGGCTACGTCCGCTCCAGCGGCAAGGACCACGGGCGGCAGAACCGCATCGAGGGAAAGCTGGAGCCCGGCCAGAGGGTCGTCGTCGTCGAGGACCTGATCTCCACCGCCGGGAGCTGCATTGAAGTGGTGGAGGCCCTCCGGGAGGCCGGAGCGGAGGTGCTGGGCGTCGTGTCCATCTTCACCTACGGGCTCCGGAAGGGCCTGGACCGCCTGGCGGCGGCGAACGTGACCAATTTCAGCCTGTCCAACTTCGACGCGGTGTGCGAGATCGCCGCGGCGGAGGGGAAGATCAAGCCGGAGGACATCGACCGCCTGAAGAAATTCCGGGCGAACCCGTCAGACGAGAGTTGGAGAGCTTAACCGCACAAGGGAAAGGAGCCCATATGCCCAGAAACATCATTGACGTGACCGACCTCTCCGTGGAGGAAATCGACGAGCTGATTGCCACGGCGGAGGACATCATTGCCCGCCCCGCCAAGTACCAGGCCGCCTGCGCCCACAGGCAGCTGGCCACCCTCTTCTTCGAGCCCTCCACCCGGACGCGCCTGTCCTTTGAGTCCGCCATGCTGGCCCTGGGGGGCAGCGTGCTGGGCTTCTCGGAGGCCGCCTCCAGCTCCACCGCCAAGGGGGAGACCGTGGGGGACACGGTCCACACGGTCAGCTGCTACGCGGACATCATCGCCATGCGGCACCCCAAGGAGGGCGCGCCCTACGCGGCGGCCCAGTTCAGCGAGGTCCCCATCATCAACGCCGGGGACGGCGGACACAACCACCCCACCCAGACTCTGACGGACCTTCTCACCATCCACCGGGAGAAGGGGCGGCTGGGGGGCTTCACCATCGGCTTCTGCGGCGACCTGAAATTCGGACGGACGGTCCACTCCCTGGTGAACGCCCTGAGCCGCTATGAGGACGTGAACTTCGTCCTCATCTCCCCGGCGGAATTGAAGCTCCCCCGCTACGTGAAGGAGGAGGCCCTGAAGAAGCGGGGCATCCCCTATGAGCAGACGGAGAGCCTGGAGGACGTCATGCCCCAGCTGGACATCCTCTACATGACCCGGGTCCAGCGGGAGCGCTTCTTCAATGAGGAGGACTACCTCCGCTTGAAGGACAGCTATATCCTCACCCCGGAGAAGCTGGAGACCGCCAAGCCGGATCTCTCCATCCTCCACCCCCTGCCCCGGGTGAACGAGATCTCCGTGGCGGTGGACCGGGACCCCCGGGCCGCCTACTGGAAGCAGGTGAAGAACGGAAAGTTCATCCGCATGGCCCTGATCATGAAGCTGCTGGACATCCATGTCTGACGAAAGGGGAGGGACTCTATGAATATTGACAGCATCCAAAACGGCGTGGTCCTGGATCACATCCAGGCGGGCAAAAGCATGGACATCTACAAGTACCTCCACCTGGACCGGCTGGACTGCTCCGTGGCCATCATCAAAAACGTCCGCTCGGGCCGCATGGGGAAAAAGGACATCATCAAAATCGACTCCCCCCTGGAAGTGGACGTGGACGTCCTGGGCTATATCGACGACAAAATCACGGTGAACGTCATCCGGGACGGAGAGCGGGTGGAAAAGCGCCGCCTCCATCCCCCGAAGAAGCTGGTGAACATCATCCGCTGCAAGAACCCCCGGTGCATCACCGTGGCGGAGCCCCAGCTGGACGCGGTCTTCCTCCTCAGCGACCCGGAGAAGCACGTCTACCGCTGCGCCTACTGCGACACCGCCAAGGGCAAAAAGAACTTCTGACCGTGGAACCCTATGAACTCATCCGCTCCCGGCGGAAGACCCTGGCCCTGGAGATCACCCCCGACGGGCGCTTGTTGGTCCGGGCCCCCCTGCGCTGCTCCCAGGCGCGGATCGGCGCCTTCGTGGAGGCCCACGCCGCCTGGATCGAAAAGCACCTGGCGCTCCAGCGGGAGCGGGCCGCCCATCGCCCCCCCGCCCCCACGGCGGCGGAGATCGAGGCCCTGAAGGCCCGGGCCCGGGCGGAGCTGCCGGGGAAAATCGCCTATTGGAGCGGGCAAACGGGCCTGGCCCCCACCGGCTTCAAGGTCACCTCGGCCCGGAAGCGCTACGGCAGCTGCTCGGCGAAAAACAGCCTGTGTTTCTCCTGCTTCCTGATGCTCTGCCCGGAGGAGGCCGTGGACCTGGTGGTGGTCCACGAGCTCTGCCACATCGAGGAGAAGAACCACGGGCCCCGGTTCTACGCATTGCTTGCGCGGTATCTCCCCGACTGGCGGGAGCGGAAGAAGCTGCTCACGATGAACGGAATATCATAACGACGGAGGACGGATATGGAAAAGCTGAATCTTTTGGACCTGCTGAAAAACAACCCCTACCCCGGCCGGGGTATCGTCCTGGGGAAGAGCGCGGACGGCAAATACGCCGTAGCCGTGTACTTCATCATGGGCCGGAGCGAGAACTCCCGGAACCGGATTTTCACCCCCACGGAGGACGGCATCCGCACGGAGGCCCACGACCCCGCCAAGATGACGGACCCCAGCCTCATCATCTACCACCCGGTCCGTAAAGTGGGCCAGAGCCTCATCGTCACCAACGGCGACCAGACGGACACCGTCCGGGACTATCTCCTGGAGGGCCGCACCTTCGCCGAGGCCCTGAAAACCAGGACCTTCGAGCCCGACGGCCCCAACTGGACCCCCCGGATCTCCGGCCTGCTGAGCCCTGACGGCAGCTTCCAGCTCTCCATCCTCAAGAGCGCCGAGGGCGACCCCGCCTGCTGCTGCCGGTATTTCTACGACTACGACGCGCCCCTCCCCGGCGAGGGCCGTTTCATCCACACCTACATGGGCGACGGGAACCCCCTGCCCTCCTTCGCCGGGGACCCGGAGCGGGTCAGCCTGGATGCGGAGACCCCCGAGGCCCTGGCGGACCAGGTCTGGGAGGCCCTGAACCCGGAAAATAAGGTCTCCCTCTTCGTCCGCTTCGTGGACCTGTCGGACGGGAGCCACCGGGACGTGATTCGGAACCGGTACTAATAGCCTGTGAGCGGCCCTGGTCCTCCTCTGCGGCTGTCAGGGGGCGGAACGCTCGATCCTACAGGAAAATCCCCGGAGTATGATACTCCGGGGATTTTTATTCCGGCCTCTGATATTCCAGCAAATCCTCAATCCCGCAATCCAAGGCGTAGCAGACCTTCGCCAGGAAATTTAAGTCCACCAATTCGATCTGCTCTCCCCGATAATAGCGGGTAATCACATCATATTTCACGCCTGTCAATGTCCTGAGCTTATTTCTGCTGATTTTTCGCTCATCCAGCACCTTATCCAGCTTTACCACGATCCGGCCATATTCCTGCGTCTGATAGCTGATGATACTTTTCAGATCTTCCATGGCCCCTCACCTCGAATATAGTTTAACAGGGATATCCGCTCTTGACATTTCCCTTATTAAAGTATATCCTTATATCAGGGTATCCAACCTTGGAAGATTAGGAGGTGTCATGATGCCTAACTATCAGAAAATGTATCTCATCGCGGCCGGCGCCATAGCGGACGCCCTGGACGAGCTGGATAAGCTGAACATCGGCACGGCAAAGGAGCGTCTCAGAGAGGCCCTGTACTATGCGGAGGAAGTCTATGTCTCCCAGGGAGAGAACGACCCCGGCGGCTTCCCCGAGTCCCTGGAAAAACAGCCCCTCCGGCAGTTTCCGTTCCGTCTCCCCATTGGGGGGCGGCTTTTTTTGCGTTCCCCCTTCCCCCCGGGGGCCAAGTGCGGTATACTGTAGGATATCAAAAAACCACCGGCCCTCCCGGGCGGAACGGAGGCACCCATGGAACAGCTCATTTTGAACATGACCGCGGCCTTCCAGGAGGAGGCGTTTCTCCACAAGCTCTCCCGCCCCCGGGAGGAGGCGGAGGCCCTGTTCGCCCGGCTGGACTGGCCCGCCCTGCTTCCCCCCCTGCTGCCCATCGAGGAGCGGATTTCCAGCGCCCGGGCCCTGGAGGCCTTCCGCCCCGTGCTGGACGCCGTGGCCCCGGAGCCGGAGGAGGGCTGGGCCCTGTGCGCCTATCGGACGGCGGTCTCCCTCCTGTACCCCCAGGCGGACCCGAGCCATACCCATAAGCAGCGGGACGGGGCCCTGTGCTTCCTCCAGTTCCTCCGCACCCTCTACGACGCGGAGCGGGAGGCCCTGCCCTTCGACTTCTGGCTGGACTTCGCCTTCTGCACGGAGGAGGAGCTGAAGGCCAGCGCCGTCGCCGAGGACTACCGCCTCTTCCTCCGCCGCTGGCGGGAGGAGTACGTCTATGAGCTCCTGCGCCTGGGCCGGGAGGTGACCCCCTTCCGCACCTGCGAGCACATCGCTGGGGTCCACCACGTGTCCATGACGGTCTCCCGGGCCTTCAAGGCCGGAGGCGGGAAGATTGACCTGGGGCTCATCTCCGCCGCCGCCGCGGGCCACGACATCGGCAAGTTCGGCTGCCGCCCCGGGGAGCGGGTGCCCTATCTCCACTACTACTACACGGACCAGTGGTTCTCCTGGCGGGGCCTGGGGGCCCTGGGGCGCATCGCCGCCAACCACTCCGTCTGGGACCTGGAGCTGGAGAACCTGTCCTCCGAGTCGCTGGTGCTGGTCTACGCGGACTTCCGGGTGAAGCAGGAACGCCTCCCCGGCGGCGGGGAGGAGGCCCGGCTCTTCTCCCTGGCGGACGCCTTCGACGTGATTCTCTCCAAGCTGGACAACGTGGACGCCGCCAAGCGCAAGCGCTACAACTACGTCTATCTGAAGCTCCGGGACTTCGAGGGCTATCTCAAGACCTTCGGCGTGGACGTGACCCTGGAAACCGCCGGGGGCCCGCCCCTGCCCCGGAAGGACCCCTCCCTCATGGACGAGGACGAGGTGGTTCTGGGCCTCCGCCGGACGGCGGTGGACCACAACATCCGCCTCATGCACCGGCTGAGCCGGGAACGGCTCTTTGTCGCCACTCTGGAGGCCGCCCGGGGGGAGAAGGACCCGGGGCGCATCCGGGCCTATGTGTCCGTCTTCCGGGAGTACTTCACCTACTGGACTGTAGAGCAGAAGGAGCAGACCCTGGAGTTTCTCTACGAGCTCCTCCTCCAGCCCGACGGGGACATCCGCCGCCAGGCGGCGGGGCTCATGGGGCGCATCCTCTCCAAGTTCCTCTCGGGCTACCGGAAGGAGCTGCCCCAGGGCGCGCTCCCCAGCCCCCAGGAGGAGCGGCCCTTTGAGCTCTGGGCGGAGTACCTGGAAAAGCTCATTCACCCGGACCGCCGCCTGACCCCCCGGCAGATCAGCATGATCCGCTACCAGGCCAAGACGGCGGCGGACGCCCTGCTGGGCGGCTGCTCAGATGAGGACTTCCCCCGCTTCTCCGAGCTCCTCTTCCGCCACTACCAGGACCCCGCCGCCGAGGACGCGGAGGGGGCCTTTGCCCTGATGAACACGGCGCTGAACCTGCCCATGGAGCGCATCTCCCACCGGGACGCGGCCCGGCTGGCGAACTTCGCCGCCTGGTGGATCGAGGCCGGGGAGGCCCCCCAGCAGGCCGCCGCCATGCGCCTGGCCCGCCGCCTGCTCCCCGTGCTAGCGGAGGGCTCCCCCCGGCGGGAGGCCGTGGCCCGGGCCGTGGAGGCGGCGGACTGCCGGGCCTCCACGCCGCTTCTCTACCTCCAATACCGCCTGGGGGCCCTGCTGGGCCTGGACGTGTCCCGCCACCCCGCCCTGCTGGACCAGGGCGAGGCCGCCAGCGGCGTGTTCCTGGACAACCTGAAGACCGCCACCCCCTGGGTGCTGAAGGCCGTGGGCGTGGAGTACCTGCTGGACCAGGCCCGGCGGGGGGAGGCGGGCGCCGCCCTCCACATCGCCACCCACTTCTCCAACCTGATGAAGGTCAGCGAGAACGTGGTGGTCCGGCGTCTTGCGGGCTCGGCCCTGCTGGACGTGGCCCCCATGCTGACGCCCCCCCGGCGCAACGAGGTGGCCGTGGAGCTGTGCGAGGCCCTGGAGACCGGCCAGTCGGAGATCTCCCAGTATATCCCCCCCTACCTGGGGCAGTTCCTCCTGTGGCTCACCCCCCGGGAGCTGGACGAGATCCTGGACGAGCTCCTGCGCTTCCTCTCCTCCTCCAGCGCCAGCGTGGCGGCGGGGGCGTTGTCCACCGTGGGCTCCCTGCTGGAGCACTACCGGGTCTACGGCAAACGCTTCCACGAGCCGGAGGAGGCTCTGGAGCGCCGCCGCGAGCGCATGGCGGGCCTGCTCCTCAAGGGCCTGGCCTCCTGCATGGAGCCCGTGCGCCAGGAGGCCCTGCGGGTCCTGGGCGAGGGGCTCTTCGCCTCGGCCTTTTTGAGCTATGAGGACAAGACCAGCCTCTTCACCCTGGTGGCCAAGAAGCTCCTCTTCCTCATCGGCGAGCAGCCGGGGGGCGAGCTGACCTTCTTCCACACCGCCGCCGCCCTGTCCCACATCTACCGCTTCGCCGTGAAGCACCGCATTGAAAGCGGGCCCTTCCGCTTCGAGTGGCGGGACAAGGCCGCCGCCTTCTTCCCCGGCACCTTCGACCCCTTCTCCCTCTCCCACAAGGGCATCGTCACCGCCATCCGGGACTTAGGGATGGAGGTCTACCTGGCCGTGGACGAGTTCTCCTGGTCCAAGAAGGCCCAGCCCTCCCTCATCCGGCGGCAGATCGTCAGCATGTCGGTGGCCGACGAGTTCGGCGTGTACCTCTTCCCCCACGACATCCCCGTGAACCTGGCGACCCCCGACGACCTCCGCCGCCTGCGGCAGGTCTTCGCGGGCCGGGAGCTCTATCTCGTGGTGGGGTCCGACGTGGTGGCCGGGGCCTCCTCCTACAGGGCCCCGCCAAGCGAGGGCTCTGTCCACTCCCTGAACCACATCGTCTTCCGCCGCTCCAGCGACGCGGAGGGCCGGGAGATCGAGGCCGACCTCTCCTGTATCACGGGGCGGGTCATCCAGCTCCAGCTGCCCACGCATCTGGAGGACATCAGCTCTACCCGCATCCGGGAGAACATCGACCTGGGCCGGGACGTGTCCAACCTGGTGGACCCCACGGTCCAGGACCTGATCTACCGCAACAGCCTCTACCTCCGGGAGCCCCAGTACAAGCAGCTGGTCCGGGCCAGCCTGCTGGACTTCCAGCGGGTGGACGTCCCCTCCCCGGCCCTGTGGGCGGAGCTGGAGGAGGCCCTGGGCCCCCTGCCGCCCCCGGACCCCCGGGACGGCGTGTTCCTCCTCCGATCGAACGGGCCCCATCCCCGGGTCCTGGGCTTCCTGACCACCCGGGTCATCAACTCCGGGGAGCTGTACGGCGCCTTCGGCAGCGAGGAGCTGGCCCACTGGGTCCGCACCCGCACGGCGGGGCGCATCCAGCTGATGACGCTGCTCCGGGCCGCCAAGGCCCCCGGGGGGAACTACGACCCGGCCCAGCTCCTCCTCACCGAGGCCCTGACCCGGGCGGCGGAGGACGACTGCGGCTACGCCGTCTGGTGGGGCCCCACAGACCGGGAGGACATGCTCCGCCGCCAGGGCTTCCTCCCGGCGGATCTGGAGACGCCCCAGCCCTTGCTCCTGGTGGACATGCGGTCCCCGGCGGTGCTGGTGCAGAACATCCCCACCACGTTAAAGGAGCCCTTCGCCTCGGACCGGCAGGTGCTGGAGGCCATGGGCGCGGCCCATCTCCGCCTTCAGGAGGCGGTGTGCGGCCTGTACCCCGGCACGCTGGTGCTGTCCCTGAACGCGGAGGTCATCTACCACCGCCTGGTCCGCAAGCTCACGGAGGAGAACGGCGTCCCCGCCGAGCCCCAGACCCCCCGGGTGCTGGGACCCAAGATGTGCGTCCCCTTCGGCAAGATCCTCCGGGGCAACGCCGTGCCGAATACCGTGACCAAGACCATCCACACGGACAAGGTCTTCGCCCCGGACCTCCACTCCTTCACCATCGCCCCCTTCCCGGGCTACGCCCCGCTGGAGAGCCAGATCCGGACCATCCGGTCCTTCCGCCGCCCCGTCATGCTGGTGGACGACCTGCTCCACACGGGCAACCGGATGAATGCCCTGGACCCCCTCTTCCGGCGGGAGGAGCTGGACATCGACCGCTGCGTGGTGGGCCTCCTCTCCGGAAGGGGCCGGGATCTGATGGCCGCCCGGGGCCGGAAGGTGGACAGCGTCTACTTCGTCCCGGACCTTCGGGCCTGGTTCGTGGAGTCCACTATGTACCCCTTCATCGGCGGGGATGCCGTGGACAAGACGGTGCCCTCCGTCCCGGGGCTGACCCCGGCGGTGAACCTGATTCTGCCCTACGCCTTCCCCCGGTTCTACAGCCGGTGCGGACGGGAGGCGGTCTTCCGCTTCTCCCGGACCTGCATCGAGAACAGCCGGAGCATCCTGCTGGCCCTGGAGCGGGCCTACCGGGAGCGCTACGCCCGGAACCTGACCCTCTCCCGGCTCAGCGAGGCGGTCATCCTCCCCCTGAGCCCCGACAAGGGCGCCGCCCTGCGGTACGACCCCAACCTCTCCGCCTCCGTGTGCCTGGAGAGCGATCTCCGGCAGCTGGACCGGATGCGGGAGCTGCTGAAATGAGGGGGCGGAGGCACACTTCCCAAATCTACAGAACGCAGGAGGCGTTGTCATGGAACACACATCCGCAAAGGACCCGGCCGGCCGGGAGACCGTGAGGCCGTTTTTGAAATGGGCGGGCGGAAAGGGTCAGCTCCTGGGCGAGCTCAGGAGGTACTACCCCTTTTCGGACAGCCGCTTCGTCAAGTACGCGGAGCCCTTTGTGGGCGGCGGCGCCGTCCTCTTCGACATCCTCAGCCGGTATGACCTCCAGGAGGTCTACATCAGCGACACCAACGAGGAGCTGATCAACGCCTACCTTATGGTCCGGGACCAGGCCGCCGCCCTGATAGAATTTCTCCAGGCCTGTCAGGAGGAGTACCTCCCCCTGGACGCCGCCGGGCGGAAGACGTATTACGCCGCCAAGCGGAGCCGGTTCAACGAGCTGAAGGCCGCCGGACGGGACGGGGCGCGGGTTGAGAAAGCGGCCCTGATGATATTCCTCAACAGGACCTGCTTCAACGGCCTCTACAGGGTCAACCGGAAGGGGCTGTTCAACGTCCCCATGGGCGCCTACCGGAACCCCCTGATCTGCGACCGGAAAAACCTCCTGGCCGTGTCGGAAAAGCTGCGGGACGTGACCATCGCCTGCGGGGACTACAAGCAGTCCGCCTCGTTTATCGACGCGCGGACCTTCGTGTACTTCGACCCCCCCTACAGGCCCCTGACGGACACCGCGAACTTCACCGCCTACACGGAAAACCTGTTTGACGACGGCATGCAGCGGGAGCTCGCCGAATTTGTGGACCGCATGCACCGCAGGGGGGCGAAAATCGTCGTCAGCAACTCGGACCCCCGAAACGCGAATGCCGAGGACGACTTCTTCGACAGCATCTACTCCACCCACAAAATCAAACGGGTGGAAGCCGCCCGCATGATCAACTGCAACACCGAGGCCCGGGGAAAAATCCGGGAGCTCCTCATATCGAACTTCGACGAGGGCCCGGATGCCGGGCGGGAGGAACGCCGGACCTTTGACGGCTGGCTGGCGGGCTTCCGGGGCGACATCGCAAGCTATGAGTTCTACACCGACTTTCAGAAAATCTACCGCAATGTGGACAGCCTCAAACTCGAGCTGAACCTCCTGAACGCCCTCATAGGCTCCCGGAATATCCGGGAGGACTTCCAGAAGCTCCTGACCCGGTATCCCGAGGTTTTGAAGTGCCTCCCCCTGCTCCTGGCGGCCAGGAAATCGGAGCTCCACTGCCAGGATGAAACCGGCGGCCTCCTGTACCGCTTCACGCCCCCGGCCCTCTCCTGCGTCGGCCCGGAGGACTGTGCGCGCTACAGCCGCTTCATGGAAAAAACCGGGCTCTTCGACCTGCTGGAAAACCACCTCACCGGCAGCCTCGTCGACTACGTAACCGGCGTGGAGGCGGGCCTGGATTCCAACGCCCGCAAAAACCGCCGGGGCCATGTGATGGAGGACCTGGTGGAGGGCTACATCCAAAGGGCCGGCTTTGTGAAGGGCCAGACCTACTTCAAGGAGATGACCACCAGCCAAATCACCAGGCGCTGGAACATTGACCTGTCGGCGATCTCCAACCGGGGCCGGGCGAAAAAGCGCTTTGACTTTGTCGTCAAAACAGAGGGGATGATCTATGGCGTCGAGACGAACTTCTACGGGGGCAAGGGCAGCAAGCTGAACGAAACCGCCCGCAGCTATAAGACCCTGGCCCTGGAGGCCGCCGCCATTGACGGCTTCACCTTCGTGTGGTTCACCGACGGAAAGGGCTGGCTGGACGCCAGGAATAACCTGGAGGAGACCTTCGACGTCCTGCCAACCCTCTACAACCTCAGCGACCTGGAAAACGGCGTTATTGAGAGGGTTTTCAAATGATGGCAGACAGCATGACCTTTGCAACATCCCACGCCCCCGCCCTGGGTCCCGCCGCCTGGCGGGTGACGGACCCCCGGCAGCTCTCCGGGGACCCGGACGTCCGCCGCCTGGACCCCAGGCGCATGGAGGGCCCGCCCCCGGCTCTGACGGAGCCCCAGCGCGCCGCCCTGGCGGCGGGGCGGCTCACCGCCGTCAACGTTCTCCATCCCCGGCACGAGGCGGCCCTGGACTTTGCGGCCCCCAGGCCGGGGAAAAAGCGGGTCCACCTCCTGGCCGTGGGGGACGTGGGGTCCACCCTGCTCCTGGCCCTGAAGCTGCTGGGCGGGGATGTGATTTCCGCCGTCGGCATCTGCGACCTGAATGAAAACACCGTGGCCCGCTGGGTGGCGGAGATGGGCCAGATCGACTGGCCCTGGGACTACGGGACCCTGCCGGAGGTGGAGGCCGTGGAGCCGGATCGGCTCTTCGACTGCGACGTATTCGTGTTCGCCGCCACAAAGGCCATTCCCCCCGTGGGCAGCGGGGTGCAGGACGTGCGCATGGCCCAGCTGGAGGCCAACCGGCCCCTGGCGGAGTCCTTCGCCCGGCAGACCCGGGCGGCGGGCTTCCGGGGCCTCTTTATCGTCCTCAGCGACCCGGTGGATCCCCTGTGCCGGGCGGCCTGGCGGGCCTCCAACCTGGGGCCGGACGGGAAATGGGACCACCTGGGCCTCCTGCCGGAGCAGGTCCAGGGCTTCGGCCTGGGGGTGATGAACGCCCGGGCGGCGTACTTTGCCAAACAGGACCCCCGCCTCGCCTCCTTCCTCACGGAGGGCCGGACCTTCGGCCCCCACGGGAAGGGGCTCATCGCCGCCAACTCCGTGGAGCACTACGACGACGCCCTCTCCCGGGAGCTGACCCGCCGGACCCTGGAGGCGAACCTCCGGGTCCGGGACCTGGGCTTCAAGCCCTACGCGGCCCCCGCCGTGTCCTCCGGGGCCATGCAGCTGCTGCTGGCCCTCCGGGGACAGTGGCACTGCGGCTCCGTGAACTTAGGCGGCGTGTGGTTCGGGTGCCGGAACCGCTTCACCCCCTGGGGCCTGGAGGTGGAAACCCTGGACCTGCCCGACGCCCTGTTTGACCGCCTCCGGGAGACGGAGCGGGCCCTGCATGAGATTCCATAAAATCAGGAGGATGCCATGGAACGGGAACTGACCGTCGTCACCGCCCCCCTGTCCGGGCGGCTGGAGGAGACCCTGAACGCCGCCCTGGCGGGGCGGCGGGTCCGCTTTGCCCAGGAGGGGGAGCCTCTGGAAAACCGCCGGGTCCTCTTCGCCTTCTCCCTGCCGGGCAGCGGGGTCAATCCGGACCTGTACAACCTGCTGGCCCGCCTCCGGGACCGTCCCGGCTGCCTCCGGGGCAGCGTGGGGGGCGTGGTCATCGACGGGGCCGGGGACCTGTACACCAAGGCGGCGGGCCGGGACCTGCTCCTGGCGGCCCATTTGGCGGGCTGCGCCTTCCCGGGCCGCCCCCTGGCGGAGGCCACGGGGAGCCTCCAAAACTTCACCGTCCAGGCCCGGAACGCGGGCTGTGATTTGGAGACGGCCTGCCGCCTGGCGGTCTCGGATCTGGCGGACCGGGTGCTGGACTTTGCCCCGCCCCGGCGGGCGCGGCCCAGGGTGCTGGCCCTCCACGCCTCCAGCCGGGCCACCTCCAACACTCTGGACCTTTGGGGCCGGGTCCGGGCGCACATTGAGGGGGATTGCGAGGTCCGGGAGATCGGCCTGCGGAACGGCACCCTGGAGGACTGCGCCGGGTGCCCCTACACCACCTGCCTCCACTTCGGGGAGCAGGGGGGCTGCTTCTATGGCGGCGTCATGGTCCAGGAGGTCTTCCCCGCCCTGCGGGAGGCGGACGCCGTGGTCCTCCTCTGCCCCAACTACAACGACGCCCTCTCCGCCAACCTCACCGCCGCCGTGAACCGCCTGACGGCCCTGTACCGCACCGCCTCCTTCGGGGACAAGGCGGTCTTCGCCATCGTGGTCTCCGGCTACTCCGGCGGGGACATCGTGGCGGGCCAGGTGGTCTCCGCCATGTGCGCCAACAAGGGCTTCTGGCTCCCCCCCGGGGCCATCCTCATGGAGACCGCCAACGACGCCGGAGCGGCCCTCCGCCTTCCCGGCGTGGAGGCGCGGCTGGAGCGCTTCGCGGAGAACCTGCTTGGACAGCTGAAACTGTAACCAGATTTTGAACACTGCCCGGCGAGCCTTGCGGTTTTCCCCGGGGCGTGGTACACTGGTGGGACAATCTAAGGAAAAGGAGTACCCCCCTCTATGAAAAAAATCATCCTGCCGCTGCTGGCCCTCCTCTGCCTGATCCTCCCGGCCCGGGCGGCGGGCTTTTACGACCTGCCGGAGGACCACTGGGCCCACGCGGAGATCCAGCAGGCCCTGGACGCCGGGGTGGTGAACGGCTACGGCGACGGCTCCTTCCAGCCCACCCGGGAGGTCACCGCCGCCCAGTTCTGCGCCATGCTCACCCGCTCCTTTTTATCGGAGGAGTACGCCGCCGCCAAGGAGGGGAAGTACCAGGCCATGGAGGCCTGCCGCCCCATTCTCGCGGGCACGTCGGTGGAGAAGACCTGGCGGGACCTGGGGAAGCGCTGGGACCGCTACGTGAACGAGCCTCTCATCCGCTATGACATGGCCCAGATCATCTACAACCTGGCCCTCCAAAAGGAGGCGTTCCAGGAGACCATCCACCTCTCCACCACGGACATCGCCGACTGGGACGAGATTCCCGACGGGTATCTCAGCGCCGTCTTCACCTGCTGGGGGCACGGCATTCTGAAGGGCCAAAGCGACGGGCGCTTCAACGGGGAGGACCATCTGAACCGGGCCCAGGCCGCCGTCCTCTGGTCCCGGCTGGACGAGCTTCTGAACGGCCCCCGGGAGATCCCGGAAGACCCGGACGCGGGGGTGGAGGTCCAGGAGATGCCCGCCTTCGGCCTCCAGGGGGACGAGACGGTCCAGGAGATGATGAACCGGGTGAACCGGGCCACGCCCCTGTGCGCGGAGGGCCGCCTCCCCAACGGCAAGAGCCGCACGGAGGAGAATATTCAGGAGCTTCTGGAGCTGGTGAAAGCGGGCTGCCCCGACGGCACGGTCTGGAGCGACACCGAGCGCTACGACTACCGCCCGCCCCAGTTCACGCCCACCCACGGCTGCCTCTCCTTCGCACTGGCGGTCAGCGACTTCGTCTTCGGCGAGGAGACGCCCGTTTCCCGGCACCGGGAGGTCCTTCCTCGCACTCTGTCCGTGGGGAACGTGGTCTACATCCGCTATGAGAACATAGAGCGGGTACTGATCCTCACCGGCGTGGACCATGAGGAGGATTTCTACACCGCCTGCGAGCTGGAGAAGAACGGCAAGGTCAAGTGGGGACAGTGGGGCCCCCTCTCCGGCCTCATCGACGCCGTGGACATCACCATGGTCTACAGCCGATAAAGAAAACCAGCGCGTTACCAAGTCTGGATATAAACAAAGACGGAGCGTCGGCAACGGAGTTTTTCCGCTGTCGGCGCTCCCTTTTACCTTTTCACATTACCTGCACACGAAGGCGTGCCAGCCGTTGTCCTCCCGCTCTTCCAGGACCTCCAGTCCCTGGGCGGTCAGGGCGGCTGACACCTCGTCCGCCCGGCCCTCGATGATGCCGGAGCAGAGGAAGGTCCCGCCGGGGGCCAGCAGGCCCCGGACCCGGGGGGCCAGGGCGATGATCACGTCCGCCACGATGTTGGCCAGCACAAGGTCATAGCCCCCGCCGATGCGATCCACCACAGTCTCGTCCGTCAGGATATTCCCCACCAGGATGTCCAGCCGGTCCGGGCCGATGCCGTTGAGCCCGGCGTTCTCCCGGGCGGCGGTGCGGCACTTGTCGTCGATGTCCACCGCCAGGGCGGACCCGGCCCCCAGCCGCAGGGCCGCCACGGACAAGATGCCGCTGCCGCAGCCCAGGTCCAGCACCCGCTCGCCGCCGTGGATCAGGCTCTCCAGGGCCGTCAGGCACAGGCGGGTGGTGGCGTGGGCCCCGGTGCCGAAGGTGAGGCCCGGGTCTAAGTAGAGGGGCACCCGGTCCCCCGGGTCCGCCTCCTCCCACTGGGGGATGACCAGCAGCCGTTCCCCGATCTCCATGGGCTTATAGTACTGCTTCCAGTTGTTCTCCCAGTCCGCGTCCTCCACGTCCTCCAGGGTCATGAGCAGGGAGCCCAGGTCTTTCCTCTCCTGTTTCAGGCCCTCCAGGGCGATGCGGACCTCCCCCAGCTTGGCAAAGCCCGCCTCCCGGGCCTCCAGGTAGAAGGTGATGCGGGACCGGCCCGCCATATGGCGCTCCAGGTCCTCGTCCACGTAGTCCCAGTACTCGTGGTTGTTCTCCAGGAAGTCCTGGAACTCCTCCTCGTCCTCGATCATCACGCCGTCCACGTCCAGGGAGGACAGCAGGGCCTGAACCTCGTCCAGCCCGGCGTGGTTCGTGTCGATGTGCACTTCCAGCCAGCGCATGTCAAACCGCCTTTCTCATCTCAACGGCTCCGGCCCACGAAGAACAGGGCCATGACCCCCGCCCCCGTGTGGCTGCCGATGACCGGGCCCACGTAGCTGATGCGGATGTCCTTGGTCCCGAAGCGGCGGCGAATCTCCTCCGCCAGGAACTCCGCCTCCTCCAGGCAGTCCCCGTGGCTGATGAAGACCGGGTAGCGCTCCGGGTCCACCACCGTCTTCTCCATGTGGTCCAGCAGGGCCAGCAGGGAGGCCTTCCGCCCCCGGCACTTTTCCATGGGGATAAGCCGCCCCTGGTCGTCCACGTGGAGCACGGGCTTGACGGACAGCATGGTCCCGAACAGGGCCGCCGCCGCGCTGACCCGGCCGCCCCGCTTCAGGTGGTTCAGGTCGTCCACGGTGAACCAGTGGCAGATGTTGGCCTTGGCCCCCTCGGCGAAGTCCCAGACCTCCTCCAGGGTTTTCCCCTTCTTCTTCTCCTGGGCGCAGAGCCAGACGAAGAGGCCCTGCCCCATGGAGGCACAGAGGCTGTCCACCACCCGGATCTTCCGATCCGGGAACTCCTCCTGCTCCCGGGCCGCGATGACGGCGGACTGGTAGGTGGTGGAGAGGGCGGAGGAGAAGCACAGGCAGAGGATATCCTTGCCCTCCTTCAAAATGGGCCGCATGGCGGCGTCGAACTCCCCCACGTTGACGGCGGAGGTCACCGGCATGGCCCCGGCCCGGACCCGGTCGTAAAACGCGTGGAAGCCGATCTCGCTGCCGTCCAGCAGATTCCGGTACTCCTGCCCCTCCAGCTCCAGCCGCAGGGGCAGGACCTCTATTCCCAGTTCCTCCGCCAGCTCCGCGGGCAGGTCGCAGCAGCTGTCGGTCATGATGACATAGTCGGACATCTTCACTCACGCTCCTTTTCTTTTTTGCCCTTGGCGGCGGCGGGCCCTTTCCGCTCCCGGAGGAGGGCCACGCAGCGGCTCCCCGCCACGCCGGCGGCGTAGCTCAGGAGGGAGAAGTGGATGGCGGCGTCCGCCAGGGCGGCGTCGTCCAGCTCCTGGTCCCCCAGCCGGGCGGCCAGCTCCCCGGCGGTGATGTTCAGCGCCTTGTCCAGGCTTTGGCGGAAGGCGTCGTAGCCCTCCCGCACCGGGCGGTCCTGGAGCTCCTCCCGGATGAGCAGGTCCATGTCCCGGGTGGACATGACCCGTTTCAGCACGCAGATGGCGGTGAAATAGGCCAGGTGCTCCCGCCCGTATTTCTTTCCCTCGGCCCGGGGGGCCAGGCCGCTTTTCGTGTAGTTGTTCACCATGGCGGCGGTGAGGCCGTCGTCCCCGTCAAAGCGGATGACCTGCCGGTCCATGTAGGAGAGGACCTGGTCCATGTACAGGGAGAAGTCCGGCAGCTGGTCCCAGTCCACCGGGCGCTGGTCCTGGAGGCGGGCTTGAAGGTCGGTCAGATCGTTCATGGGTCGTCCTTTCTTCAGCAGTTGTGTCTTGCAAAGAAATGGCCGTCTGGCGGGGCCGGGCGGCTCAGCAATGGTTATTGTAACACCGCGACGCGGTTTTGTAAACCACATTTTGGGGGATT
>CAJUOD010000010.1 GCA_910587875.1 uncultured Oscillibacter sp. | reverse complement strand
CGGGTTCGGTGCCGCCGCCGTTCATGCCCGCCAGCATGGCCTCGATTTCCTCCTGGCTCATCTTCTTGCTGGAGGAGGGCTCGGGCTCCGGCGCGGGGGCGGGCGCGGGTTCGGCGCCGCCTCCGGCCACGCCCGCCAGCATGGCCTCGATCTCCTCCTGGCTCATCTTCTTGTTGGAGGCCGGTTCGGGCTCCGCTGCGGGGGCGGGCTCAGGCTCGGCGCCGCCGCCGTTCATGCCCGCCAGCATGGCCTCGATCTCCTCCTGGCTCATCTTTCCGCCGGAGGAGGCGGGCTCCGCCGCAGGGGCGGGGGCGGGCTCCGGAGCAGCGGGCGCGGGGGCCGGAGCGGCCTCTTCCTCGTCCTCGTCGCCCAGGCCAAGGCCCTTCAAAAGCTCCTTGGCCAGCTCCACGCTCATAACATTCATGAACTCGCTCTCCAGGGCTCCCTCAATCTTGAGGGAGAAGCGGACGATGACAATGTTGTCCGCCCCCTGGGGGAGATGGTTTTTCTTGAAGGCGTCCAGGTCCTCCAGCTCGAAGGGCTGGGGGGTGGAGATGTCCACCTGGTAGCCCAGGAAGTCGCTCATGGCCGTGGCGGCCGCGCCCATCATCTGGTTCATGACCTCGCAGACGGCGCTGATGGTCAGCTCGTTGAGCTCAAATTCCTCGTCCGGCGTCTCTCCGCCCATGAGGATGTCCACGATGACCTTGATGTCGCTCCGTTTGAGCAGCATGATGTTGCTGCCCGCCAGGCCCTCCACGTATTTGATCTCGATGCCCATGGCGGGCTCCAGGTTGCCCAGGGCGAAGTCCGCCGTCTTGATGGACGTGACCTTAGGCGTTGTGATATCGACTCTGTGCTCCAGAAGGTTGGACACCGCGGTGGCAGAGGAGCCGAGGCTGATATTCATCATTTCCCCGAGGGCGTCTATCTCCATCGGGCTGAATAATTTTTTCTCCATTCCGTCTACTCGCTCCTTTGCTCAAGCTGATAGCATACTTCATCTATTTTCACAGCCATGTTTTTCTTGTGGGTACCCATCTTTCCGGTGAACCAGTGGTAGCCGCCGATTTCCAGGTAAATGGGGGATTCCTTGGGCTGTCCAAGGTCGATGACGTCCCCCACATTCAGGTGGTAGATATCGCTGAGGGACAGCTGGGCGCTGGCCAGCTCCGCGATGATCTCCAGCTTGGAATCCCGCAGCTTGTCGAAGATCTCCTCGGATTTGTCCTCCGCCGCCGTGCGGCGCATGGGGCTCTCCCGGCTGATCTCCGCGAAGACGTTTGCCAGGACCTCCCCCGGCAGGCACACGCTCATGCGGCCCGCCATGTTGGGGAACTGCAGCTTCAGGTCCACGATGACCACCGTCTCGTCCAGGCCGATGACCTGGTTCAGCGTGGGGTTGACCTCCGTGCGGCTGTAGGTGAAGTGGATGGGCACGTAATTCTCCCAGCTCCGGTCCATCACCTTCACGGTGTCGTCCGCCAGGTCCTCGTAGAGCTTCAGCTCCAGGTCCGTGTAGCTGTAGTCGTCCTCCAGCTCGTCGTCCACGGCGCCCTCGCCGCCCAGCATCCGGTCCATCATGCTCAGCGCCGTGCTGGTGGAGATAAAGAGCATGGCCGGGGTCTCCTGCATCTGCCCCTTCAGCTCCACGTCGATCATGCCCAGCACGTCGCCCTCCGTCAGGGCGTTGGAGAACTCGTAATAGCGCTGTTCCTCGATGCTCTCCACCGTGACCTCACAGGTGGAGCGGAGGCGGGCGTTCAGCCGGGAGCTGATTACCCGGGAGTAGTTGTCAAAGATGCCGTTGAGCATCTTAATGCGGTCTTTGGTGAATTTACGGGGACTGCTGAAGTCGTATTTCTGGTACTTCTTTTCCTGCTTCTCGCCGGATTGGTCCAGATCCTTGTCTCCGCTTCGAACCGCGTTCAGCAAAGCGTCGATCTGCGCTTGCGATAATACGTCTGCCATGTCATCCCCCCTATTCTGCCTGGATTCCGGCCAAAGTCCGCCGGTGGACGCGTTACGACGTCATGACAATATATTGCTGGATGCCGCCGTTTTCCTCGAACTCGGCCTCGATGTCCCGGCCGCTGATGATCATTTCCACCCGGCGGTTCTTCGCCCGGTCCTCGGCGGTGTCGTTGGCCGCCACGGGGCGCCATTCGCCGAAGCCCTCGCTGACCAGGCAGCTGGGGGGCACCATGCTGTGCTCCTGAATATAGATGACCACGTTGGCCGCCCGGTTGCTGGCCAGCGTCCGATCGTTGACCACGTTGTTGGGCCCCTGGCCCGCCCGGGCCGTGTGGCCCTGGACCCGGACCTCGTCCAGAGACTCGGCCACGCCGCTGAGCATCTCGCTGACCTGATCCAGCACGGGGTACGCCTCCTTCCGGATGACCGCGCTCTCCCCCGCGAAGAAGACGGACTGACTGAAGGTGATAAAAATCTTCCCGCCGTCCGAGCTGACCGTAATCGCGTCCTGGAGATTCTGCTGCTGGACGAAGGCCTCGATGGCCTCCAGCAGGGCCTGCATATCCTGCTCCACCTGCTCCTGCTGCTCCTCGATCTCCTCCGGCGTGGGCTCGTGGCCGGACTCGCCGGAGTTATCGGCGTCGGGTCCTCCCGCGCCGGTGGTGGCCCGGACGTCCTCTACCGCCGTGGGGTTGAAGCTCTGGACGATGGCCTTCCACTTATCCTCGCTGATGGTGGACATGGAATACAGCAGAACGAAGAAGCACAGCAGCAGCGTCACCATGTCGCCGTATGTATCCATCCAGTTGGCGCCGCCGCCTCCGCTGCTTTTTTTCTTAAGAGCCATTGCCGCTCACCTTTCCTTACTTCGCCTCGCCGCCGGACTCTCCGCCCATCTCGCGCTGCTTCTGGGACATGTAGGTCAGAAGGCGCTCCCGCAGAGACTTGGGGTTCTCGCCGGCCTGGATGGCCATGACGCCCTCCACGATGATCTGCTTGCACAGGACCTCCTCGCTGTCCCGCCCCCGGAGGAGCTGGGCCACGGGTCCAAAGACCATGTGGGCCAGCAAGCACCCGTACAGCGTGGTGATCAGGGCGGTGCCCATGCTGGTGCCCAGGGAGTCGGAGCCGCCCTCGCCGGAGAGGTTCATGGATTTCAGCATGTTGATCAGACCCACCAGCGTACCCACCATGCCGAAGGCCGGGGCCACGCTGGACGCCTTGTCATAGAGCGCCGCCGCATCCTCGTGCCGGGCGGACATGCACTCGATGTCGTTTTCCAAAATGCCCCGGACCTTATCCTGGTCGTTGGCGTCCACGATGAGCATGATGGCCTGCTTGAAGAAGGGGTCGGACTGCTCGTTGGCCTTTTCCTCCAGGGACAGCAGGCCGTTCTTACGGGCAATCTGGGCCAGCTCCACCAGCTGGTCAATGTAGCCCTTGGGGTCGAACAGCTTGTTGTTCAGGATGATCTTGAAGTGCTTGGGCATGGCCTTGAGCATAGGCCCCGGGAAACTGGCCGCCACGATGAACAGCGTGCACCCGATGGTGATGAAGATGGATGCCGCGTCGAAGAAGTTCCAGAGGTTGCCCGGGTTGAACTCAATTAGTTTCTTCCCGGCCGCCGCGGCCGCGGGGCCGATGTTGATGCCCATGACGCAGCCCAGCAGGAACACGCCGAACGCGCCGGCGATACCGATGATATAGTTTATATTCATATAGAAATGCCCCCTCGGCCGGGCAGGGGCCCCGGCCTGTGAATTTTATCTATATTCGATCAACGCTTGTCCGATACCGCGATCTCGCGGTGGATATCCTGGACCTTGGCGTTGTACTCCGCGATTTTATGGATGATATCCTCCACGCTCTCCCGGACCAGGTAGTAGTCGTGGTTCATCATGGTGATTTTGGTCTCGGGGATGCACTCGATGTGCTCGATCTGGAGGTGGTTCACCAGGAGCTTGTCGTGGTTTCTCTTTGTCAAAAGGATCATAATAGACCGCCCTTTCATGCCCCGCCGGGGCCGGGAAAGGCCCCGGCGGGCAACTGTTTTATTCAGCAGTTCGATGAGCGTTCCGCTCGGTGATCAGAGGTCAGAAAAGCTGTCAGCGCTTCATGTTGACCAGCTCTTCCAGCATGGAGTCGGTGACGGTGACGATGCGGGTGTTGGCCTGGTAGCCGCGCTGGGTGGTGATGAGCTCGGAGATCTCCTCCGCCAGGTCCACGTTGGGGGCCTCCAGGAAGCCCACCATGATCTTGGTGCCGCCGGTGGAGAGGATGGCCGTGCCCGCGGGATAGGGGGGCTGCGTGTCGCCCGTGCCGCCCGTACCTCCGCCCGCGCCGCCTCCGGCGGCGTCGTCTTTCGGTTTGCACATGTAGCTGTTCACGTTGGAGATGCCCAGCTCGCTCTGGACGCCGCCCAGCATGCAGACCCGCAGGTCGCCCGCGCCGTCCTGGCACTTGTAGTAGGACTCTCCCGTGTGGCTGACGCCGTTGGGGTTCGTGACGCTTCCGATGGCCAGGTATCCCATGGTCACCGGCAGATCGCCCTCCCGGCAGATGCCCACGATGGCGCCCGTGTCCTGGTTGATGGTGATGTTGGAGAACTCGGCGAAGTCCAGGTCCGCCACGCGCTCCGGATTTTTCTCCACCGTGTCTTTGTCCAGCTTCTCGCCTGTGGATTTGTCGACCCAGTTGCTCTCGTGCTGGGGCTTGTTCACATCCTGGAGGGGGCCCACCTCTTTTGTGGTGGTGGTGCCGTTTCCTCCGGTGCCGGTGGTTTCTTTTCCGGTCTTGTCCGTGGCGTAGCGGATCTCATATTTGAAACCGTTCGTCGTGACCGTGTTTCCGTCGTCGTCCGTCGTCGTCGTCGAGGTGGGCACCCGCTCCCAGTGGGGCTTGCGGATGGGGACCAGCTGGTCGCTGACGATGGGATTGCCCTCTTCGTCCTCGCCGATGGTCATGAAGCCGTAAACCACGTTTCCCTTGCCGTCGCAGAGGTAGCCGTCGGCCTTGAACTGGAAGTCGCCCACCCGGGTCAGGGTCAGAGACTTCAGGGAGTTGGGGTTCGTTCCGTCGATGCTGTTGGCCACGGTTTTGTCTCCCACCAGGAAGAAGCCGTCGCCAACCAGGGCGCAGTCCATGGGGCTGCCGGGGTTGTAGCTGGCGGAGGACATGTTCAGATCGATGCTGCCCACCATGGAGCCGTAGCCGATCTGAGAGGGGTTGATGCCGCCCACGACGGACGTCCCGTTTCCGCCGCTGGAGTAATTGGAGTAGATGCTGTCGCGGAACATGGTCCGCTGTTTTTTGTAGCCCTGGGTATTCACGTTGGCCACGTTGTTTCCGATTACGGAGAGCTTCTGCATGTGGGCCCGCAGGCCCGCCACAGATGCGTACATTGATCCGGTCATAGGGAACTTGAACTCCTTTCAAATCCTTGGCGCCGTCCGGGCCCCGTCAATCGGGCGGGACCCGATGGCCTCCGAAAAACCGGTCCTGCCATTTCGCTTACAGGAACACGGCGCCGTCGATATTGGTGAATACGCTGTCCTTCATTTCGTCCTGAGTGATTGCCGTGATCACTTTTCCGTGGGGGACGTTGATGATGAAGGCCTTTTCGGTGTCCATGGCCAGGATGTTGGTGGCTCCCTTGGCCTGGGCCCGCACCATGCTGCCCTTGATCTGGTCGATGAGTCCCGGGGTGATCTCGATGCCCCGCTCCTCAGCCCGGCTCATGGCGTGTTTGGAGAATTGGACTTCCTGTCCGGCCCTGGTCAGCTCCGCCTGCAAGGCCATGGCGAAGCCGCCCGCAGCCGCACGCTTCCCTGCGTCCGGTATCTGCTGGATTTGGCTCTGTCTTGCTATGCGTTCGATCATGTGGGATTCACCTCAGCCTTCGCTGTCGTTTGGTGCTCCGTCCGCTCCGCTGTATTCCGGGTTTTCCGTCTTGTCGCTGGGCG
The DNA here is from genome assembly GCA_910587875.1 of uncultured Oscillibacter sp. GTDB lineage: Bacteria > Bacillota > Clostridia > Oscillospirales > Oscillospiraceae > Oscillibacter. Next base: position 33,947 of record CAJUOD010000010.1, on the reverse strand, counting down.
GCACGGTCTCGTCCGGCTTTTCGGTCTCTCCGGGTTTTTCCGTCTCGTCCGGCTTCTGGGCAGGCTTGTCGACGCCTTCCGTCTTGTCGCCTTCCTCGTCGTCCTCTTCTTCCTTTTTCGGGGGGAGTTTTCCCACGGCCATGATGTCGCTGAGATAGTAATATTTATCGTTGTCTATGAAGATCACCTGCTGCCCGTCCATGGTGCCCGTTCCGGTGACTTCCCCATAGACCTCCTGGAGCTTGCCGTCTTCTCCCAGCGTGCCCACCGTGATCATCTTCTCCACCAGGGAGGCGGCGTAGTTCATGGTGGTGGCGTCCGTCATGTTGACCATGGATTGGATCATCTGCATCTGGACCATCTGGTTCAGCATTTCCGAGGTGTCCATGGTGTCGTCGATTCCCTGGTTGCTCATTTGGGCGATCATCAGGGTGATGAAGTCCAGCATATCCAGGTCGGAGTTGCTGCCCTTTTTCGCGATGGTAATATCTTTGTTTCCCACCTTGTGGGCCCCGTACAGGCTCCCGATATCGCTCATTAAGCTGTTGCTCACTTACTCACTTCCTTTCTTAAAAAGGTCATTCCCCGTCCAGGGGGATCAGTCCCAGCCGGAGCTGCTGGAGGAAGTCCTCGCCGTGCTCCTGCTTCCGGCGCTGCTCCTGCTGCCTCTGCTGGTGGTGCTCCTGCTGCTGCTCGTAAAGGTCCTGCCGCTGGCTTTCCTCCTGACGGGGGACTTCCACCTGGACCTCCTGCTGGGTGTACTTGCCCAGGATGGCCGCCAGGCTCTCGCTGTTGCGGGACAGCAGGTTCTGGGTCCGGCTGTTCTCGGCGTTGACGTGGACGTACAGGGTCCCGTCCTTGCTCAGGCCCACTTCGATTTGCAGCTTGCCCAGGTTCGCGGGGTCCAGGTTGATGGTGACGCTCTGTCCTCCGGACTCGCCGGTAACAGAGGTGATTTCCACCAGCTTGGGTCCAATCTGGTTTCCGATGTTCTCGGTCTCGGCGGTCTCGGCGGCCTTGGGGGCCTCGCCCACCTTCACCGGGACAGCCTTCACGTCCTCAAAGACGGGGGCCTCGGTCTCCGCGCCCTGGACCTCGGGGTTCTCCTCTGTGTCGGCGGTTTCCGTGTCCCGGGCCTCGCCGGCCTCCACCTGGACCTCCACGGTGCGGCCCTCCGTTTCCCGGGCTGCCTCCGGGGCCTCAATGGTCTGGGGAAGCTCCTCCATTTGGACCGCCTGGTCCACGGTCTGGGCCTCGCCCTCCTCCGCGGGGGCCTCCAGCACCGGCTGCTCCGTCTCGGGAACCAGCTCCTGGGCCTCCGGGGTCAGGACGATCTCCGCCGCCAGGGGGGCGATTTCGTCCGCCACGGCCTCCGCCTGGACCTCCGGCGTCATGGCCTGCTCCACAGGCACCACCGGATTCTGCAGCATCGCCATGGCCGCCAGGGCCATCTGGTCCTCCAGCTCCTTCTCGCTCTTGGGAGCGGTCTGGACCGGAGTCTCCGTCTCCTGGGGCTTATCCGTGTTCTGGGCCTCCTGAGTCTTCTGGGGAGTTTCCGTCTTCTCCGGCTGCTTGGCGGCCTGAGGGGCGTCGCTTCCCTGCTTTTGCTCCAGCAGCTTCTGGAAGCCGTCCTTCTGTGCGGAGGACTCGCCCTTCTTCGCCGCCGGGGCTCCCTGGGGGATCTGGGTGTTTGCCAGCATGGTGTTGATTAACTGTTCCATACGTTTGTTCACCTCCTTGTCATGATAAGATCTCTATTTCCAAACGGTGCGTACGCGCCGCTCAGAACGAAGTTACGAGGCCGCGTGGGCCCGGGTGGAGCTGACGAACTCCTCGATGAACAGCTCCTCGCTCTTGGCCTCCTCCTTGTGGTAGGCCTCCAGCTTCTTCTCCTTGAGCTTCTCGATGGAGGAGGTCTCCTTTTTCGCCTCCACCATGGCCTCCCGGCGCTTCTCCGCCTCGGCCTCCAGCTCCTCCAGACGCTTGGTCTCCCGCTGGATCTCCAGCTCCGCCGCCCGGAGGGCGCTCTGGTACATCAGGGCCTCCGTCACGGGCATGCCCTCCAGCGCGCGGTCCCGGTAGTCCTCGTTGCAGTCCCGGTACTCCCGCCAGAGCTTTTCCAGCAGCTCCTCCTGGGCCCGGACCCGGGCCACGGCCTCGGCGTGCTCCCCCTGGAGGACGCCCAGCACCTGCTGCTTGTAGGAAAGGACGGTATCCAAAGCGAACTTGAATTTCTTCACGGCTCGTTCTCCTTTGGTTCAGTCAGTTCAGTATATGCTTCAGCTTCTCGATGCACTGCTCATAGCTGAAAGCCTCGTCGATGTCCTGGGTCAGAAACCCGTTCACCGCGTCGATTTTGGAGAGGGCGTAGTCCAGGTTCCGGTTGCTCCCCGGCTTGTAAGCGCCGATGGCCACCAGGTCCTGGTTCTTCTCATAGGTGCTCAGGATGTCCCGCAGCCGGGAGGCCAGCTGCCGGTGCTCCGGGCTGACGATTTCCACCATCAGTCGGGAGATGCTGGCGGACACGTCGATGGCCGGGTAGTGGTTGCTGTTGGCCAGCTGCCGGGAGAGGACGATGTGCCCGTCCAGGATGCCCCGGACCGTGTCCGCGATGGGCTCGTTGGTGTCGTCGCCCTCCACCAGGACCGTGTAGACTCCGGTGATGGAGCCCCGGTCGAAGTTGCCGCTCCGCTCCAGGAGCTTGGGCATCTCCGCGTACATGGAGGGGGTGTAGCCCCGGCTCACCGGCGGCTCGCCGATGGCCAGGCCGATCTCCCGCTGGGCCATGGCGAAGCGGGTCAGGGAGTCCATCATCAGGAGCACGTCGTAGCCCTGGTCCCGGAAGTACTCCGCGATGCCCGTGGCCACGCTGGGGCACTTCATCCGCAGCATGGCGGGCTGGTCGCTTGTCGCCACCACCAGCACGGAGCGGCGCATGCCCTCCTCGCCCAGGTCCTTCTGGACGAACTCCAGGACCTCGCGGCCCCGTTCGCCCACCAGGGCGATGACGTTGATGTCCGCCTTGACGTTCTTCGCGATCATGCCCATCAGCGTGGATTTTCCCACGCCGGAGCCCGCGAAGATGCCGATGCGCTGGCCTTTGCCTATGGTGATCATGCCGTCTATGGCTTTGACTCCAAACTCCATCCGCTCCCGGATGGGGGGGCGGCGGAGGGGATTGATGTAGGAACCGCCTACACAGTAGGCGTCGCCCCCCTCGAAGGGGGCCTTGCCGTCGATGGGCTGGCCCATGGCGTTGATGATGCGGCCCCGGAGGAACTCCCCCACCCGGAGGGTCAGCTGCCGCCCGGTGTTCCGGACGAAGTTGCCCGCCGAGATGCCCGCCATGTCGGAATAGGGCATCAGCAGGATGTGGTCGTTCTTGAAGCCCACCACCTCGGCGGTGACCTGTCCGCCGGAGTCGCCGTTGTAGATCCGGCAGATGTCTCCCACGGCCGCCCGGCCGCCGCTGGCCTCGATGGACATTCCGACAATATTCTCAATTTTCCCGGTCAGGCTGTAGGTCTCCGCGTTGTAGACCTGACGGATCATTTGCCGGAACATAAGTACTCCTTTTACGCGCCGCCGCTGAAGTTCAGGTTGTTGAAGCTGACGCCCTCCTCCACGGGTCCGGCATCGGACAGCAGGGTTCGGATGTTGTTCATTTGGGTGGCGGCGCTGGCGTCCACGATTTCATCCGGGGTCTCGATGATGCACGTTCCCGCCTCGTCGTCCGCCATGGGGATGATGCGCACCCGGTCCGAGAGGGCCGAGAGGGCGTTCATCAACGAGGCGGGGACCCGGCTCAGGTGCTTGGCGTCGCATTCCGCGATATAGATATGGGCCCACTCCCGGCGCTTCCGCTTGTCAATGGCGGTTTGAATCATCCGGCAGATGACCTCGCTGCTGCTTTTCAGGCTGACGCAGACCACCTTCTCCGCAATGGCGATGGCAAGGTCCCGCAGCTCCTCCAGATTGTCCTCCATCTGCCGGTCCAGGGCGGTCCCGGCCCGCTCCAGAAAGCGGTCGAACTCCCCGGCCAGCTCCTCGGCCTGCTTCTGCTGGGCCCGCTGGCCCTCTTCCAGGGCCTGGGTGGTCCCTTGAGCCAGGCCCTCCATCCGCCCGGCCTCCAGGCCGCTCTGGCGGGAGGTCTCAAAGAGCTCCTGGGCTTTGAGCTCCGACTCCAGCCGGGCCTGGTCCAGAATCTCCTCGGCCCGGCGGTGGGCGTCCGCGATGATCTGCTCCGCCTGAATCTGGGCGAAGCTCACCGGGTCCAGCTCTTCCTTCTCCGGTTCGGGCTCGGGCTCCGGTTCGGGGGCCGGCGCCTCCTCCCCGGCCCGGAGGTCCAGGAAGGGCGCCTCCTCCCCGGCGCTCTCCTCGGGAGGAGGGGGCGGGGGCTCGGCGGGCCTGGCCTCCTCCATGACCAGCTCCTCCGCCTTGGGGAACTGGTACGGCTCGGCCTTGGGGCGCATGATGGATTTCCAAATACTAGGCAATGATATCGTCCTTTCCGCCCTTCAGGATGATGATCTCACCCTTTTCCTCCAGTCCGCGGATGATGCCGACGATGCGCTGCTGGGCTTCCTCCACGTCCTTCATGCGGACATTGGAGGTAATTTCCAGGTCGTCCTTGATGCTCTGGGCCATGCGGGTGGACATGTTGGCGAAGAGTTTGTTTGCCACCTCCGCGTTGGCCGCCTTGAGGGCCAGCACCAGGTCTCTGGGGTCGCAGTCCCGGACGAAGCGCTGCACGGAGCGGTCGTCCATGGTGATGATGTCCTCGAAGACGAACATCCGCTTGCGGATCTCGTCCGCCAGGTCCTGGTCCGCCAGGCCGTCGAAGATATTTTTTTCGCTGGTCCGGTCCAGGTTATTCATCACGTCGGCCACATAGTCGATTCCGCCGACCTTGATGTTGGTATCGGTCATAATGTTGGAGAACCGGTTGTGCATTTCCGCCTCCACAATCTTGATAGCCGCCGGGGAGACGCTGTCCAGCTTGGCGATGCTCTCCACCACCTGGATCTGCTTCTTCTCGTCCAGCTGGGCCACCACGCCCGCCGCCTTGTCCGCGTCCACGTAGGACAGGACCAGGGCGATGGTCTGGGGCCGCTCGCTCCGCAGGGCGGAGAAGAGGGACTTGATGTCCGCCTTGTCCATGAAGGCGAACTCCCGGTTCTTCAGGCTCTTGGTGACCTTGCCCAGGAGCTCCGCCGCCGCCTGCTCGCCGTAGGCCTTCTCCAGGACGGCCCGGGCGTACTCCAGGCCGCCCTCGGTGACGGCCTTGTTGGTCAGGCACAGCTGGTAGAACTCGTTGAGCACGTCCTCGGTCTGCTGGGTGCTCAGCACGCCCAGGCGGGCCACCTCCAGGGTGAGCTGCTCAACCTCCTCGTCCTCCATGAATTTATAGAGGAGGGACGCCTTCTCGGCTCCCAGGGCGATGATGACCGCCGCCGCCTTCTGCGCGGTGGACAGCTCCACCGTCTTCTGGTTCCTTGTCGGAGGGGCCGCCGGGGGGGCGGCCGCCACTGCCGTCTCAGCCATTGCCGTCGCCCCCTTTCAGCCAAACCTTGATCATCTGGGCCGCGATTTCCGGGTTGTCGCTGGCGAACTGGCGGATGTCCTTCCGCAGCTCCATGCTCCGCTCCAGCTCCAGGTCCATCACGTCGGCGCCGGTCTCGGGGATCTCGCCGTCCAGGCCCAGGCCGGCCACGCGGAGCAGAGCTTCCGCCTCCTCCCGCTGCCGGGCTTCCTCTTCCTCCTGCTTCTTCTGCTTCTTCCTGCGCAGCAGGAGGATGACCACCAGCAGGATGAGGAACAGCAGCAGTCCCGCGCCCGCCGCGATCAGCACCCACGCGGGTACTGTCGGCCCGATGGGCTCCACTCCGGGCGCGAGGCCCTGGTTGGGATCGAAGAAGTTCATGGACACGACCTTGATCTTGCCGTCCAGGAACTCCTCCCCGGTGACGGGGTCTATCTCGCCGCTGATGCCCGAGGCCCGGGCCGTCAGCTCCTGAATGTCCTTTAGGTTGACGTCTCCCGCCGCCCGGGCGTTGATGGAGACCGCCACGGAGCAGTCCGTCATTTTGACCGCCCCGTTGTTGTCGATGTTGATGGTGCTGTGGGTGTTGTCCCAGTCCGTTTGCTTGCTTACGTAGAGCCCCGTGTCGTCGTCCCGGACGGTCAGCCCGGCCTCCACGGTCTCCCGCAGGTCGCTGTTGGTCTCCGTTCCCACCACGCCGCCGACAGTGCCGTCGCCGGGGCGGGAAATCCAGCCCTCGGTCCGCTCGGAGCCCTTGATACCCTCTCCGTCGGTGGACCCGTCCTGGGCGTACTCGGGGAGGATGGTCTCGTGCCGCTCCTCGGTGGTGCGGTCCACCTCCACCTCGCAGGTGACGCCCACCCGGACGTTGTCCTCCCCGAAGAAGGGGGTCAGCACGTTCATGACCTGGGTGCGGATCCGGTTCTCCATGGCCTGCTGGAGCTGCATCTTCAGCGCCGAGACCTCGCCGTCCAGGGCGTCCTCCGTCAGGTAGACGTTGCCCAGCTTGTCGGAGACGCTGACGGACTCGATCTTGAGCCCCTGCACGCCGTGGGCCATCAGGTCCCGAATGGCCTGGGCCTGCCCGTCGGTGAGCATTTTGCCCTCCGCCATGGTGACGCTGACGGCGGCCGTGGCCTCCACCACGTTGCCGCTGTCCAGTATGTAGGCCCGGTTCTCTCCCGGGGTGATGTACACGTCCGCGTCCACCACGTCGGGGAAGTTCCGGATGGTGGCCGCCATGCCGTTCTGCAGGTCCTGGAGCTTGGCGTACATCCGCTCCTCGTTGGTGGAGAACGCCCCCAGGTTCTCCATGTAGTAGTTGCCGGTCTGGTTCAGGTTCGCCATGAGGATGCGGGCCTTCAGCGCCGCCTCCTGCCCGGCGGGGACCATGACGGTATTCCCGTCCTCCACCTTGTAGTTCGTGACGCCCTGCTCGCTTAGAAAGGTCAGGATCTTGGACGCCTCGTCGTCGCTCACCTGGGTGACCAGCACGGCGTAGTCCTGCTTATTCAGCGTCAGCATGACGGCGGCAGCCACGATCACGGCCACCAGTACAGCGGCGATGACGAGCCAGACCTTTTTCGATATCTTTTTCAGGCGCTCCTTGGCCTTCCCCAGGAACGCCTTGGCCTTTTCCTTCACGTCGTTCAACCGCTGTCACCTCCTTCTCTCCGCCGCGCCGCGGCGTCCTGTAGACATGATTCGTGCTGCCCTGGTCCAAAGGGGCCGGGCAGCACAGGGGGACTCCCCCTTCGCCGCCTCCCTTAGAAGTTCATCCTGGTCAGCTCAGAATAGGCGTCCTGCGCCTTGTTTCTCAGCTGAACCAGCATGTTTACCGCAGTCTGGCTTTTGTAGGCGGCGATCATCGTGGCGGCGGGATTGTCCAGCTGACCCGTGGTCAGCAGATATTGGGATTCCTTGAATTCCGCGTCCGTCTCCTTCACGTTGTCAATGGCGGAGCGGAAAATGGCGCCAAAGATGCTCTCCCCCTCCGGGGAGGCGGTCTCCTTGGCCCGGCTCTCCTTCGTATCCACATTGAGCGGCGTCAGCGGCGTCAGTTTCTCCATAGGCGTCAGCATAGCGGCCTCCTCTTAACTCAATCCTTTTTAGGGGTTACTTTCCAATCTGCAGCCCGTCCGTGATGACGGTTTTCATGGTGTTGAACATGGTGACATTGGAGGAGAAGGCCTGGGTGGCCGCCATGGCGTCGGCGATTTCCTTCACCATGTCCACGTTGGGCATTTCCACATAGCCGTCCTCGTTGGCGTCCGGGTGGGTGGGGTCGTAGACCAGCTTCATGGGAGAGGGGTCGTCCACGATCTGCGCCACCTGCACGCCGCCGGCGGCCTGGCCGTTGGGCACCATGCCCGTGGAGGCCCGGGCCATGGCCCGGCGGAATTCGTCCCGGCCGGTCTTGGCCTCGAAGACCACCATCTTCCTCCGGTAGGCCCCCTCGCCCCCCTCCACACGGGTGGTGGTGGAGTTGGTCACGTTCTCCCCCACGATGTCCAGCCGCAGCTGCTGGGCCGTCATGCCGGAGGCCACAATGTTCATTGAACTCAAAAATGCCATAGGTCAAACTCTCCATTCCCCGCCGGGTGCGCCCCGGCAGTCCTTCGCGGGGCCGGACAAGCCGGTCCCGTAATCGTTTGCGCTGCCCTCCGGCAGATCTTATTTAACGCTATAAATCGGAAAAGCGTCTGCCGCCGTCCCGGGAAGCCTCCTCAAATCACTGGCCCCGGATGGCGGTGTTCAGAATCGCCAGGTCCGTGTTGAGGGAGCTCATCACATACCGCATCTGATAGGCGTTGCGGATGGCCTCGGACATCTGGGCCGTGACGTTGACGCCGTTGTCGTCCATCCGGGTCTGGACCGTCTGCTCCGTCACGCGGAAGGGCGTTCCCTCCAGCACGGCGCGCATGTCCTTCACCGGCGCGGCCCCCCGGGAGGCCCGGAGCAGCTTGCTCTTCAGGCTCTCCTCGAAGGTGACGACCTTCTCCTTATAGCCCGGGGTCTCCGCGTTGGCCACGTTGTCCGCGATGGCCGCCTGCTTCGTCCACAGGTAGCTCAGGGACTTTTCCAGCATGATAGATGAATTGCTCGACAGGAAATCCATGTGGTTCCACCCTCCAGTCAGGTCCTGTTTTCCGGGCCCGCCCCGGTCCCGCCCGCTTCCTCCGGGCAAGACAAACGCGCGGGTTGTCAGCCAAGGCGCGCGTTTTTCCGGTACGTATAAATGGCCCTCCATCTTATTCGGCGGAACGCCTTTTCATTCCGCCCGGCTGAACGCCGTTTCTCTGTTTTACATGTGAGTTTTGCAACACTAATCTCCGCTTAGTCCAACGGGTAACCCTCATTATGAACTATTCTCCCAAAAAAATCAAGTACTTTTTTACCGGGCACATCTTCCATTTTTCACAAAATCTCATCAATTTCCTCTAGTTTTGCCGGTTTCTCCAAAAATCTCCACCCCTGCGGGTCCTCCTTTTGCGTCCCTTGGCGGCTATGACAATTTTTTGTCATATTTTTGTCTGTTTTTGTAAAATTCGCCGGGCTGTTTCCAAAAAATAGCAGTGGCAAAATGACGGGGCGAGGCCCATCTTCTCCCCGGTTTGTCCTTGCTATTTTCAATTTTCTGTGGTAAAATCTATATGTTGTAATATGGATACTTTACGGCCCCCTCTTTTTGGGGTCCGCCTTTTCCGGCAGTAAAACCAGAGGACCAAAGGAAGTGATCCCTTTTGAGCGCTGAACAGAAGCAGAAAATTTTAATCGTGGACGACTCGGAGCTGAACCGTGCCATTCTGGCGGACATGCTGGACGATGAATATGAGATCATCGAGGCCGAGGACGGGCTCCAGGGCGTGGGCCTGCTCCAGCAGCGGGGGAGCGAGATCTCCCTGGTTTTGCTGGACATCGTCATGCCCCGGATGGACGGCTTCGGCGTCCTGGACGTCATGGCCCAGAACCACTGGATCGAGGACATCCCCGTCATCATGATCTCCGCCGAGACCGGCTCCAGCCACATTGAGCGGGCCTATGAGCTGGGCGTCACGGACTTCATCTCCCGGCCCTTCGACGCGCTGATCGTCCACCGCCGGGTGGTCAACACCATCATGCTCTACGCCAAGCAGAAGCGCCTGGCCAACATGGTGGCGGACCAAATCTATGAAAATGAGCAGCGCAGCAGCCTGCTGATTGATATCCTCAGCCACATCGTGGAGTTCCGGAACGGCGAGAGCGGCCTTCACGTCCTCAACGTCCGCACCCTGACGGAGCTGATGCTGAACCACCTGGTCCAGAAGACGGACCGCTACCAGCTCTCCCCCACGGACATCTCCATGATCTGCACGGCCTCGGCCCTCCACGACATCGGGAAAATCTCCATCGACGAAAAGATCCTCAACAAGCCCGGCCGCTTCACCGACGAGGAATTCGCCGTCATGAAGACCCACTCCATGGCCGGGGCGGAGATGCTGGAGAACCTCCCCATTCACCAGGACGACCCGCTGGTGAAGGTGGCCTACGACATCTGCCGCTGGCACCACGAGCGCTGGGACGGCCGGGGCTATCCCGACGGGCTCCGGGGGGACGAGATCCCCATCTCAGCCCAGATTGTGGCCCTGGCGGACGTGTACGACGCCCTGACCTCCAAACGGTGCTATAAGGACTCCTTCTCCCACGAGAAGGCGGTGGAGATGATTCTGGCGGGCCAGTGCGGCGCCTTCAACCCCCTGCTGCTGGACTGCCTGCGGGAGCTGTCCCCGGACCTGCCCATGCTGATGAGCGGCAGCAACTCCGTCACCCAGCGGGACCGCCGGGAGATGCGCAACGTGGCCCAGGAGATCCGCCGCCACGAGGAGCTCACCGCCTCCGAGCGGACCCTCCAGCTCTTAGAGCACGAGCGGATGAAGTACAGCTTCTTCGCCGACATGAGCAAGGAGATTCAGTTCGAGTTCACGGTCTCCCCGCCCATGGTCACCCTCTCCCATTGGGGAGCGGACCACCTGGGCCTGAACGAGATCATCATGGACCCCTTCCACCAGCCCTCCGCCCAGGGCGTCATGGAGGCCGCGGACGTCCAGAACCTCTCCGACGCACTGCGCAGCACCAGCCCGGACCTGCCGGTGGTGACCTACGACTGCAAGCTGAATTACAAGGGCTCCTGGCGCTGGACCCAGATCGTGGCCCGGGCCACCTGGTCCAGCGACGAGCCCCCCCGGTACACGGGGGCCATCGGAAAGGCCATCGACATCCACGACTCCCGGATGAAGCTCAGCGCCCTGGAGCGCATGGCCTCCCACGACGCCCTCACCGGCCTTTTAAACCACGCCTACGCCAAGAAGCGCATCCTCGAGCGCATTGAGACCCGCCCCACCGCGTCCTACGCCCTGGTCATCTTCGACCTGGACCACTTCAAGTCCGCCAACGACACCTACGGCCACTCCTTCGGGGACCAGGTGCTGGTCCACCTGGCGGAGAAGCTCCGCCAGTGCATCCGGGGCGGCGACATCGCCGCCCGGGTGGGCGGGGACGAGTTCCTCATTTTCTTGGAGTATAAGGACGACGTGGACGCCGTTCTCTCCCGCATCTTCCAGTCTCTCTGCGGCCGGTTTGAGCAGTTCCCCCTCTCCGTCAGCATGGGCGCGGCCCTGACGGCCACGGTCCCCGGCGGCTACGACGCCCTGTTCCACGCGGCGGACGCGGCCCTCTACACCGTCAAGCGGGGCGGACGGGGCCAGTACCGTTTCTATGACGAGTCCATGCGCGACACCCTCTCCGTCATCTCCCCCATCGAGGACGGGCAGGACCCGGGGGAAAACGTTTTAAAATAAAGGAGGAGCATCCACATGACCTTACAGGAGTGCTACGCCGCCATGGGCGGCAACTATGACGACGCCATCGGCCGTCTGCGCAGCGAACGGCTGGTCCAGAAATTTGTTTTGAAATTTTTGAGCGACGGCAGCTATGAGCTCCTCTGCCGCTCTTTGGAGGAGAAGAATTACGAAGAGGCCTTCCGGGCCGCCCACACCATCAAGGGCGTGTGCCAGAACCTGAGCATCGACAAGCTCCAGGGTTCCAGCAGCCGTCTCTGCGAATCCCTGCGGAACGGCTACACGCCGAAGGCCGACGCCCTGGCGGAGGAGGTGCGGGCGGATTACGCCCAGACCGTGGCCGCCATCCGGGCCTTTCAGAAGGAGAGCGCGGGATGAAAAGGCAGTACAGCAGCGCCAGCCGCTTCCTCACCGTCAGCCTGGCGCTGGTTCTGCTGCTGACGGTGGGCATCTTTTCCTTCATGGCCTTCTTCATGACCCAAAAGAGCGCCGATACCATCAGCGCCGTGGGCACCACCTACATGACCGGCATGGGGGAGAAGGTCACCCAGCACTTTGAGACCACCATCCAGCTCCGCCTCTCCCAGCTGGAGGCCCTGGTAGAGGGCTTCCACCCCAAAGACGCCCCCGCCGAGGTTCTCCGGGCGGAGCTGGCCGACAACGCCCAGACCCGGGGCTTCGAGGCCCTGGCCTACTACTCTCCCACCGGCGAGTTCGACATGATTTACGGCGAGGAGCCCCTCCTGGCGGACCCGGAGCCCTTCCTCCGCTCCATGAATAACGGGGACAAAAAGGTGGCGGTGGCTTCCACCGACCACGGGGAGAAGGACATCCTCCTGGGCGTCTCCGCCGAATACGTCATGTCCGACGGGACCGTCGCCACCGCTTTGGTGGCCAGCCTCCCCGCCGATTACATCGCCGAGACCCTCTCCCTTTACAGTGAGAACACCCTGGTCTACTCCCACATCATCCGCCGGGACGGCACCTTCGTCATCCGCAGCGGCGACGCCTTCCGGGAGAACTACTTTGACCGCATCCAGGCCATGTTCGAGGAACAGGGGGAAAGCGGGGATCGGTACATCCGGGAGCTGGAGGCCGCCATGGACGCCGGAGAGGACTACACCACGCTCCTCACCTTCGGCAGCGAGCGGCGGCACCTGCAGTGCAACAAGCTCCCCTACTCCGAGTGGTTTCTCATCACCGTGCTGCCCTACGGCCAGCTGGACGAATCCGTCAGCGAGCTCAGCCGCACCTGGCTGTACATGGCCTTCCTGGGCTGCGCCGTGGTGCTGCTGGCCCTGCTGCTGGTGTTCTGGCAGTATTTCCGGCTTCTCCGGGAGCAGATGGTGGAGCTGGAGGCCGCCCGGAAGGAGGCCGTCCACGCCAACAAAGCCAAGAGCGAATTCCTCTCCAACATGTCCCACGACATCCGGACCCCCATGAACGCCATCGTGGGCATGACGGCCATCGCCACCGCCAACATTGACGACAAGCAGCAGGTGCAAAACTGCCTGAAAAAAATCACCCTCTCCAGCCGCCACCTCCTGGGCCTTATCAACGACGTGCTGGACATGAGCAAAATCGAAAGCGGCAAGCTGACGCTGAACATGGACCAGGTCTCCCTCCGGGAGGTCATGGACAGCATCGTCAGCATCGCCCAGCCCCAGGTCCGCTCCAAGCACCAGCAGTTCGACGTGTTCATCCACGACATCTCCACGGAGAATGTCTGCTGCGACAGCGTCCGGCTGAACCAGGTCCTTCTAAACATCCTGGGCAACGCCCTGAAATTCACCCCCGACGGCGGGCTCATCCAGGTCTCTCTCTACGAGGAAGAATCTCCCAAGGGAGAGGGCTACGTCCGGACCCACATCGTGGTCAAGGACAACGGCATCGGCATGACCCCGGAGTTCAAGGCCAAGATCTTCGAGTCCTTCGTCCGGGAGGACAGCGCCCGGGTCCGCCGGACCGAGGGCTCCGGCCTGGGCATGGCCATCACGAAATACATTGTGGACACCATGGGCGGCACCATCGAGGTGGAAAGCGAGCTGGGCAAGGGCAGCGAGTTCCACGTCACCCTGGACCTGGAGCGGGCCGAGACCCCGGAGGAGGAGATGATCCTCCCCGAGTGGAACATCCTGGTGGTGGACGACGACCAGCAGCTGTGCGAGAGCACCACCGCCTCCCTGAAGTCCATCGGCGTCAAGGCCGACTGGGCCCTGAACGCGGAGAAGGCCCTGGAGATGCTGGAGCACTGGGCCAGCATCCGGGACCATTACCACATCATCCTCCTGGACTGGAAGCTGCCGGACATGGACGGCATCGCCGCCGCCAAGGAGATCCGCCGCCGCTTCGGCAGCGAGACGCCCATTATGCTGATCTCCGCCTACGACTGGAGCGAAATTGAGTCGGACGCCAGGGAGGCGGGCATCACCGGCTTCATCTCCAAGCCCCTGTTCCGCTCCACTCTCTTCTACGGGCTCAAGCCCTTCGTCAGCGCCGCCGGGGAATCCGAGGAGCCCGTCTGCGAGGAGCGCTATGCCGACTTCACCGGCCGCCACATCCTCCTGGCGGAGGACAACGACCTGAACTGGGAGATCGCCAGCGAGCTTCTCTCGGACTTAGGGCTGGAGCTGGAGTGGGCGGAGAACGGGAAAATCTGCGTGGACAAGTTCCTGGCCTCCCCCGTGGGCTTCTACGACGCGGTGCTCATGGACCTCCGGATGCCCGTCATGACGGGCTACGAGGCCACGGCGGCCATCCGCGCCCTGGACAGGCCCGACAAGGATATCCCCATCATCGCCATGACTGCCGACGCTTTCTCGGAGGACATCAAAAAATGCCTGGACGCGGGCATGAACGCCCACGTAGCCAAGCCCATCGACATTCGGGAGGTCTCCCGGCTGCTGGAAAAGTTCATCAGCGAGCGCCACTGAGACAGACAAGGCGGCGGGGAAGCTTCCCCGCCGCCTTGAAATTTTTTTCAGCACTCCGCCGCATCCCCGGAGGGCTCCGCGGCCTCCGCCGCCTCTTCGGCGGGCCCGGCGCTCCCGGTCCCCTCCTGCTCCTCGTCTTCCTCCAGGACGGACTCCCACTCCTTGGGCTTCTCCTTGGGTACCCGGCAGACCAGGGCCAGCTTGTACCCGTCCGGGTCGCACTCCATCAGATACTGCTCGTCCTGGGGCGGCACCTTGTCCCCCTTCATGATGCGGGAGGCGATCTTCCGGCACTTCTCCATCACGTCCAGGGACTTGGACAGCATCTCCAGCTCCCCGTTCTTCTGCTGCTTGGCCTCCAGGCGCTTCCGCTCCTCCTCCATCCTCTGCTGGTCCATCTCCCGGAGGAAGGCCAGCGCCGCCTGGGACCAGTCGGCCTTGTCGGCCCTGGGCTTGACCGGGGCCGTGTTTGTTCCGGCGGACTTCTTCTCCGCCTGGGGCGCGGCTTCCGCCGTCTGAACCGCCCGCCTCTGCCGTCCGTTCACACTGAGCTCCATGGTCCGGCCTCCTTCCGTTTCCTTTGCGTTTACCATACCATAAAACCCGGCCCGGCGCAAGGCCCTTTCCTTCACCCGGAGCTCGACGACCCGCCCCCGTCCAGCGCCACCCGGGCAATCTCGTTTCCCGCGTCGTCATAGCCAATGGCAACCACAGAAAAGCCCAGCGGGTAGTCGTTCCAATCCACGGGGTATGTCTTCAACAGGAAGTAGGACCATCCGTCCTTTTCTATCCAAAACTCACTGCTCCGATTAATTCCCCAATTGCCGGATGTCCGGCCAATCCGCTCCTCGTCCAAGGGGTCGCCGTTACGCAGCCGGAAGACTTCCAGCCAGGCAATCTCCGGGTCGTCGATTCTCCCGAACACATAAAAAAGGTTCAGCTCCCGGCCCTGGCGGCTTATGGACCACCAGCCGCCGTGAATGGGGGCCTCCTCCGTACAGTCCAGCGGGAAGCTGAAGCTGTTCATCCATCCCAGATAGGTCAGCCGTGCCCCGTTGAGCATGGTGACGTTCTCGTTTTCCGTCAGGTAGACCAGCTGGCTCTTGTAGACTTCCGGGGCCCAGTCCCGGCGGACCACTGCCGTCCGGCCCGTGCCCTCCCGCTCCTCGTTGTGGCGGATGGCCTGGATAGGGAACAGAAGGCCGATCAGGAAAATCCGGTTCACCAGAAGCACCGCCGCCGCCGCGATGAGAAGGCGGCGAAGGGTCCGCCTCCTCCGGGAGGACATTTTTGTTTTCTTCATGCCGTCTCCTCCCCTCCCGGCAGGGGGATTTCCAGCCGGATCATCTCGCCTATGGCGTGGTATACCCAGACCACGTGGGTGTCCCCCGGCTCCACCGGGGCCCAGTGGACGGCATATTCCGCCCCATAGTTTCCCCGGCTCCCGCCGCTGGTCCCCATTTCCCCCCGCTGGCTGACCACAGTGCTCCTGACTCTCAGGCCGGCCGCCACGACGCCGAAGGGCCAACGGTCGTATGCGCAGGCCAGCACCATGGCCGCCCGCTGGCCATCCTTCTCCCCTACGGACACCTGGTAAATCCGCAGCACGTCGTTCCCGACCTCCGTTTGGATGTCCAAGTCCTCCACGGCCTCCACGTTTTTCAGCTCGCCGATGGAAATGGCCGTGGACGGGCAGAACCGGGCCTCCAGGCTGTCCCAGGCGTTGGACAGCAGCCCAAACCCCAGCAAGGCCTGGACGCACATCACCACGGTCAGCGCCACCGCCGCCCGGCCAATCCACAGCCAACCCCGGCCCCGGTACTGCTTCGCCATCTCCTGGCCGATTTCCGCCGGGTCCCCCATGGCCTCCAGGCACCGGGACTCCGCCAACTCTTCGTCCCAGCCCATGTCCAGCAGGGTCTCCATCCGGTCCTCCACGTGCTCCTCCAGCTCCCGGCGGACGTTCTCCCGCTCCTCCGCCGTCAGCCGCCCCAAGGGGGAGAGGACCTGGTACATAAATTCCCGCCGGGTCATACCGGCTCGGCCTCCGCACCGCCCCGGAGCACGTCGTTCACCGCCCCGGAGTAGCGCTTCCAGGCGGCCTCCTCCTCCCGGAGGGCCCCCTGGCCCTTCCGGGTGAGATGGTAGTACTTCCGCTCCCGCCCCGTGGGGGCCTGCTTGCGGTAGGCCTCCACAAAGCCCTCCTGCTCCAGCCCGTGGAGCACCGGGTACAGCGTCCCCTCCTTCATGTCGAAGGTGTGGTTGGACCGCCGGGCCAGCTCCACGATCATCTGGTAGCCATACATGTCCTCCCCCGCCAACAACGACAGCGCCAGCAGCCGGGTATGCTCAATGGCCTGTTTCTTCATCGCGTCCGCCTCCGTTTGATACCTAGAATTTCTATGCTTATTATACATAGCAAAACTAGGTATGTCAAGCAAAAAAAATCTGTGCTATAATCTTCCCCATGAGTGAGAACGCTATGACATTATCACAGCTCCCCCCGCCCCTGCTGGCGTGGTACCAGGCAAACGCCCGGGACCTCCCCTGGCGGCGGACCCGGGACCCCTATCGGATTTGGGTCTCGGAGATCATGCTCCAGCAGACCCGTGTGGCGGCGGTGCTGGGCTACTATGCCCGGTTTCTGGAGGCCTTCCCCACAGTGGAGGCCCTGGCCTCCGCCCGGTCGGACCGGCTGATGAAGCTCTGGGAGGGCCTGGGCTACTACAGCCGGGCCCGGAATCTCCAGCGGGCGGCCCGGCTGGTGGCGGACCGGGGCGGCTTCCCCGACACGTATGCGGGCCTGTTGGAGCTCCCCGGCGTAGGCGACTACACCGCCGCCGCCATTGCCTCGGCGGCCTTTGCCCGGCGGGAGGCCGCCGTGGACGGCAACGTCCTCCGGGTGGTGACCCGCCTGACGGACGACCACAGCGACATTGCCGCCCCCCAGACGAAAAAAGCCGTCCGCGCCCAGATCCGGGACATCTTCCCGGAGGCGGAGCCGGACGTGCGGATCTTCAACCAGTCCCTCATGGAGCTGGGGGCCACGGTCTGCGTGCCGAACGGCCCGCCCAAGTGCCTCCTCTGCCCCGTCCGGGAGCTTTGCCTGGGCAGGGCCCGGGGCACGGCGGAGAGCCTGCCCGTCAAGGCCCCGAAGAAATCCCGCCGGGTGGAGGAGAAGACCGTCTTCCTCCTCCTCCGGGAGGGCCGGGTGGCCCTGCGGAAGCGCCCGGCCTCCGGCCTGCTGGCGGGCCTGTGGGAATTCCCCAACGTGGAGGACGCCCTGGACGAGCCCGCCGCCGCCGAGGCGGTCCGGGCCTGGGGCCTGGAGCCCAGGGGCTGGAAACACCGCCTGACGGCAAAGCACATCTTCACCCACGTGGAGTGGCGCATGACCTGCTACACCCTGGAAGTTGCCGGGGAAGGTCCGCCCGACTTCACCTGGGCCGACAGCCTGGAACACCACGCCGTCCCCTCCGCCTTCGCCCGCTGCCGGGAGGAGGCCGAGCGGGCGCTGAGAGAATAGGAGGGACCCCCATGCCCTTTTGGAAGCAGAGCGAGGACCCCTGGGACCGCAAGCCGGACAAGCGCTGGCCTGCCCCCAAGGAGCCGCAAGCAAATCCCCTTGACAGCCTGAAGGCCTGGAACGAGGACCGCAAGGCCAAGGCGAAGGAAAAAGAAGAGGCCAAACGCCTTCCCCCGGAGCCCTGCCCCTGGTGCGGCAGGGAGATGGAGCAGGGCTTCCTCACCGGCGGCCGGGACGCAGTCCGCTGGTATCCCGGCGTCTACAAGTTCGATCTCATCCGGGGCCTGGACGGGGACGCCATGGACCTGCTGGATGAATACAGCGGCTGGAGCCGTTATAAAACCGTCTGGCTCTGCCGGGAGTGCAAAAAGATGGTCCTCTGCATGCCGGACCCGCCGGAGGTCTACGACCCCTTTGCCGCCCCAGCTGAAACCAAAGAAACAAAAGAGGAGGAAGAGAGCGAGGAGTAACCCGTCGAAATCCATCGCTTTTTGTATTATTATGGCGCAATTATACTTTAAGTATGGAGCCATGGGCTCCAGCAAGTCCGCCAACGCCCTGATGGCCCGCTTCAACTACGAGGAGCGGGGCCAGAAGGCCCTGATGGTGAAGCCCCGGCTGGACGCCCGGGACGGGGACCACATGGTCTACTCCCGCATTGGGCTGAAGTACCCCTGCGTGTACTTCGACGAGATGCAGAAGATGACGGCCATGGAGCTCCAGCAGAACGCCTGTATCATCGTGGACGAGGCCCAGTTCCTCACAAAGGAGGAGGTCATGTACCTGGTGGACCTGGTGGACCGGCTGGACATCCCCGTCATGTGCTACGGCCTCCGGGCGGACTTCAAGGGGGAGCTGTTCCCCGGAAGCTACCAGCTCCTGGTCATGGCGGACAAGATTGAGGAGGTCAAGACCATCTGCTGGTGCGGGAAAAAGGCCACCTTCAACGCCCGCTTCGACGAACACGGCAAGGTCCTGAAGGAGGGCGAGCAGGTGGTCCTGGGGGCCAACGACAAATACATCGGCCTCTGCCGCCGCCACTGGATGGCCGGTGATCTGGGCCCGGACTTCGACGTAAACGCCCTATGACCTGCGCCCTCTGCCCCCGGAACTGCAATGCGGAACGGACGCCGGACCGCCCCGGCGGCGTCTGCGGGATGCCCTCCACGCCGGTTGTAGCCCGGGCCATGCTCCACCAGTGGGAGGAGCCCTGCCTGGTGGGGGAGCATGGAGCCGGGGCCGTCTTCTTCTCCGGCTGCAATCTCCGCTGCGCCTACTGCCAGAACAAGCCCATCTCCCAGGGCGGCGTGGGGAAGCCCGTTTCCGTCCCCCGCCTCCGGGAGATCTTCCGGGAGCTCATCGCCGGAGGGGCGGCCTGCCTGGACCTGGTGACCCCCACGCATTTCACCCCCGCCATCCTGGAGGCCCTGGGGGAGGGCTCCTGGCCCGTCCCGGTGGTGTGGAACTGCGGGGGCTATGAAAGCGTCCCCACCCTGCGGTCCCTGACGGGAAAGGTCCAGATCTACCTGCCGGACCTGAAATACGCCCTCCCCGGCCCCGCCGGGAAATACTCCGCCGCCCCGGACTATTTTGACCGCGCCGCCCCGGCCATTTTGGAGATGTTCCGCCAGACGGGACCTTACCGCATGGAAAACGGCGCGCTCAAATCCGGCGTGCTGATCCGCCACCTGCTGCTCCCCGGGGAGCTGGAGAATACCCGCCGCTGCATCGACTGGGTGTCGGAAGCCTTCCGCCCCGGGGAGGTGCTGTTCTCCCTCATGAGCCAGTACACCCCCCAGCCCGGGGCCAGCGGCCCCCTGGCCCGGCACGTGACCCGGGCCGAGTACCGGGCGGCGGCGGAATACATGGAGAACTGCGGCATTGTGGACGGCTACACCCAGGAGCGCACCTCCGCCAAGGAGGAGTACACCCCGGATTTTGACCTGTCGGGAATATGACAAAAAGCCCCGTGAGCATGGCTCACAGGGCTTTTATGTATCCCTTTTAGCAGTAAATTACTCCTCGGGGACGATGGCGCCGTTGGGGCAGGTGTCGCTGCAAGAACCGCAGTCCAGGCAGGCGGCAGCGTCGATGACATAGGAATCATCGCCCTGGCTGATGGCGCCGGCGGGGCAGGCGTCAGAGCAGGCGCCGCAGCTGACACAGGCAGAAGTGATCTTATAGGCCATGGGTTGCACCTCCATTAGAATTGTATCCCCATTGTAGCATACTCTCGAAAAAAAGCAAGAGCTTTGTGAACGCCCCCATGGAAAAATTTTGCCGTTCACAATTTGTTTTCACAAACGTCAAAGAAAGTCAAAGTTTCCCCCTTGACATTTCCCCCAGGGGTGTTATACTAGCATCATCCCAAACATCAAAGATAGTCAAAGTCAAAGGAGGCGCTCCCATGGGGATTTCCGATTTGATTGCCGGCTTCCTGCAGGAATGCCTGGATGAGACCGGGGACGGCGTGCTGGAGGTCCAGCGGGGCGAGCTGGCCCAGCGGTTCAACTGCGTGCCCAGCCAGATCAACTACGTCATGTCCACCCGCTTCTCCCCCGAGCGGGGCTATATCGTGGAGAGCCGCCGGGGCGGCAACGGTTATATCCGCATCACCCGGGTCCGGGTAGACCGGGAGACGCTCCTGATGCACGTCATCAACTCCCTGGGGGACCGGGTGGACCTGCCCTCCGCCCGGGCCATCCTGGGCAATCTGGCGGAGGCCGGGGCCCTGACGGAGGACCTGGCCCGGACCCTGCTGGCCGCCGTGGGCGACAAGGCTCTGGGGGCCGTGCCCCGGGAGCTCCGGGACCAGGTTCGGGCGGACGTGCTGAAAAACGTCCTGATTCTTCAGGTCTAGCGGCTCATAAAATGAAGCAGCCAAAAAACATTTGCACTATATAGGAGGTACTGATTATGAAATGCGAACATTGTGGCAAGAATGAA
The DNA here is from genome assembly GCA_910587875.1 of uncultured Oscillibacter sp. Classification (GTDB taxonomy): domain Bacteria; phylum Bacillota; class Clostridia; order Oscillospirales; family Oscillospiraceae; genus Oscillibacter. The sequence goes on along the minus strand of CAJUOD010000010.1, from coordinate 13,163 downwards.
GTCACCTTTGTTTACCAGAGCAACGTCAACGGACAGGTCACCGAGAAGCACCTGTGCAGCGAATGCGCCGAGAAGCTGGGCTACACCCAGAAGCTGGCGGCCTACAGTCAGAGGATGACCCGGAACCTCTTCGGCGGCGGGCTGTTCGAGGACTTCTTCACCCCCGTCCCCTCCCTCTTGGGGCGGATGAGCCGTATGCTGGAGAGTCCCTTCGACGACTTCTTCGCCGACATGCCCGCCCTGGGCGCCCCGGCGGAGGCCGCGCGGGAGCCCCAGAAGTCCCAGGACACCCTGCTGGAGCAGGAGGAACAGAACGAAATCTCCAAAGAGCGGGAGCTCAATGCCCTGCGCATGGAGATGCAGAGGGCCGTCGCCGAGGAGAACTTCGAGCGGGCGGCGGAGCTCCGGGACCGGATCCACAGCATGGAACAGAACTGAACACCGAGCTTCACGAAAGGAAGTGTACCGCATATGAATGAGAAAAAATTCAGTCCCGGCGCGGAGGAGTCCCTCCGCCTCAGCCAGGAGGCCGCCGGGGAGCTGGGCCACGGCTACGTGGGTACCGAGCATCTGCTGCTGGGCCTGATCCGGGAGGACCAGGGCACTGCCCACGACGTGCTCCTGGAGGCCGGGCTCACGGACGACATGATCGTCCAAATCATCAAGCGCAGCGTGGGTGCGGGCCTCCCTGGGGGGAACCCCGCCCAGGGCCTGACCCCCCGGGCCCGCCGGGTGGTGGAGATCGCCGTGGAGGACGCCGTCCGCAGCGGCAGCCCCTATGTGGGCACGGAGCACCTGCTGGCGGGCCTCCTGCGGGAGGGGAACAATATGGCCGTCCGCATCCTCCGCACCGCGGGGGTGGAGGCCCGGCCCCTCTACGCCGCCCTGATGCAGAAGCTGAACCAGCGGCCCCAGAGCCGCCAGCCCGCCGCCCCCCGGGACGACCGGGGCCCCTCCTCCGGCGGGGCCAGCGGCGCCGGGAGCGGTAAAACCCTCCGGGAGTTCACCCGGGACCTGACCGCCGACGCCCGGAACGGCAAGCTGGACCCCGTGGTAGGCCGGGACGACGAAATCCAGCGGGTGATTCAAATCCTCTCCCGCCGGACCAAGAACAACCCCTGCCTCATCGGCGAGCCCGGCGTGGGCAAGACCGCCATTGCCGAGGGCCTGGCCCGGAAGATCGTCATGGGGGACGTGCCCGACGACCTCCTGGACAAGCGCATCCTCTCCCTGGACCTCTCCGGCATGGTGGCCGGGACCAAATACCGGGGCGAGTTTGAGGAGCGCATCAAAAAGGCCCTGGACGAGGTGAAGAAGTCCGGGGACGTGATCCTTTTCATCGACGAGCTTCACACCATCGTGGGAGCGGGGTCTGCCGAGGGAGCCGTGGACGCGGCCAACATCATCAAGCCCGCCCTGGGCCGGGGCGAGATCCGGGTCATCGGGGCCACGACTCTCAACGAGTACCGGAAGTATATCGAGAAGGACGCCGCCCTGGAGCGCCGCTTCCAGCCCGTCCAGGTGGGCGAACCCAGCCAGGAGGCCAGCCTGGAGATTTTGAAGGGCCTCCGGGAGAAGTACGAGGCCCACCACAAGCTCCAGCTGACCGACGAGGCCCTGGAGGCCGCCGTCACCCTCTCCGCCCGGTATATCTCGGACCGCTTCCTCCCCGACAAGGCCATCGACCTCATGGACGAGGCCGCCTCCCGGGTCCGCATGGAGCAGGAGGAGATCTCCCCGGAGCTGAAAAGCCTGGAGGAGAAGATCGCCGCCCTGGCGAAGGACAAGGAGGCCGCCATCCAGCGCCAGGACTTCGAGACCGCCGCCCAGCTGCGGGACATTGAGAGCAACTACCAGGACCAGGTGGAGCAGGAGCGGGAGAAGCGCCGCACCAGCCCCCGGCAGCACCGCCCCGTGACGGCGGAGGACATCGCCGCCGTGGTCTCCGGCTGGACGGGCATCCCCGTCACCCGCCTGACGGAGGACGAGGGGACCCGGCTTCTGCACATGGAGGACATCCTCCACAAGCGGGTCGTGGGCCAGGACGAGGCCGTCCAGGCCGTGGCCCGGGCCATCCGCCGGGGCCGGGTGGGGCTGAAGGACCCCAAGCGGCCCACGGGCTCCTTCCTCTTCCTGGGCCCCACGGGCGTGGGCAAGACGGAGCTGTGCAAGTCCCTGGCGGAGGCCATGTTCGGGGATGAGAGCGCCATTATCCGCATCGACATGTCCGAGTATATGGAGCGCCACACCGTCTCCCGCCTCATCGGCTCCCCGCCGGGCTATGTGGGGCACGAGGAGGGCGGACAGCTCACCGAGCGGGTCCGCCGGAAGCCCTATTCCGTCATCCTCTTCGACGAGATTGAGAAGGCCCATGAGGACGTGTGGAACATCCTCCTCCAGATTCTGGACGACGGGCGCATCACGGACTCCCAGGGCCGGACGGTGGACTTCAAAAACGCGGTCATTGTCATGACCAGCAACATCGGGGCCAAGAGCCTGACCACCGCCGGGACCCGCCTGGGCTTCAACTCCGACGAGACGCCCCAGGACGACGCGGAGAAGAAATTCCTCCAGGCCAAGGAGACCGTCATGGCGGAGCTCCGCCAGACCTTCCGCCCGGAGTTCCTGAACCGCATCGACGACATCATCGTCTTCCGGGCCCTGACGGAGGAGGACATCCACGAGGTGGCCCGCCGGATGCTGGAGACCGTCTCCGCCCGGATGGAGGCCATGGGCCTGCACCTGAACGCCTCCGACGAGGCGGTGGCGGAGCTGGTCCGGGAGGGCTACGACCCCAAGTACGGCGCCCGGCCCCTGCGCCGCTGCATCCAGAGCAAGGTGGAGGATGCCGTAGCCGAGCGGATGCTGGACGGCACCCTCAAAGAGGGCGACACCGCCGCGCTGACGGTGGAGGACAGCAAGCTGTTGGTCACCAGGGAGGACATCCCCGCCTGAGCAAAAGCAAAGGCCCCGCCGAAACGGCGGGGCCTTGTGTTGTCCTCTTTGTCAGCCGCCGGGGGCCCGCTTAGAAGCCGCCCTGGAGAAAATAGAAGCCCGCCAGGCCCCACAGGGCCAGATCGACCACGCCCACCAGGACCAGCAGCACCGTCAGCACCGTCAGCGCGGAGCCGCCCTTCTTCTGGTCCTTCTCAGCCGGGGCGGGCGGACGGGCCGCCTGCTCCACCACCGCCTCCGCGACAGCCGCCGGTCCGGAAGCCGCTTGTTCCGGGACCGCCTGTTCAGGAGCCTCCTGTACGGGCTCGGTCATTTCCTCTGCCATGAAAGATTTCCTCCCCACTCTGTAATGCTCATCTCTAAAGCCATCCTACCATAAATTCTCCCGCTTTTCAAGCAAAATCCCCAAAACGCCGCCCTTGCCTTTTCCCCAAAAAGCGTGTACACTGTCAGGGAACACCATTTCCCCCAAAGGAGGCCCCCGCCATGCCCTTCACCGCCCTCTCCGCCCTGCTGGCCCTGGCCCTGCTGGCCCTGGACCAGGGGGTCAAGCGCTGGATCACCCTCACCCTCCCCCTGGGGGAGACCCGCCCCCTGCTGCCGGGCCTGGTGGAGTGGAAGACCGTCCACAACTACGGCGCGGCCTGGTCCAGCTTCTCTGGGATGCGCTGGCTGCTGATCATCGCCACCAGCCTCATCGTCCTGGCCATCCTGACCCTGCTCCTCCGCCGGGTGGTCCGGCACCCCCTGGGGACCCTGGCCTGCTGCCTCATTGTCTCCGGGGGCCTGGGGAACATCCTCGACCGGGTGCGCCTGGGCTACGTGGTGGACATGTTCCACCTCCAGTTTTACGAGAGCTACCCCGTCTTTAACGTGGCGGACATGTGTATCGTCTCCGGCTGCGTCCTGGGCCTGATTTACTACCAGTGGTTTTACGAGAAGTACGACAAGAAGGAGAAGCCCCATGGAAACGCTGACGCTCCGGCCAACGGAGCCTGACGCCGGAAAGCGGGTGGACGTCTGGCTTCCCTCCCAGGCGGAGGGCCTGACCCGCTCCGCCGCCCAGCGCCTTTTGGAGGAGGGCCGGGTCACCCGGGACGGAAAACCCCTGGCGAAAAACTATAAGCTTACCGGGACGGAAACCCTGACGGTCACCCTGCCGGACCCGGAGCCCCTGGACGCCCTGCCCCAGGACATCCCCCTGGACGTGGTCTATGAGGACGCCGACGTGATTGTGGTGAACAAGCCCAAGGGCCTGGTGGTCCACCCCGCCCCGGGCCACCCGGACGGCACCCTGGTCAACGCCCTGCTGTACCACTGCGGGGGAAGCCTCTCCGGCGTGGGCGGGGCCCTGCGCCCGGGCATTGTCCACCGCATCGACCGGGACACCTCGGGCCTCATCATTGCCGCCAAGAACGACTTCGCCCACCAGGCCCTGGCGGCCCAGCTCCAGGACCACAGCCTGGCCCGGACCTATGAGTGTATCGCCGTGGGCGGCTTCCGGGAGGACAGCGGAACCGTGGACGCCCCCATCGGGCGGCACCCATCAGACCGGAAGAAGATGGCGGTGGTCCCCACGGGCCGCCCCGCCGTCACCCACTGGGAGGTCCTGGCCCGCTACCCAGGCCACACTCATCTCCGCTGCCGCCTGGAGACCGGGCGGACCCACCAGATCCGGGTCCACCTGGCCCACATCGGCCGCCCCATCCTGGGGGACCCGATCTACGGGAAGCCCGCCCCCGGCCTCTGGGGCCAGTGCCTCCACGCCGCGGGCCTGCGGTTTGTCCATCCCCGCACCGGGGAGCTGGTGGAGCTCTCCTGCCCCCTGCCGGAGGAGTTCCAGGCCCAGCTCCAAAGATTAGCGAAACGGCTCTGAGGGCCTTCCCGGGGCCGTTTTTCGATTTTCAGAAAAAACCAAAAAATTTTGAAATACGCCTTGACAAAACCGGATTCTTTTCGTATACTAGTCAATGCCGTTTGACGTGGGCGGTGACTTGGGAGCATAGCTCAGCTGGTTAGAGCATCTGCCTTACAAGCAGGGGGTCACTGGTTCGAGTCCAGTTGTTCCCACCAGATTCCCCCTCTTGAGCCCCTTCCACGTGAGGTTACGGCCCGGTAGTTCAGTTGGTTAGAACGCTAGCCTGTCACGCTAGAGGTCGACGGTTCGAGCCCGTTCCGGGTCGCCACTTGCCCAGATAGCTCAGTTGGTAGAGCAGTGGACTGAAAATCCACGTGTCGCTGGTTCGATTCCGGCTCTGGGCACCATTCATGCGGGCACTGCGCAGTCGTTGGCGGCTTGCCGCCTTACGAATGCGGCGTGCCCCACATGCGGGCATAGCTCATCTGGTAGAGCGCCACCTTGCCAAGGTGGAGGTAGCGAGTTCGAGCCTCGTTGCCCGCTCCAGCTCGGAAATTCCCACCACCGTTCCGTTTCCGGCTTCGCCGAAAACTGCACTCTGGTGGGAATTTCCTCGCTTTCGGCCGAAATCCGCTCCGCTGGGTTTTCGGCCGAGGGGACGGGGGACGGAAAAAGAGAGCCGGGCGGGTAAAAAAATTTCTGAGATTTTTTCAAAAAGGGGTGGACTTTTTCCGGGAGTTCGCATATAATACCATGTAGACGGTGACATAGCCAAGTGGTAAGGCAAGGGTCTGCAAAACCCTGATTCCCCGGTTCAAATCCGGGTGTCACCTCCAGAACAAAACCCTGTAGCCGCAATGGCTACAGGGTTTTATCTTTGCTCCTGGAGGGGTGTTTTCCCTTTAGTTTTCCCTTATGGCGTGAAATTCCGCTCTTTTGGCCCGCTCAAGCGCCGGAAACGCTCTGGATGAATTTCTCCATTCGGGAGGCGCTTTCCCTCTTCATTTTGTTGGTGACGTGGCCGTAAACATCCAGGGTAAACGCCGCCGTGGCGTGGCCCAGGTTGCCCTGGACGGTTTTAATATCGTCCCCGGAGCTAATCGCCGCCACGGCATAGGAGTGACGAAGATCGTGGAAGCGGGCGTCCGGCCTTCCAATGCGTTTCGCCATGGCCTTGTATTCCCGATAAACAGAGGACTTAATCAGATGGCCTCCTATCTCGTCTGTAAAGACCAGATCATTGGGATTGCTCCAGGCGTCTCCCGCACGCATACGTGTCTTTGCCTGTTTTACCTTCCGGCGCTTCAGGCAATTCATGACGAATGGAGCGGTTACAATGGTCCGGCTCTTGCCGTTCTTTGGAGAAGCCAGCGTATAAGCTCCCTGGAACTCTTTCTCCTGGTGAAGCTGAAGCTGTTTGTTGACCAGCAAGGCCCCCTTCTCGAAATCTACGCAATCCCAGGTCAGGCCCAGGACCTCTCCTTCCCGCATACCTGTAAACAGGGTGACCAGAAAAATGTCTTCGTAGCGGGTTCCCTGTATGACCTTCAAAAAGGCTTTGATGTCCTCCTCGTCCAGAGGCTTTAACTCCGTCCGCTCAATGCGGGGCAGCGTACAGGCGTCGGCGGGGTTAAATCGGATGATCCCATTTGCCGCCGCCTGGTTTAATGCGTGATGTAAAACTCCATGGATGTTTTTCACCGTCTTGGGGGAAAGAGCCCGCTTCCCCTTTTCGTTTTGTACAAGCCGGTTGTAAAAGCTCTGAATCGTATGCGTGTTCAAGGTCTCCAGCCGGATTGCCCCCAGGGCCGGTTTGATATGCAGCCGGATATCACTCTCATAGATTTTGACAGTGCGGGGCTTAATGTTATTTAAATAGGTGTCTTTCCAGATATCCAGCCACTCGCCGACTGTCAGCTTGCACGGCTCCTTATAAGTGCCGTTGTTCAGTTCCACGGCCACGGCCTGCATCTTTTCCCGGACCTCCTTCTGCGTCTTGCCGGAGAAAGAACGCTGAACCTGTTTCCCGGTTCCGGGGTCGTAGCCGGTGGTGATGCGGGCCTCCCAATAAGAATACGGTTTTCCGTTTCGCGTAATGGTCTTTTTGCGGATAGTTCCTGCCCCCTGCGCGGAGCGGCTGCTTTTTTTCGACATAAAAATCCTCCTGGTTGTGTTATACTTTAAGTAAAGATGTCAAACGGAGGGGGATATCCCCTCCGTTTGGGGAGCTCAATTTGAGGCGCTTAGAAATTCTTCAAGAGCGCTCCTAGGGATGCGAATCTTATGACCAACCCGAAGGCTGCGCAGTCTTCCGCTGCGAATCAAGGCGTAGGCTAGAGATTTTCCAACTTCAAGAGTTTGCGCCACTTCATCAACCGATAATACCAAGGGCAAGCTGTCAATTGAGCAGTACTTCATACGATCTCCTCCTTTAGTTTGAGCCCTGCAAACCCATAAGTCGGGTTGCTGGTAGATGTAATCCGGTTACGCCGCCTTTCCACTTGGGGATATATAGTCGAAGATAGTTGAAAAGCCAATTTGGAAAATTCATTTTTGCCACAAATAGAACCATATCGACACGCAAAAGCCGAGTAGAGCTGTTCCGTCGATGTCCAGCACCCCGGCAAATATTCACAGGATTCCGCTAAGAATTGAGCTGCTGCATCGGCAGGGTTCTCCATCCCTAAGATTGTCGCGTTCGGTAGATAATCGCCCGCAAACACATAGCCGCTGTCTGCCAGCTTCCGGTAGGCGTTCAGGGCCTGGACAACAATAGCATCGCGTTCCAGCTCCAGCTTTTGAGGTAGCTGTCGATCCTGCTTGGTTCGATGAATCGGCACAGTGAAGGGTATTACCACCATTCTGTCGAAAAATGCCTCATCTTGATTTGGGATGATTGCGGCGTGATTTGTCGCAAAAAGTAGCTTCGCCGTGTTAACAAACTTCACCCGATCAGAATATTTGACGTTACTCGACGTCGGGTCGCCGCCGGTTAGCTTCTTGAGCTTGCTGACCGCTCGTTTGCTGAATGGGTCTGCCGGGAGATCAAAGTCGACACAGAGCTTTTTCCCGACCAAATCCGACAGAGCAAATTCCCCGCTCATTTCGTTGATGTCCAGGGCGGACACCACATCCCCAGCGAAGCAGTTGCGAATGAGATTCCCCAGGACTGACTTGCCGGAGTTGGGGACTCCCTGAAAAAGGAAGAAGGCCTTGCCTGTCTGGTCCGGGGCCAGCAGATATCCTATCACTTGCCAGATTCGACGTTTTAAGACCGGATCGTGGTTGCTCACGGCATCCAAGAACTCTTTGAACCTAGGGCAATCCTCCCGATTGCCTTTATACCAGGAGGCCCGAAGCTGCGTCGTGACAAAAATGCTGGGAGAATGGGGCTGTGTGGCAAGCGTGTCCAGGTTCAAGAGGCAATCGCCAAAGGCCACGGTGTTGAGGTGCAGCTGGTCATCCCGGCAAATTTCCGGCTCCTGAAGTAGCATTTGGTAGACTTGGCGGGCAAACGACGGCCTCCCTTCCGCCGCGACTGCATCACGGCAATGCTCAACAATTTTCTTTTCCGCCTCCTCTCTTCGGCATGGCTGGAAGGACCTCCCATCGTAGAAATATAGGAGCTTCGCTGCGCTGATGACCAGTCCCCGGCGAATCAGCGATCTGGCGACCTCATAGGGGGTAGCCCGAGAGGGCTTTTGCACCGCTTCCGGCTCCGCATGATTCAAGGGGAAAGGAACCTTGCAGACAGGTACGCTAGCGGGAGGATCAGCGGATAAGGGAATAGAAATTTGTTTCGGCATAAGTATCCCGATAGGTGCCTCTCTAGAAGTTGTCGGTAATTTTGTTGGAGATTCTACTTTTTCATTAGGACGGTCCTCCTGTAAAACATGGTCAAAGTCCATCGGTTTAAACGTCATTGGCGAAAATGACATCGGACTTTTTGGCTTGCTGGAAGTTTCTTCTGCTTTCTCTTCCTGGGACATGGACATCATTCCTTTCACATTGAATGAAACGAGAATATCGCTTTCCCAGCACGAAATCAAATTGGACCCGCCAAAATCAAATCCGTTGACAAGAAATTGACATCCTTTCTTCGACAGGAGGAGACATATGACATTAGATAATTCGGACATCAAAAAAATTATGGAAAGCCGAAAGCGCCTGGAGATACCCCAGGAGAGAATCTCAAAGGTTTTTGGCAAAACCACACGGGCGTGGTGGAGCAAGGCAGAGCGAAAATGCCAGACTGGGGAGGAGCAGAAAATTGAGGTTTCATCAGGCCAGTTAAAAGAGCTCAATTGTTTACTGAAATTTGATGCCGAAGAAGCCTTACATATGGACCGCGATCCTATGGTTTTTAATGAATCGAAAATTCTTGAAGCCGTTTTTCAAGAGGCACAGTCTCGGGATTTCTTGCTCACTGAAGAAATTTTGGAGTACATTTCCAAGATGCCGGAGGACAAGCTAAGCGCTTTACGAGGGATGGTTTATCACTTTGAACCGGAGTTTTTGTCTTACAAAGAGCTCCTTCACCAGACCTTAATTGTAGCAGTAAAGGAGGAGCTCGGAAAAGCTATACAGACAAAATTTCCTGATGAAGATTCATTACGCAGGTTCTTTGATGTCTACGAGAGAAAAGTGGAAGAAGTCTGTGAAAGGCCCTTTCAAAAAGCGAGAGATTTACATTCCTCAAAATCGGATGCAAATGAATATATACGGAAACTCAAGGAAGAAAAGATGCTTGAGTTAATAACAGACGCTTTGGCAGAGGAGCTCTCACGTAATTTCAGGTCTGCTCTCAAAGCTGCTGTTCGGAGGTGCCTGTTTATGCATTTTAAACGAAAATCCAGCTGAAAGCGCAGCCAATCCAAAAAATTAAATGTCAATTCCCTGTCAACGGCTGTCGTGTCAATGTGTCAGTAAAATTCCAATCCTTATAGCACATGATAAATTCATTGCCGCTCATTATAATTGCCTCCCTAAACGTATAATAAATCCTCCACTATTCAGCGACGGGTGGGGGTGTGGGGGCGGGGAGGAGTAGCCCGGCCCGCTTTAGCGGTGCCGGGATGCTCGCGCAATCTCCGCCCCCACGAATCAACTCCTGAAATCCTTTGACACAGCGACACAATCACTGTGTCACTTCCCCGCCCCCCTGCTGACCAGATACACAGATGCGGCCAGGACAGCGCCCTCGGCGAACTTCGCCAGCGGGGCTGAGGCAGCAGCCGTCAGCAAAATCGACATCCCGTTTCCCTCCTTTCCTCACGCAAAGTCCCGTTCCTCCGTCAAGCACAAGACCGCCAGGGTCAGCACGAATCCGGCGGCAGTCCACTCCATAGACACTCCCTCCCTTCCGTACAGATTTCCAAAGCCCCGCAGGGCCGCTGGACGTGGTTCAAAGCTCCCCGCTGTACAGGGCGTCCTCGATCTCCTCCAGGGCGAACCCGTGCTTGTGGAGCCGGTCAATGTCCTCCGGTGTAACGCCAAAGGCCCCGGCCACGGACATCAGCGCCTCCAGATAGGAGTTCTCGCCGGACGTGTCCTCCATTTCCTGCCACCGATAGAATGGGGCCCATTCGCAGCCCTGGAAGCGTCCCCGCTCCAGCCCACCGGCGGGGCCGATGCGCAGGATGTCTCCATATTCGAGAACTACCTGGCAGGGCTTCCCAAGCCGCAGCCCGGCGTTTGACAGGGCCATCCTTAAAATGGGCTCCGTGGAACAGTACACGTAAAGCCCCCGCTTGGGATAGTAGTACAGGCAGAAGGGGCTGTCCCCCTTCACGATGTAGAGGTCGTTTCGCTCACTCAATACTGTAAACGAAAAAGAGCCCTGCACTTGTTCAGCCATGTACTGAAGGCTGCCCAGTGTAAGGCTCTTTTCTCGTTCAATCAGCTGGACAGCGACATAGCTGTCCGTCTCAATCCTGGTCTCCGGCAAGGCCAGCCGCCGCCTAAGGATGCCGTCGTTGTAGAGAACGCCGTTGTGGGCCAGGGCAAAGGCCGTCTCTCCGGCTTGTCCGGGAAAGGGGTGGTTGTTGAAGTTCCTACGGCAATCCCCCTGGGTTGCCATCCTCGTATGTCCCATCACCGTACGGGCCTCCCCCGGAACGCGGAAGTACATACAACGCCCAGGCCAGGGACGTTTGTAGATATGGAGCCTTCCACGGAAGCCGTAGGCCACGCCCGTGGCATCCGTCCCCCTGGCCTCGCTGGCCCGGGCCAGGGCGGACAAGAGGCGGTTCTTTTGCCGCTCCGTCAGCGTGTTCCGGCAGTCGGCCAGTCCAAACAGGCAGCACATCCTCACACCTCCCTTTCCACCGGCACAGGATCGTTGATGTACAGCCGCCGCTCCTTGAGGTACTGCACCAGCTCCGGCCCCTGACAGCCGGAGACAAAGGTGGTCCAGGGCATGGCCTTGATCTCCTCGTCAGAAAAAGAGACCGCCACAGAGCATATCCAGTCGACAAGCTGCAATGTGGCGATCAGGGTTTCAAAAAACAAAGTTCCCTATTCAAAAATGACCCGAGTGGAACTTAGCTTAAACGATTGACTTTGTTTCTAACTAAGGAGGATTCGTACATATGGCACCTACAAAACCCGCCGTAATCACTGAATACATCTGCACATGGTGCGGCAAAAAGACCAAGCGCACAAGGGGAGAGGGCCGTCCAGAGCCGGGGCGGTGCCCCAGGAAGCCTCCTAACCGAGACGGGCAAATGAAGCCCCACACTTGGACAATCAATCGAAAAATAAAGCTGTAGCTGCTGAAAAACGCATCTTACTTAATCACAAACGAACATCAAGGTAAATCCACTTTCATAAAGGAGGAACTGCCTTGATAAACGAAGAAAACTACACAGACCTTATCAAACGTATGCGGAGAAAGACCTTTCGCCTGGACCGGGAGGGCGACTACTGGACCCAGGAGGACCGGGAGCAGCTGACCCGCCTGTTCCACGACGGCGTGGGCCTCACGGAGATCGCGATTCTTCTACAGCGCACGGAGCAGGCGATCAACCAGCAGATTGAAAAAATGGACCTCTACGAGAGAGAGGACAACCCCTCCCGCCGCCGGAGGGAGGACAGGGAACCGACGTGCTTATGCGGAAAGTGTGCTCTGAAAACCGCCTGTCGGCTTTACCGGGACGCACAGACCTGCAAGGAGGGCGCTTGATGCTGGAGGAATACCCGGACATCCTTACAACGGAGGAGGCTTGCGAGGCTCTGCGGATCGGCTATAACGCCCTGTACGACCTGCTGGGCAGCGGGAAGCTGAAAGGCTATCGAAACGGGCGGGTCTGGAGAATCCCGAAGGCCTCCATTCGGGAGTACATTTTGGAAAGCGCAAAGATCAGTTTGTGATACTCCAAAAATTGTGTGGCAACATCGTTGCCACACAATTGCTTTTTCTCCGTTCCCGTGCTATACTAGCCACAAAGGAGGCTTGCGCTATGGAACCCATGATTTCACTCCCCAAAACCGACGTTTTCCGTCTCCGGGTCAATCCCGACGTTCGCAAACAGCTGGAAGACGTCTACGCCAAAAACGGCCTGACCCTCACCGACGCCATCAATGTCTTTTTTCAGCAGTCCCTGAACGCGGGCGGCTTCCCCTTCCCCGTGACGGAAGACAACGCGGAGCTCGTCAAGTCCAAGGCGCTGGCCCGGCTTTTGAGGGAACTCAAGCAGGGCGAGGACTGCACGGAGTCCTATTCCGAGGAGGAGGCCGCCCGGCTTCTCGGCGTTGAGCTATGAAAATCCTTTATAAGAAGACCGCCCTCACTGATATCCAGGAGACCCAGCGGTACATTTCGGAAACCCTTCACAACAAAAAAGCTGCCCGGCAGCTGACGAAGCGAATTGTTCGGGAGGTCTCCCAGCTCTCCGCCAATCCCTTTATGGGCGTGCCGCTGAACAGCAAGTATGAAGTGGACAGCGACATCCGCGTTTTGATTGTGGCAAAGCAGCTGGTGTTCTATCGAGTGGTTCCCGACAGCCATATTGAAATTCTCCGCGTTCTGGACGGGCGGCAGGACTATCTCGCGATTCTGTTCTAGGCCAAAAGTTTCCCTTATTTTTTCCCTTTAGACGCCGTGCCGGTCTAAACTATAGTCATCAAAAAAGTTTTACCTTCGACAAATATTCCTAGAATTTGCAACGCTTACAGCCCTTGATAATTTCATTTAAAACAGATCAAGGTCTATTCAAATCCGGGTGTCACCTCCAAAAAAGGAAAGACCGCCGACGGCGGTCTTTCCTTTTTGCCCAGGAACTATAAAAATGCGCCCCACTGGCACAGATCGGAAGAGCGTCGTGTAGGGAAAGAGTGTAGATCTCGGTGG
>CAJUOD010000009.1 GCA_910587875.1 uncultured Oscillibacter sp. | reverse complement strand
GGAGACGGACGAGACCCTGCCGGATATCCGCCAGTCCAAGCGCCTGGCGGTGCTCTACGGCTTGACCCTGGATGAGCTCATCGAGTTCGACCTGGAGGTCCGGGAGATTCAGGAGGCCATCGACCACACCCGGGAGGAGGTCTCGGATAAGATCGACTGGACCAAGGCCTGGAGCAAAAAGTACCCCGTCCTGGCCCAGTACCAGTCCCGGGTGGACGCCGCCCCCTACGCGGCGGAGCTGGAGCGGCTGCTGGAACGGCTGAAACGGGACTACGGCTACAGCGAGCTGGACGCCTTCCTGGTGCTGAAGGACATCCTGGCCCAGGTTTGGAAGGCCCGGAAGCGCTCCTGAAGCGCCATCAAAGCAGGCGGCTGTCCGAGGGGACAACCGCCTCTTTTCACCTCCGCGGCGTGGCGGCCCCGGCGCTCTTGAGAAAAGTTTCACAAGGAAAACCGGCCCATTGGAAAAAAGATTGTCTATTTTATAACTTTGCTTGACATTTCCAGCCCGTGCATCCATAATTATATTTAGGAAACCAAAAAATTTTTTAGGAAAGCGAAGTGACGTCATGAGCAGACTGGAAGTGAAGACTCCCGGCCAGGCCCAGGAGGTGGTGGAGCAGCTCTACCGGAACATGGAGCGGCGCATCGCGGCCAGCCCGCCGGGCCTCTGCCCCGTGGACATGGCCCTGAATTTCCTGGACCTCTGCCGGGCCCAGACCTGCGGCAAGTGCGTGCCCTGCCGCATCGGGCTGACCCAGCTCTCCAACATGATCCGGGAGGTGCTGGACGGCGAGCCGGACCTGGGCATCCTCCGGCGCATTGAGAAGACGGCCCAGGTCATCGTGGACACGGCGGACTGCGCCATCGGCACCGACGCCGCCCAGCTGGTCCTCATGGGCCTCAAGGGCTTCCGGGACGACTACGAGGAGCACATCCTCCACCACCGCTGTCTGGGGTCCCTGAAGAACCCCGTGCCCTGCGTGGCCCTGTGCCCCGCCGGAGTGGACATCCCGGGCTACATCGCCCTCATCAGCGAGGGCCGCTGCGCGGACGCCGTGCGCCTCATCCGCAAGGACAACCCCTTCCCCACGGCCTGTGCCTACATCTGCGAGCACCCGTGTGAGGCCCGCTGCCGGAGAAATATGGTGGACGACGCCCTGAATATCCGGGGGCTCAAGCGCTACGCCGTGGACCAGGCCGGGGACGTGCCCCAGCCCAAGCCCGCCAAGGCCACGGGCAAGTCCGTGGCCATCATCGGCGGCGGCCCCGGAGGCCTCTCGGCGGCCTATTACCTGGCCCTTATGGGCCACAAGGTCACCGTCTACGAGCGCCAAAAGCAGCTGGGCGGCATGATGCGCTACGGCATTCCCAGCTACCGCTTCCCCCGGGAGAAGCTGGACGCGGAGATCGCCTCCATCCTCTCCCTGGGCATCGAGGTACATACCGGAGTCAACGTGGGCACGGACGTGTCCTTCGACGAGCTGAAGCAGGAGTATGACTGCCTCTACCTCTCCATCGGGGCCCACACGGACAAGAAGACGGGCATCCCCGGGGAGGACAGCCTGGGGGTCGTCTCCGCCGTGGAGCTGCTGCGGCACATCGGGGACAACGAGATGCCGGACTTCACCGGACAGAAGGTGGCGGTCATCGGCGGGGGGAACGTGGCCATGGACGTGACCCGCTCCGCCATCCGCCTGGGAGCGGAGAAGGTGACCTGCGTCTACCGCCGCCGCCAGGAGGATATGACCGCTCAGGCCGAGGAGGTTGAAGGAGCGATTGCCGAGGGTGCGGAAGTGCTGACCCTCCAGGCGCCCCTGCGCATCGAGGCCGACGAGAACGGACATGTTGCCGCCCTCTGGACTCAGCCCCAGATCATCGGCGAGATGGACAAGGCGGGCCGTCCCCGGCCCAACACCGCCGACGTGGAGCCCCTGCGCATCCCGGCGGACACCATCATCGTGGCCATCGGCCAGGGTATCGAGACCCGGGGCCTGGAGCAGACGGGCATCAAGATCCAGCGGGGCGGGGCCCTGCTGGCGGACTCCAGCACCCAGCTGCCCGACATGGTGGGCGTCTTCGCCGGGGGAGACTGCGTGACGGGCCCGGCCACGGTCATCCGGGCCATCGCGGCGGGCAAGGCCGCCGCCGCCAACATCGACGAGTATTTGGGCTTCAACCATGAAATCGAGTCCGAGGTCAAGGTGCCCACGCCCCGGTGCACGGACCTGCGGCCCCGGGGCCGGGTCAACGCCACCGAGCGGGACGCCTCGGAGCGCAAGGGCGACTTCCAGTGCATCGAGTGCGGCATGACGGACCAGGAGGCCGGGCAGGAGTCCTCCCGGTGCCTCCGGTGCGACCACTTCGGCTATGGAATCTTCAAGGGAGGACGTGTGGAGAAATGGTGAACTTTACGATCAACGGGCGGGAGCTGTCCGCCCCCAAGGGCACGACCATCCTGGACGCGGCGGAGAAGGCGGGCGTCCCCATTCCCCACCTGTGCTATCTGAAGGACCTGAACGAGATCGCCGCCTGCCGCATGTGCATGGTGGAGATCGAGGGCACGGAGCGCCTGGTCCCCGCCTGCAACACGGAGCTTCTGGAGGGCATGGTGATCCACACCAACTCCCCCCGGGTCCGGGACGCCCGGAAGACGAACCTCCGGCTGATTCTCTCCCAGCACAACTCCAACTGCACCGTCTGCGTCCGCAGCGGCTACTGCGAGCTCCAGAAGCTGTCCCACGATCTGAACATCCACTACCAGCCCTATGAGGTCCAGCCGGAGCGCTCCAATGTGGACCTGAGCGTCCCCATCGTCCGGGAGGCCGGCAAGTGCATCAAGTGCATGCGCTGTGTCCAGGTCTGCGACAAGATCCAGGGGATGAATATCTGGGACGTGGCGGGCACGGGCTCCCGGACCACCGTGGACGTGAGCTACAACCGCTATCTCAAGAATACGGACTGCGTCTTCTGCGGCCAGTGCGTCACCCACTGCCCCACCGGGGCCCTGACCGTCCGGGACGACACCACCAAGGTCCTCCGGGCTCTGGCGGACCCCGAGATCACCACCGTGATCCAAGTGGCCCCGGCGGTGCGGGTGGCCTGGGCGGAGGTCTTCAACCTTCCGGCGAAGCAGGCCACCACGGGCCGCATGGTGGCGGCGCTGAAGCGGATTGGGTTTGACTATGTGTTTGACACCAACTTCGCGGCGGATTTGACCATCATGGAGGAGGGCAGCGAGTTCATCGACCGCTTCACCCACCGGGGAAAGCACCGCTGGCCCATGTTCACCTCCTGCTGCCCCGGCTGGGTGCGGTTTTTGAAGACCCAGTATCCCCAGTATGTGGACCACCTGTCCACGGCGAAATCGCCGCAGCAGATGTTCGGGGCCGTGGCCAAGAGCTATTTTGCCGAGAAGATGGGCCTGGACCCCCGCAAGGTGTTCGTGGCGTCCATCATGCCCTGCTCCGCCAAGAAGGCGGAGAGCGAGCTGCCCACCATGCGGGACGTCTGCGGGGACCCGGACGTGGACGTGGTGCTGACCACCCGGGAGATGGTGCGGCTGTTCCGCAGCGACTGCATCATCCCCACGGACCTGGAGGAGGCGGAGTTTGACAGCCCCCTGGGCACCGGCACCGGCGCGGCGGTGATTTTCGGGGCCACCGGCGGCGTCATGGACGCGGCTCTCCGGAGCGCCTATTATCTGGTCACCGGCAAGAACCCGGACGCCGATGCCTTCAAGGCTGTCCGGGGGGAGAAGCCCTGGAAGGAGGCGGCGTTCAGCATCCCCGGCGCGGGAGACGTGCGGGTCGCCGTGGTCAGCGGCCTGGGGAACACCCGGCGGCTGATGGAGGCCATTGAGGAGGGAAGCGTGGAGTACGACTTCGTGGAGGTCATGGCCTGTCCCGGCGGCTGCGCCGGCGGCGGCGGCCAGCCCATCCACGGCGGGCAGGAGTACGCCGGCCAGCGGGGCAGCCAGCTCTGGAAGCTGGACGCGGGCTCCGCGATCCGCTTCTCCCACGAGAACCCGGACGTGCAGGCCCTGTACCGGACCTACCTGAAGAGGCCCTTGGGAGAGCGGTCCCACCATCTGCTCCACACGGACCATAGCGCCTGGTCGGCGAAAGGAGCCGATGAGCGGGCGGCAGGACAGAATTGAGCACCGGATTTTAAAGAGCAGAAAAGCCGGAGGAGGCCGTCTTACGACGGCCTCCTCCGGCTTTGGAGAGTGTATATAGCAGGTAAGCGCGGGGCTTACAGCTCGCAGAGCTTGAGGAGGTCTTCCCAGTTTTTGTCGACTTCCTTCTGGACCTCTTCGATCATCCACTCGTTGCCGGGCTTGAACATGTGGGCAAAGCGGCCCTGGGCCTTCAGGTACTCCTCAACGGGGAGCTTGTTCTTGGGCTTGTAGCTCAGGATGTACTTGCCCTCGACCACCTCGTACAGCGGCCACACGCAGGTCTCCACGGCCAGCTTGGTGATCTCCATCATCTTCTCGCTGGGATACCGCCAGCCGCGGGGGCAGGGAGCCATGACGTTCAGGAAGGCCGCGCCGGGGGTGTAGATGGCCTTGTGGGACTTCTCCGTGATGTCCTTGAAGTTTCCAATAAAGGTCGTCTGGGCCACGTAGGGAATCCCGTGGGCCACCATGATCTTGGTCAGGTTCTTCTTCTGCTGGGGTTTGCCGGGGACGACTTTACCCACCGGAGTTGTGGTGGTGTCGGCGAAGTGGGGCGTGGAGCTGGAACGCTGGATGCCCGTGTTCATGTAGGCTTCGTTGTCGTAGCAGACGTAGACCAGGTCGTGGCCCCGCTCCATGGCCCCGGACAGGCTCTGGAAGCCGATGTCATAGGTGCCGCCGTCTCCGCCGAAAGCAATGAATTTGTAGGTCGCGTCGATTTTGCCCCGCTTTTTCATGGCGTGGTAGGCCGTCTCGACGCCGGACAGGGTCGCCGCCGCGTTCTCGAAGGCGTTGTGGATGAAGCTGTCCTTGTAGGACGTGTAGGGGTACATGAAGGAGGAGACCTCCAGGCAGCAGGTGGCGGAGCAGACCACAGCGTGGTCCTCCGGCTCCAGGGCCCGCAGCACGGTACGCACGGCGATGGGGCAGCCGCAGCCCGCGCACATTCTGTGACCGCCGGTAAAGCGGTCTTCCTTCATGACGTTTTCTTTCAGATTATAGGCCATGTTGACTCTTCCCTCCTTATTCCCGCACGTCCAGGTAACGGTAGGTCTCGCCCACGTCGCCGGTCTCGGCGATCTTCTCCAGGTCCGCGAAGACATGCTGGATGCTCTCCACCCGCACGTCCCGGCCACCCAGGCCGTAGATGTAGCTGATGCCCTTGGGGCCGCTGACTCCGTTGGCATAGAGGCCCGCGCAGGTTTCCGCGAAGATGGGCCCGCAGTGGGCGTTGAAGCTGTCGTCCTTGTCCATGGCGGCAAAGGCCTTTACGTGTTTCAGGGCCTCGGCGATCTCCTCGGCGGGGAAGGGGCGGAAGGAGCGGATCTTGATCATGCCCACCTTCTTGCCCTGGGCCCGCAGCTGCTTGATGGCCTCCCGGGCGGTACCGGCGGAGGAGCCGATGATGATGATCGCTTCCTCGGCGTCGTCCATCTCGTATTTTTCGATGAGCCCGTACTGGCGGCCCGTCCAGGCGGCGAACTCGTCCGCCACGTCCTGGACCACCTTTTTCGCGTCCATCATGGCTTGGGCCTGGGCGCGCTTGGTCTCCATGTAGTAAACCGGCGTGGAATAGGGTCCCACGGCGATGGGTTCGTCCTTGTTCAGCAGATAGTGCGCGGGCTTGTACTCGCCCACGAACTTCCGCACTGCCTCGGTCTCCTCCAGCTCGATGTTCTCGATGGCGTGGGAGGTGATGAAGCCGTCCTGACAGATCATAATGGGCAGGCTCACCGCCTCGCCAATCCGCATGGCCTGGAGGTAGTTGTCATAGGCCTCCTGGTTCGTCTCGGCAAACAGCATCAGCCAGCCCGCATCCCGGACCGCCATGGCGTCCGAGTGGTCGTTGTTGATGTTGATGGGGCCGGACAGGGCCCGGCAGCTCACCGCCAGGGTAATGGGCAGGCGGTCGGAAGCGGCCACATACAGCATCTCGGCCATGTAAATCAGGCCGCAGGAGGACGTCGCGGAAATCGCGCGGCAGCCCGCCGCCTCCGCGCCGATGCAGGTGGACATGGCGGAGTGCTCGGATTCCACGGCGATGAAATCGGTGTCTACCTCGCCGTTGTCCACGTAGGCGGAGAAGTACTGGGGGATCTCGGTGGACGGCGTAATGGGATAGGCTCCCATGACGTCGGGGTTGATCTGCTTCATGGCATAGGCCACAGCCTCGTTGCCGGACAGTCTTTCTCTGATACTCATTCTCTTCGCCCCTCCTTACTTTTCGTCCTTGACCATGGTGATGGCCCCGAAGGGGCAGACATTGGCGCAGATGCCGCAGCCCTTGCAGAAGAAGTAGTTGAAGTCCTCCCGCTTGCCTTCGCTGTTGACCGGGATGGACATGTCCGGGCACACCGGGGCGCACAGCAGGCACTGCTTGCACTTGTCCATGTCCAGCACGGGCTTCATGGTCCGCCAGTCGCCGGTCTCCACCACCTGGGAGGTGCCGCCCTCAAAGATGGCGCCGCCGGGGGTGATGTCCTTCCATGTGACCTGAGGGGTCATATCCTTCGCTAAATGGCTCATCCTTCCTTGACCTCCTCCATAGAGCGTTTCAGGGCCCGCATGTTGCCCTCGATGACCTGGGGTTTCGTGGCGAACTTGTGCTTGAAGGACGCCTCCATGTCCTGGATGAACTCCTCCGCGTTGACCACGCCGGAGACCTTGACAATGGCGGCCAGCATGGGGGTGTTGGGGAAGTTCTTCCCCAGCTCTTCCTCGGAAATCTTCCCGGCGTCGATGGTGCAGACCCGGCCCTCGTAGCCCTTCAGCAGGGGACGGAGCTCGTCCGGGGACTTGCCGGAGTTGATGACGATGGCGCCCTCTTTTTTCAATCCCGCCGTCACGTCCACGGCGGAGATGAGGGTCTCGTCCACGACCACCACATAGTCCGGCTCATAGATGTTGGAGTGGACGGTGGACCGCTCGGAGCTGATGCGGTTGTACGCCGTGATGGGTGCGCCCATGCGCTCCGGGCCGTACTCCGGGAAGCCCTGGACATACTTGCCCGTGTTGAACGCCGCGTCCGCCAGCAGCAGGGAGGCCGTCTTCGCCCCCTGGCCTCCACGGCCGTGCCAGCGGATCTCTACGATGTCTTTCATGCGCTGTTGTCTCCTTTCGTTTCTTTGCTTGGAGGAGGGGGGTGGAGCCCCTGTCCAAATCAATTGTACCGCAAACGCGGCGGGCAGTAAAGACCTGCCCGCCGCTGAAATGTAAGGAAATTACACCAGGGGGTCCAGCACGGCCTTGAAATCGGCGATGATGTCTTCGGGGTCCTCCAGGCCCACGCTGACGCGGACCAGGCCCTCGGAGATGCCGGCGGCCTTCAGCTCCTCGGCGGAGTAAGTAGAGTGGGTCATGGTGGCGGGGTGCTCCACCAGGGTCTCGGCGTCACCCAGGGAGACGGCCACGGTGCACAGCTCCAGCTTATTCAGGGCGGCGGCGGTGGCGGCCTTGTCGGCCTTCAGCTCCAGGGCGATCATGCCGCCGGGCAGCTTCATCTGCTTCGCGGCGATTTCGTGGCCCTCGAAGCTGGCAAGGCCGGGATAGTAGACCTTGGAGACGGCGGGATGGCCCTCGAAGAACTCGGCGACCTTTTTGGCGTTGGCGCAGTGGCGCTCCATGCGGATGTCCAGGGTCTTCATGCCCCGGGCCATCAGGAAGGCGTCAAAGGGGCTCATGACCGCGCCGGTCAGGTCCTTCAGGCCGAACATGCGGCACTTGCCCACAAATTCCTTGTCGCCCACGATGACGCCCGCGATGACGTCTCCGTGTCCGTTCAGATATTTCGTGGCGCTGTGGACCACCGTGTTGGCGCCCAGGGACAGGGGCTGCTGGAGATAGGGCGTGCAGAAGGTGTTGTCCACGATGACCCGGATGTCGGACTTGAAGTCATGGGCCGTTTTGGCAATCAGGGCGATGTCCAGAATCTTCATGGTGGGGTTGCAGGGGGTCTCGAAGTACACCACCTTGGTCTTGTCCGTCAGGGCCTTTTTCAGGTTTTCAATGTTGCTCAGATCGGTCAGGGTGACCTTGACGCCGAACTGGCTCATGCCGTGCTCCAGCAGGGAGTAGGTGCAGCCGTACAGGGTCTCGTCCGCCACGATCTCATCGCCGGCGACCACAGAGCTCCACAGGGCCGTGGAGATGGCGCCCATGCCGGAGGCGGCCACCAGGGCGTCCTCGCCGCCCTCCAGGTCGGCCATCTTGGCCTCCACCAGGTTGGTGGTGGGGTTGCCCAGACGGCTGTAGATATAGCCCTCTTCCTTGCCGGCGAAGCGGGCGCCGCCCTGCTCCACAGACTCAAACTCAAAAGTGGAGGTCTGGTAGATGGGGGCGCACAGAGAGCCGGCGGAGTTTTCGACCTTGCCGACGTGGATCTGGCGAGTGGCGAAGCCCTTGTTCTTACAGTTCATAATTGTTGCCCTTCCTTTCTTTTTTGCGCCGTCCGGCGTCGGTTTTTGCTGGAAAAAGTTGGAGTTCAGTTTTTTCGCTACTGAACGCCGTTTTTCCATCGGTGCCGGGCAGTCTTGTGAGAGTGTGTGGAGAGATGGTTATACAGCGGAATTACGGTAATGTTGACCAGGGACTGGAGAGCGGTGCTCCGGTTTTTTGTCAACTTCCAATAATAAGCATACCATCTTTTTCGACAGGGTGTTAGTATGAGTTTTTGGGGATTTGTTAGCGTTTTAAGTGATAGCTATTTGACATTCCCCCGGAAATGCTTTATAATACCCCTGAAATTTCATGGAGGGGGAAGAGGCTATGACCTTTCAGCAGCTGATGTATGTGGTGGAGATCTCCAAATGCGGCTCCATCAATAAGGCGGCGAACAAGCTGTTCCTCTCCCAGTCCGGCATCTCCACCGCCATCCGGGAGCTGGAGGAGGAGCTGGGCATTCAGTTCTTCGTCCGCAGCAACCGGGGCGTGGAGTTCACGCCGGACGGGCGGGAATTTCTGGGCTACGCCGCCTCCCTGCTGGAGCAGAAGCAGTGGATCGAGACCCGCTATGGCGAGGCGCGCAACGCCGCCCCGGCCACCCATCTCTCCATCTCCTCCCAGCGCTACCCCTTCACGGAGGACGCCTTCATCGAGCTGCTCCAGGCCCCGGAGGCCAACCGCTACCAGTTCTCCGTCCGGGAGGTGGATATGGACGCGGTCATCGACGACGTCTATGACCACCGGGCGGACATCGGCGTCATCTGCCTGACGGAGCTGACGGAGAAGATGATTTTCCGCTTTCTGGACTCCCGGGCCCTGGTGTTCCACGAGATCGCCGAGGTGGACCCCTGCGTCTACGTCCGCCTGGGACACCCCCTGTCGGAGCGTCCGGCGGTGACGGAGGCGGACCTGGCGGGCTATCCCTACGTGTCCTTCGAGCGGGAGCAGGGCGTGGCGGTGGATTTCTCCGAGGAGTACCGGATGCTGTCCTTAAAGAAGCCCGCCCGGCAGATCCGGGTGAACAGCCGCAGCGCCATGCTCCGGGTGCTGTCCTATACCGACGGGTTTACCACGGGCAGCGGCCTGATTACGAAGAGCAGCGGCTACCGAAAGCTCATCACCCTGCCCCTGGCGGAGAAAAGCGGCATCCGCATCGGCTGGATCGCCCTGAGGGGCGTCAAGCTCTCCGCCCAGGCGGAGCGGTTTTTGACGCTGCTGGAGAAGAATATCCTGGAGTCCATCCAGTTTACAAACGAGGCCCGGCAGTCCCGGAAGGAGGAGACTCTGTAGAGAGTGGGGCCGCCGGGCGGAAAAAGGACCTTATTTTGAAGAAGAAGCGCGCCGGAAATCCGGCGCGCTTCAGCGGTTTTATCAGATGGTGTGCTCCTTCTCGATGGCCTTCTCAGCCTCCAGCAGGGCCTTCTTGGCGGCCACGCCGGACTCGGCCACGTCATACTCCCAGTTCCAGGGGTCCTTCTTGCAGGTCCCGTCGGAGAAGGGGAGGAAGATGGACGCGATGCCCACGATGGCCAGCACCCAGCAGTACCACAGGTTGGGGATGATGTCCGTGGGGTTGATGGCCACGCCGTAGGCGGTGGTCAGGGCCGCGGCGGACAGCAGCTGGGCGCCGTAGGGGATGATGCCCTGGAATACGCAGGAGAACACGTCCAGCAGGGAGGCGGTGCGCCGGGGATCCACCTTGTACTCGTGGCTGATTTCCTTGGCCATGTTTCCGCTCAGGACGATGGCCACCGTGTTGTTGGCCGTGGCGCAGTCCGCCAGGGAGACCAGGGCGGCGATGCCCACCTGGGCGGATTTGTTGCCCTTCATCATGCCCCGGAGGCTGTTGATCAGCCAGTTGATGCCTCCGTTGTGGGTGACCATTTCTCCCATGCCGCCGCAGAACAGGGTCAGGAAGAAGACCTCGTTCATGCCGGTGAAGCCGTTCCAGATGGCCTGGGCGAAGCCGAAGAGATCCAGGGAGCCGGTGACGATGCCCACCAGGCCGGCCACAAAGATGCCGATGGTCAGCACCAGGAACACGTTCATGCCGATGAGGGCCAGGATCAGGACCAGCAGGTAGGGAACCACCTTGATGATGCTGTACTGGAGGTCGCCCATGCTGGTGACGGTCTCGGGACGGCCCACAATCAGCAGGACCACCAGGGTGATGAGGGCGGCGGGCAGGGCGATGAAGAAGTTCACCCGGAACTTATCCCGCATTTCGCAGCCCTGGGAGCGGGTGGCGGCGATGGTGGTATCGGAGATCATGGACAGGTTGTCGCCGAACATGGCGCCGCCCACGCAGGCGCCCACCATCAGGGGGATGGACAGCCCGCCCTTGTCCGCCACGCCCACGGCGATGGGGACGATGGCGCCGATGGTGCCCATGGAGGTGCCCGTGGCCGTGCCCATGAAGGCGGAGATGATGAACACGCCGGCGGCCAGGAATTGCACGGGGATCAGGGAGAGGCCCAGGTTGACGGTGGCGTCCCGTCCGCCCATGGCGGCGGCCACGCCGGAGAACGCGCCGGCCAGCAGGTAGATCATCAGCATGGTCAGCACGTCGATGTTGGCCGCGCCCCGGGCAAAGATGGCGAAGCGCTCGTCAAGGGAGCCCTTGGTGATGGCAAAGGCCACCAGCAGGGCGATGAACATGGCGGTGACGGAGGGGAACTGGTAGAACGCCATTTCGACGCCCTGGGCCTGGAGGATCAGGCCGGCGCCCAGATAGATGACAACGAAAATCAAAAAGGGGACCAATGCCAGGGCGCTGCTCTTCTTGTTCAAGTTGTGTTCCATTTCTATTCTCCTTTTCTTTACCGCTTTTGGGATGCGCCTTCTTTCACCTGATTGAATAGTTTGCATAGTTTTCCGCTGAGAGTCTCCTTCTCTCTTGGTCAAAATTATAACAGGTTTTGACAGAAATCGGTAATAGCTATTTTATGGAGCCAATCCACGGTTTTGCCGATAGTGAACGGATTTCTTCCAGATTCCGTTGAGCGGAAATCAGAAAGCGTCTGAAAATTACCCGCAAAAAAGGAGCGCCCGTCAGGGCGCTCCTTTTTAAGCTTCCTTCTTTTTCCAGCGGTCCAGGGTGGGCAGCAGGTCCGTCATGTATTTCCGGTTGGCCTCCGGGTCCCCGGGCATGTGGGGGAGGCACTGCTCCACCATCTCCTCCATGGTGCAGTCCCGGAGGAAGGACCCGTTGTTCCAGCACCACTCACAGTAGTGCTCGTTGAGGGTTCCGTCCTCCTCCCGGCCCATGTGCTCGGGGGTGAGGGGCATGCCGCAGCTCTGACACCTGAGGTCTGTGGGGTAGCCCAGCAGGTCGTTGATGGTCACACCGAAGAGCTGGGAGATGGCCTGTAAGGTCTCGATCCCGGGCACCGTGTCGCCCTGTTCCCAGCGGGACACGGCCTGGCGGGTGACGAAGAGTTTTTCCGCGATGTCGTTTTGGGAAAGGCCCGCCTTTTTCCGCAGGTCCGTAAAGATGTCTTTAAAGTTCATGGGTCCGCCTCCTTTGTGGGTCCAGCTTACCACGCCGGGGGACGGGCCGTCAAGCAACTGGTAGTTGCCCCCTCACCGGGGCCGGGCGGCGAAGACCTTCACGCTCCGGGGACCGATGGAGAACCGGCCGTCGGGGATGTTCACGGCGGACTGGCGCGCCTCCCAGGTGTCCGCGATCTGCTCCCAGATCAGGTTGCGGGGCAGCTCCGGCAGCTCCACCTCCAGGGACTTCCAGTAGGCGTTGGAGGCCGTGTAGACAATCTGAGGGGCCTCCCCCTCCGCCTGCCCGGCGAAGAGCACGCCCACATAGCGCTCATGGTCCTCAAATTGGGTGTGCCAGGGGGCGACGCCGTGGAAGCTCACGTCGGGGAAGCCGTAGTACCCGTCTGAGAGGTTGGCCCGGAGGATGCGGAAGCGCTTGCGCAGGGCGATCATGAACTGGAAGAAGCGGAACATATCGCGGTTAGTCTCCAGCATGCGCCAGTCCAGCCAGCTGGTCAGGTTGTCCTGGCAGTAGGCGTTGTTGTTTCCAAACTGGGTGTTGCAGAACTCATCCCCCGCCAGGAACATGGGGATGCCCCGGCTGCACATCAAGAGGGCGAAGGCATTGCGGCACATCCGCCGCCGGAGGGCGGCGATCTCCGGGTCGTCCGTGGGGCCCTCGATTCCGCAGTTCCAGCTGTTGTTGTCGTTGGCTCCGTCCGTTCCTCCCCAGCCGTTTTTTTCATTGTGCTTCACGTTGTAGGAGTACAGGTCCCAGAGGGTGAAGCCGTCGTGGCAGGTGATGAAGTTCACCGAGGCGTTCTTCCGCTCGCCGGACTGGTAAATGTCCCTAGAGCCCACCATCCGCAGGGCGGCGGCCTGGGCGCAGCCCGCGTCGCCCTTGAGGTAGCGGCGCATGTCGTCCCGGTAGCGGCCGTTCCACTCCGCCCAGCGGTTCCAGGCGGGGAAGCTGCCCACCTGATAGAGTCCGCCGGCGTCCCAGGCCTCGGCGATGAGCTTCACGTCCCCCAGGATGGGGTCGAAGGCCATGGCCTGGAGCAGGGGGGGCTTGTGCATGGGGGTGCCGTCCTCGTTCCGGCCCAGGATGGAGGCCAGATCGAAGCGGAAGCCGCTGATGTGGTAGGTGGTGACCCAGTACCGCAGGCAGTCGATGATCATCTGGTGGACAATGGGGTGGTTGCAGTTCAGGGTGTTTCCGCAGCCGCTGAAATTGTAGTACTGTCCACCGGGGGTGAGTAAGTAGTAGATGTTGTTGTCAAAGCCCTTGAAGGAGAAGAAGGGCCCGTCCTCGTTTCCCTCCGCCGTGTGGTTGAAGACCACGTCCAGATAGACCTCGATGCCGTTTTCGTTGCAGTCCTGGATGAGGCGTTTCAGCTCGTTGCCCTCCCGGTTGTACTCCAGGCCGGAGGCGTAGCTGGTGTTGGGGGCGAAGAAGCTGACGGTGTTGTAGCCCCAGTAGTTGTAGAGCTGTTCCCCGTCCACCTGCCGGGCGTCCTGCATCTCGTCGAACTCGAAGATGGGCATAAGCTCCACGGCGTTGACGCCCAGCTCCTTTAAGTAGGGGATTTTCTCCCGCAGGCCCTCGAAGGTCCCCGGCGCTGCCACGGCGGAGGAGTTGTGGATGGTGAAGCCCCGGACGTGGAGCTCGTAGATCACCAGGTCCTCCATGGGGATCAGGGGCCGGGGCATGTTGCCCCAGTCGAAGTCGTCCTTGACCACCCGGGCCTTGTAATGCTGGTCCATGGCAGGCTTGACCCCCCACTGGCTCTGCCCCGTCACCGCCCGGGCGTAGGGGTCCAGCAGGTATTTCGTCTTGTCGAAGATCAGGCCCTTCTCCGCGTCCCGGGGCCCGTCCACCCGGTAGGCGTACTCAAATTCCTCAATATTCAGCTTGAAGACGATCATGGAGTACACGTTGCCGATGCGGTAGCGGTCCGGGAAGGGGAGGACGGCGTAGGGTTCTTCCTCCCCCCGGTGGAAGAGAAGCAGCTCGATGGATGTGGCTCCGTGGGAGTGGACCGTGAAGTTCACGCCGCCGGGGATGGCGGTGGCGCCGTTGATTTCATAAAAGCCCGGCCGCACGTCGAAGCCGTTCAGGTGGTCCATGGGGATCAGGTGGATGGTGCGGGGCAGAGCTACCGCGGGGGTTTCGGAAACGGCCGTCTGGGCCGGGATGTTGTCCTGTGTTTTCACCGGGAACTCCTTCCTAGCCGCTCCGGCGGCTGTAGAATACGGTCCCATTATACAACATACCCTCAGATTTGTCATAGCTTTTTTCCCTTTTTGTGAGATTCCACAAAGTGTTTGGTAGAAAGGACGATTTATAATAGGAGGGCCGTTTCCAAAAATTTTCCGGCGGATGAAAAATCCCCCGGCCCCCAGCCGTGTTATAGGCAGAAGGGAGTGAGGAGCGTGGCTCCATTTGGTACCGATGAAACCATCAGCCGTATCGTGGCGGATTACAGCGACATGCTGCTGCGGCTGGCCAGCGTCCGCCTGGGCTCCGCCGCCGACGCGGAGGACGCGGTACAGGAGGCGTTTCTGCGCCTGCTTACCGCCCGGCCCGCGTTCCGGGACGGGGAGCATGAGAAGGCCTGGCTGATCCGCACCACCCTTCAGCGCGCAAGCGACATCCGCCGGAAGGCGGAACAGCGGAACATCCCCCTGGAGGACGTGGCCGAGCCCATGGCCCCGGAGAGCCCCGGCGAGGAGCTCCGCTCCGCCGTCCGGGCCCTGCCCGAGATGTACGGGGCCGTGATCCATCTCCACTACTACGAGGGATATTCCATCAAGGAAATTGCCAAACTGCTGGGCCTGCCCGCCGCCACGGTGGGCACCCGCCTGGCCCGCGGCCGGGAGCGGCTGCGGCAGATGCTGAAGGAGGACGTTGTATGAACCGGGAAGACTACCGCAAGGCCTTTGACGAGCTCTCCTTTTCCGCAGACTTTCAGGAGCGGACGGCGGACCTGCTGCAACAGCGCGCCCGTGAATTGGAAAAGGAGCGTACTGACATGACTATCAGCAAAACCAAAAAAATCGCGGTGCTGGTCGCCGCCTGCATCGCCTTGCTGGCGGTGTCCGTGTCCGCCGCCTATATGTGGCTCACCCCCGCCCAGGTGGCGGAGGAGCACAACCAGCCCCTGCTGGCGGAGGCGTTCCAGGGCCCCGACGCTATTGAAATCAACGAGACTGTGGAGAGCGGGGACTTCTCCATCACCCTGCTGGGCCTGGTCACCGGGCGGAACCTGGACGTTTTGAACCAGGACCTGGAGCAGGACCACACCTATTCCGTGCTGGCCCTGCGGCGGCTGGACGGCACGCCGCTGGAGAATGAGACCTTCGATTTCAGCGGCTACACCATGACCCCCCTGGTGGCGGGCTGTTCCCCCGCGGCGGTGAACAATTGGACCCTGAGCGCCTTTGCACAGGGCTTTGCCAAGGACGGCATGTATTATTACCTGCTGGATACCCAGAGCATTGAGATGTTCGCGGACCGCACGGTCTACATGGCCTTCTATGAGGGATTCGCGCCCAGCAACGACATCTTCACCGTGGCGGAAGACGGGACCATCGCCTTCGCGGAGGACTTCGCCGGGGTCCAGGCCCTGTTCACCCTGCCCCTGGACCCGGCCAAGGCGGACCGGGCGGCGGCGGACGCCTTTGTGGAGTCCACCGGCATGGACGGCTGGACCAACGAGCGGACGGCCCCTGAGGGAGACTGGGACATTGAGCGCCATGAGACGGAGGACGGCGAGGAAATTACCCTCCGGCCCAAGGGAGAGCAATAAAGAACGGAAAAGGACCGGCGGGATTTTCCCGCCGGCCCTTTTTATGTTCTCGGTAACTCAAAGTAAAGTGATGCCCGCCTTCTCGCAGCCCTCGATGGTCTCCTGATCCCACAGGCTGGCCTGGACCTCGCCGATGTGGCAGGCCCCCAGCAGCAGCATGCACACCCGGCTCATGCCGATGCCGCCGCCGATGGACTGTGGCAGCTCGCCGTTTAAGAGCATCTGATGGAAGGGCAGCTCCCGCCGGTGGTCGCACCCGGCGGCGGTGAGCTGGCGGTCCATGGCCGCCGCGTCCACCCGGATGCCCATGGAGGAGACCTCAAAGGCCCGCTGGAGGGTGGGATTCCACATGAGGATGTCCCCGTTCAGCTCCCAGTCGTCGTAGTCCGGGGCCCGGCCGTCGTGGCGGGCGCCGGATTTCAAGGTCTTGCCGATCTGCATGAGGAATACCGTCCGGTGCTTCCGGCAGACCTCCGTCTCCCGCTCCGCGGGCTCCAGGTGGGGATAGCGGTCCTCCAGCTCCTGGGTGGTGATGAAGTACACGTCCCGGTCGGGCCGGAAGGTCAGGGCGGGGAAGTGGTTGCGCAGGACGGAGGCGGTGTCGCACAGGGCCCCCACGATGTCCCGGACGGTGTCCTTGAGATACTGGAGATTCCGGTCCTTGGGGGAGATGTGCTTCTCCCAGTCCCACTGGTCCACGTAAATGGAGTGGAGATTGTCCACCACCTCGTCCCGGCGGATGGCGTTCATGTCGGTGAAGAGCCCCATACCCACGGGGAACTCATAGCGCTTCAGGGCCAGGCGCTTCCACTTGGCCAGGGAGTGGACCACCTGCCCCTCGGTGCCCACGTCGGGGATGTCGAAGGAGACGGGGCGCTCTACGCCGTTCAGGTCGTCGTTCAGTCCCGTGCGCCCGTCCACGAACAGGGGGGCGGAGACCCGGTGGAGATTCAGCCGGAGGGTGAGGTTGCGCTGGAAGTCCTCGTGGATGAGCTCAATGGCCCGCTGGAGCTCGTTGTTGCTCAGGGGCATTTTGTAGCCCTGGGGGATGGTGAGCTTGCTCATGTGATAAAACCAGTCCTTTTTTCAAAATATAGAGGGGTCACAGCTTGGCGAGGCCCAGCCGGAGGCGGCGGAGGGTCTCCTCCCTGCCCAGGATGTGGCAAATTTCCACCGCGCCACCGGGGGTCACCTGCCTGCCCGCCGCGGCGATGCGCACGGGCCACATCAGAGTGGCGTTCTTCACGCCAAGGCTCTCCGCCAGACCGATGAGGCAATCGTGGACGGAATCCTGGGTCCAGTCCGCCAGGGCCTCCAGGGCGGGGACGGCGGCCTCCAGCATCCGTTTGGAGACTTCGGCGTCGGTCTTGGATTTCTTGTTGGTGAAGAGGGAGACGTCATAGTCGGGCAGCGCGTCGAAGAAGTCCACCTTCTCCGGGATGTCCGTCAGCTTCTCGCACCGGGCCTGGAGCAGGGCGGCCACCGCCGCCGGGTCAATGGCGGGGTTCTTCACGGCCTGCCGGATATAGGGCTCGGCGGTTTTGGCGAAGTCCTCCGGGGACATGGCCCGCAGGTACTGGGCGTTGAAGTAGGTCAGCTTGTCGATGTCGAAGATGGCGGGGGACTTGGAGATGCCCGCGATGTCGAAGGCCTCCACCAGCTCCTCCAGAGAGAAGATCTCCTGCTCGCTGCGCTCTCCCTTGGGGGCCCAGCCTAAGAGGGCCACGTAGTTCAGCACGGCGGGGGTCAGGTACCCTTCGGCAATCAGGTCCTCATAGGAGGGGTCCCCGTGGCGCTTGCTCATCTTGTTGTGCTGGTCCCGCATGACGGGGGAGCAGTGGACGTAGGTGGGGATCTCCCAGCCGAAGGCCTCGTAGAGGAGGTTGTACTTGGGGGCGGAGGAGAGGTATTCGCTGCCCCGGACCACATGGGTGATGCCCATCAGGTGGTCGTCGATCACGTTGGCGAAGTTGTAGGTGGGCAGGCCGTCCCGCTTTAAGAGCACCTGGTCGTCCAGGGTTTTGTTCTCCACGGTGATATCCCCAAAGGAGACGTCGTGGAAGGTGGTGGTTCCCTCCTGGGGGATGCGCTGGCGGATGACGTAGGGCATGCCCGCCATGAGGTTCGCGTCGATCTCCTCCTGGGAGAGATCCCGGCAGGGGTCCGCCGCCCGGTTAAAGTCTCCGCTGTCCTCCTCAGACTCGGCCTTCTCGCAGAAGCAGTAATAGGCCGCGCCCTTCTCCACCAGCAGCCTGGCGTACTTCCCGTAGAGGTCCCGCCGCTCCGACTGGATGTAGGGCCCCGTGGGGCCGCCTACGTCGGGGCCCTCGTCGTGGGTCAGGCCGCACTCGGCCATGGTGCGGTAGATCACGTCCGTAGCGCCCTCCACCAGGCGGCCCTGGTCCGTGTCCTCAATGCGGAGGATGAAGGTGCCGTGGTGGTGCCGGGCGATGAGCCAGGTGTACAGGGCGGTGCGGAGATTGCCCACGTGCATGTAGCCCGTGGGGGAAGGGGCGAAGCGGGTGCGGACCGCTCCCTGTGGGATGCGGGCCTCCATGTCCTCAAAGAAACGGCTGTCGGTCGCCATAGAAAAACCTCCATGTCAAGCCGGGGGAGCCCCGGCGGGATCGTAAGACATTGCCATTATCTACGGTTTGGGGGAAAAAGTCAAGGGCCGCCGGGACCGTTTCCCGCCGCTTTTTGCCATATAGTCTAAAAAAGCCGCCGCCGCAGGCCTTGGCTTTCAGTCCCTTCGTCACTTGCAAAGGGGAGGGGGGCTTGTTAGAATACTTGTGGCTGAATGATTTCAACAGCCCCCTTCACCAACCGACAATTGATTATGAGGTGACTATGTATCATACCGTGATTTTCGACCTGGACGGGACCCTGCTGAACACCATCGAGGACCTGGCCGCCGCCGGGAACTGGGTCTGCCGCCGCAACGGCTGGCCCGAGCACTCCTTGGAG
Source organism: uncultured Oscillibacter sp. (assembly GCA_910587875.1). Classification (GTDB taxonomy): domain Bacteria; phylum Bacillota; class Clostridia; order Oscillospirales; family Oscillospiraceae; genus Oscillibacter. The sequence continues at coordinate 21,181 of CAJUOD010000009.1, read as the reverse complement.
CAGTTCAGGGCCATGGTGGGCCACGGCATTCCCAACCTGGTCTCCAAATTCTCCCCCGAGGGCTGCCAGAGCCCCCTGATCCTGATGAACACCATCTCCCAGTTCAGCGACTACTACGGGGAGCACAACATGGAGGCCACCGTGCCCTATCCCGGCGTCGAGGACCTGCTGGGGCGGCTGAAGGCCGCCGGGGTCCAGATGGCCGTGTACTCCAACAAGGCGGACGGCTTCAGCCGGGAGATCATTAAGCACTACCTGCCGGGCTGCTTCGACCTGGTCCGGGGAAAGGTGGACGGCGTGCCCGTGAAGCCGGACCCGGCGGGGCTCCACAGCATCATGCGGGAGCTGAACGCGAAGCCGGAGGAAACCCTCTTCGTGGGGGACAGCAGCGTGGACGTGCGCACCGGGCACAACGCGGGCCTCAAGGCCTGCGGCGTCACCTGGGGCTTCCGGCCCCGGGCCTCTCTGGAGGAGGCCGGGGCGGACCGCCTGGCGGACACCATGGAGGAGCTGGAGGCCGCCATCCTGGAGGGCCCATGGTCTTAAGCTACGAGCGGGCCGGGGACCTGCTGGACGAGCTGATAGAGCCCTTCCCGGAGGCCCTGTTCGAGGGGCTCAACGGCGGGGTCCACCTGGTGGAGGACGCCATGCCGGACCCGGAGTTCCCCCAGGCGGACCTGTTCATCATGGGGGAGTACCACGAGGACCTGCTGGGCCGGTATATCAACCTCTACTACGGCTCCTTCGCCGCCGTGGCGGAGCGGGAGGACTGGACGGAGGAGGACTGGGCCGCGGAGCTGCGCCAGACCCTCTCCCACGAGCTGACCCACCACATGGAGGGCCGGGGCGGCCTCCACGCCCTGGACGACAAGGACGAGGCCCAGATGGCCGCCTGGCGGGAGGAGTACGGCGAACAGACCTGATGAAAAACCGGAAGGGGAGACCCTTCCGGTTTTTTGCGCTATTTCGTGGGAAAGCCGAACTGGTCCCGCATGTCGAAGAGGAAGCGCAGGAAGCCCTCCGGGTAGGGGATGAATACCCCCCGGCCCAGCATGTCCAGAATCTCCTCCAGAGAGGCCCAGCGGACGGCCCGGACCTCCTCCTTCTGGAGCGTCAGGTCCTCCAAGCGGAGATCCCTGGTGAGAATGTAGAAGTCGTCGAAGCCGCCGTCGAAGTTCACCGTCATCGAGGGCCGGAGGCCGCCCAGGTCCAGGTCAAGGCCCAGCTCCTCCCGGACCTCCCGCTCCGCCCCCCGGCGGCTGTCCTCCCCGGCGTCCACGCCGCCGCCCACGGAGACATCCCAGAGATTGGGGAAGATGAACTTTTCAGGGGCCCGCTGCTGGATCAGCAGCCGCCCCCGGCTGTCGAACACACAGACGTGGACCACCAGCCGCAGCTCGCCGGGGCCCTTGGGCGCGCCCCGCTCCGCCGTCCTCCCCAGGGGGAGGCGGTTTTCATCATATAAGTCTACCAGCTCCATGACGCCCTCCCTCACTGCTTCGCCGCCGTCTTGTAGTCCCCGCCGGGGCGGTAAAAGGGACAGGCGGTGTTGGTCCCCTTCAAAAAGCGCTCCATCTCATCCTCGTCCAGGTCCATGGTGCAGACGAAGGACTCCAGCTCCTCGTCGTAGTCAGAACAGACGCAGTCCTCACAGATATTGCTCATGGTATCACCTCTCAGAGGATGATAGCATAAATCCCGTCCACATCCAAGTGTTTTTTGATCACCAGCTCCTCCAGGGCCTCCCGGCTCTCAGGAGGCCCGGCCCAGCACAGGCCGCAGCCCGCCGTGACGCTCCGGGGCACGGGGATCAGCCGCCCCGGCAGGCCCTCGGCCTTACAGGCGGCCTCCATGGCCATGGCTCCCGCCGTGGTGCGGAAGGTCACCACGCACTTTTCTGATCGTTGCCTCATGTCTCCGCCGCCTCCCGGGCCAGGATGCGGACCGCCTCCGCCGCCGCGTCCGTCTCCGCCTCCGTGTTGAAGTACGACCAGGAGAACCGGACGGCCCCCTGGTTCTCCGTTCCCAAGGCGCGGTGGAGCCGGGGGGCGCAGTGGGCCCCGGGGCGGGTGGCGATATCGAAGCGCTCCGCCAGCTCGTCGGAGACCTGGGCGGAGTCCAGAGCCCCGATATTCAGCGTGACGATGGGGGCCCGGACGGGGGCGGCGAAGTCCCCGTAGACCGTCACCCCCGGCAGATCCCGGACCGCCTCATAAAACCGGCGGGCCAGGGCGTCCTCCCGGGCGTGGATGGCCTCGAGGCCGGTCTCGTTCAGGAAGTCCAGGGCGGCGTTCAGCCCCGCCAGGCCGTGGCCGTTGAGGGTCCCGGCCTCCAGGCGGGTGGGATACTCGGCGGGCTGGACCTCGGAATAGCTCCGGACCCCGGTGCCCCCCACGGCGAAGGGCCGGATCTCCAATCCCTCCCGAACGCACAGCCCCCCGGTGCCCTGGGGGCCCATGAGGGACTTGTGGCCTGTAAAGCAGAGGACGCTGACACCCATTGCCTCCATGCCGACAGGCAGGACCCCCGCCGTCTGGGAGGCGTCCAGGATGAAGAGGAGGCCGTGCTCCTCGGCGAAGCGGCCCACCCAGGCGATATCCACCGCGTCCCCCGTCAGGTTGGAGGCGTGGGTACAGACCACGGCCTTGGTCTCCGGGCGCAGCAGCCGCTCAAACCCGCCGTAGTCCAGCCGCCCCCGCCGGTCCGCCGGGACGAAGTCCACCGCCGCCCCTTGGTCCCGGAGACGGTACAGGGGCCGCAGAACGGAGTTGTGCTCCAGGTCCGTGGAGATCACGTGGTCCCCCGGCCCCAGCAGGCCGCTGACAGCGATGTTCAGGGCCTGGGTGGAGTTCTGGGTGAAGCAGACGTGATCCGCCCGGGGGCAGCCCAGCAGGGCGGCGATCTTCTCCCGGGTCTCATAGATGGTCCGGGCCGCCGACAGGGCCCCCTCGTGCCCTCCCCGGCCGCAGTTGCCGTAGGAGGACAGGGCCTCCAGCACGGCCCGGGCCACGCCGGGGGGCTTGGTCCGGGTGGTGGCGGCGTTGTCCAGGTAGATCACGGCTTGACCACCTTGCCCGCCCCTGCCAGCTTCTCCACGATGGAATACATATTGGTGACGCTCCCCACTGCCAGGTCCTCCGTCAGCCCGTAGTGGTTCAGGCAGGTGCCGCAGGTGAGGATCTCCACCCCCTGGGCCTCCAGGTTTTTCAGGTCCTCCAGGGAGTCGGAGCCCCGGCAGGTGAGATGGGCCCCGCCGTTATAGAAGAGCATGGTCTTAGGCAGCTCCGGCAGCTGGCTGACGGCAAAGAGGAAGCCCTTCATCAGCGCCTTGCCCAGCTCGTCGGAGCCCCGGCCCATGACGGCGCTGTCCACCGCTACCACCAGGTTCCCCCGGGCATCCGGGGCGCAGGTCAGGGGCGGCTCCTCCAGGGGGGCCTCCCCGGCGGGGTCCGTCACCTCCATGGAGACCACGAACTCCTTTTCACTCACCTTCTCGGACCTCGCCGCCAGCTTGTGCCCGGAGGCCATCCGGGTCAGGTTCTGCACGGCGATCTCGTTGTCCACATGGATCTCCAGAATGCCCGGCTCGGTCATCTCCCGCAGGGCCCGGGTGGCCTTCACCACCGGAATGGGGCACTGCTCGCCCACGGCGTTTACAACGATTTTCTTCATCTCCATACCTCCGTACTTCCGCCCAAGGGGCGGGTGTTGTCCCCTCCATTGTACCGCCCGGGGCGGCGGAAGGCAAGGGCTATTTTTTGAAAAGAATATCGGAAGGATTTTGGAAAAGTCCTTGACAGGGCGGAAGCGGGGCGGATACAATAGGAAAATCAGATTTCAAAAGATGCGAGGTCGTTTTATGAAAACACCCTTTGTCACAAAAGATCAGCTGGAAACCATTGCCGCCCAATATCCCACGCCCTTCCACATCTACGACGAGAGGGGCATCCGGGAGAACGCCCGGCGCCTGAAGGCCGCCTTTGCCTGGAATCCCGGCTTCCGGGAGTACTTCGCCGTGAAGGCCACGCCGACCCCCGCCATTTTGAAGCTCCTCCACGAGGAGAGCTGCGGCTGCGACTGCTCCTCCCTGGCGGAGCTGGTCCTGGCGGAGCGCTGCGGCGTTACGGGGGAGGAGGTCATGTTCTCCTCCAACAACACCACGGAGGAGGAGTTCCAGGCCGCCGCCCGCCTGGGGGGAATCATCAACCTGGACGATATCACCCTCATCGACACCCTTGTGAGCGCCCTGGGGAGGGTCCCGGAAAAGGTCTGCTGCCGCTACAACCCCGGCGGGGTCTTCACTCTGGGGGAGAGCCGGGACGGCGTGCAGGTGATGGACACCCCCGGCGACGCGAAATACGGCATGACCCGGCCCCAGCTGGCGGAGGCGTTCCGGCGGCTGCGGGACCTGGGCGTGAAGGAGTTCGGTCTCCACGCCTTCCTGGCCTCCAACACCCTGTCCAACGACTACTATCCCGCCCTGGCCCGCATCCTCTTCCAGCTGGCGGCGGAGCTCCAGGCGGAGACGGGGTGCCCCGTCACCTTCATCAACCTCTCCGGCGGCGTGGGCGTGCCCTACCGCCCGGAGGAGCCGGAGAACGACATCGCCGTTATCGGCCAGGGGGTGCGGAGGGCCTACGAGGAGATCCTGGTCCCCGCCGGGATGGACGGCGTGTCCCTGTACACGGAGCTGGGCCGTTATATGCTGGCCCCCTACGGACACCTGGTCACCCGGGCCATCCATGAAAAGCACATCTATAAGGAGTATATCGGCGTGGACGCCTGTGCCTGCAACCTGATGCGCCCCGCCATGTACGGGGCCTACCACCACATCACGGTGATGGGGAAGGAGGGGGCCCCCTGCGACCACCAATACGACGTGGCGGGGAGCCTCTGCGAGAACAACGATAAATTCGCCGTGGACCGGATGCTGCCCAAGGTGGACATGGGGGATCTGCTGGTCATCCACGACGCCGGGGCCCACGGGTTCTCCATGGGCTACAACTACAACGGCAAGCTCCGCTCGGCGGAGCTGCTCCTCCGGGAGGACGGAAGCGTGGACCTCATCCGCCGGGCGGAGACGCTGGAGGACTATTTCGCGACTTTAATTTGGTAAGAAGAGACCGCCTGGGATGTTGTTTCCCAGGCGGTTTCTTTCAGCTTAAAGTTTCCGGAGCGCGTCTACCAGGGCGGTCTTGCCCTCGGTCTTTTCGTCCTTCATTTTAATGACCCGGGCGGGGCTTCCCGCTACCACGGCGTTGTCCGGTACGTCCTCAATCACCACGGCCCCGGCGGCTACCACGGCGTTTTTCCCGATGTGGACCCCCTCGATGACCACGGCGTTGGCTCCCACCAGCACCCCGTCCTCCACGATGACGGGCGTGGCCGAGGCGGGCTCCACCACGCCGGCCAGCACGGCTCCCGCGCCGATGTGGCAGCGGGCCCCCACGGTGGCCCGGCCTCCCAGCACGGCTCCCATGTCGATCATGGTGCCCGGCCCTATCACCGCCCCGATGTTGATGACGGCCCCCATCATAATGACGGCTCCTTCGCCGATTTCCACCTTCTCCCGGATGACGGCGCCGGGCTCAATGCGGGCCTTAATCCCCTTGAGGTCCAGCAGGGGCACGCCGGAGTTCCGGCGGTCGTTCTCAATGACCAGGTCGGTGATGTTGTCCCGGTTTGCCTCCAGAATGGGGCCCAGCTCCGCCCAGTCGCCGAAGACGGTGAAGCTGTTTTGCCCGCCGAAGACCTGGGCGGAGCCGAAGTCCACGGGCCCGGCGGTGTTGACGTAGAGCTTCACCGGGGTCTTCTTTTCCGAGTTCGCGATATAGTCGATGATCTCTTGTGCGTTCATAGGAACCTCCTACGCGTTTTCTCCGAAGAGGATTTTTTGCAGGTCATAGACCCCGTTGGGCTTTCCCGGCAGCAGCCGGGCCATGTGCAGCGCGCCGTTGACGAAGATCTGGCGGCTGGCGGCTCGGTGGGTGAACTCCAACTCCTCGTCGGGGCCGAAGAAGTGGACGGTGTGGGTCCCCGCCACCGTGCCCCCCCGGAGGGCGTGGACGCCGATCTCGTCCTTGCGCCGCTTCCCGGTGTTCCCCTCCCGGCCGTAGACCGGGGTCAGGGCGTGGGCGGGGTCGACGGCCTCCAGCAGCAGCCTGGCGGTGCCGCTGGGGGCGTCGGCCTTCTGGTTGTGGTGGGTCTCCGTCAGCTCGATGTCAAAGTCCGGCTTCAAAACCCCGGAGACCGCCGCCAGGGCCCGGTAGAGGACGGCGACGCCCAGGGAGAAATTGGCGCTCCACAGCACCGGGGCGGAGGACCCCAGGGCCTCCAGCTGGGCCATTTGGGCGGCGGTATAGCCGGTGGTGCCGGAGAGCAGGGGCGTCCCGGTCCGGCGGACGTAGGAGCAGATCTCCGGCAGGGCCTCGGGCCGGGAGAAGTCGATAACCACGTCGGCGGCCTTCCCCAGCTTCCCCAGCCGGTCCAGGTCCTCCCGGGCGAAGGCGGCCTCGATCTCGTCCCCGGCGGCCCGGGCGGTCTCCTGGAGGAGGCTGCCCATTTTGCCCCGGCCGATTAAAATATACCTCACAGCAGCCCCGCCTCCTCCAGCGTGGCCCGGAGGGCCGCCTGGTGCTCCTGGCTCATCTCGCACAGGGGCAGGCGCATGGGGCCCACGTTCAGGCCCATCATATTCATGGCGGACTTGACGGGGATGGGGTTCACCTCCATAAAGAGGTCATTCATCAGCTTCAGGTATTTCAGATGGGTCTCCAGGGCCTTTGCCTGATTCCCCCCGGCGTAGTCCGCCACAATTTGGCGGCACACGTCCGGGCAGACGTTGGCGAAGACGGAGATGACGCCGCTTCCCCCGATGCTCATCAGGGGCAGGGTGATATCGTCGTTCCCGGAGTACAGGGCGAAGTCCGGCCCCACGCAGTGGGCGATCTTCATGGCGTAGGACATATCTCCGCTGGCCTCCTTGATGCCGGAGATCTGGGGGTGCTTCGCCAGCTTCTCCACCACAGAGACGGGGATGGAGCAGCCCGTGCGGCCCGGCACGTTGTAGAGCAGGCAGGGGATGTGGACCTTGTCCGCCGTCTCGGCGAAGTGGCGGACCATGCCCTCCGGGTTGGCCTTGTTGTAGTAGGGGGCAATGAGGAGCAGGGCGTCGGCCCCCATGTCCTGATACTCCACGCTCTTCTCAATTTGGGTGGCGGTGCAGTTGGAGCCGCTGCCCACGATGACGGGGACCCGGCCGTTCACCACCTTGATGGTGTGGGCCACTACGGAGGCGTCCTCCTCGTGGCTCATGGTGGGATACTCCCCGGTGGTGCCCAGGGTGAGGATGCCGTCGGTCCCGGCGGCGATTTGCCGCTCCAGGAGCTGGGTGAGCACGTCGAAGTTGACGCTTCCGTCCTCGTGGAAGGGGGTGATCATGGCGACGATGGAGCCGGTGGGATTGTTGAATTTCATTTGAATGCCCTCCAGATAGTTGTATAGTCGGGGTGATGGCGGTTGATATAAAAAAAGCCGGCAGAGGCCGCGCTCCTGCCGACAGGGTCCCCGCCGGAAACGGCGGTTCTGTAAGCGGATAGCGCCCCCGCGGCTTTGGGCCGCGGACAGTCCCGGAGGTCTTTCCCCCGGGCCCACCCTCCGTCCACGCCTGGACGGAAGATTCGGCGGAGCAGCCTCCCTCGCGATCCCAGCCTGCCGGCTCCCGCGAGCTCATCATCTCCGCGCCTCTACCTCATTTTTGGCTATCATATCATCTTCCAAACCCGGTTGCAAGAGGGAGGGCGCAAAAAGTTCTTGTGGAAACCGACGAAAACGCCGCCGCCCCTTGCCTCCGGCTGCCGGGACGTGCTATATTGGGGTTTGTCAAATCAAACGCAAGGAGGCCCTGCCATGCAGCCTGTAGTCGAATACCGCCGCGCCCTGCACCGCATCCCCGAGCTGGACGACCGCCTGCCGGAGACCTGCGCCTACGTCCGTTCCGCCCTGGCCAGCTTCGAGCTGGAGGCGTTTTCTCCCATCCCCTCCAGCGTCTGCGCTTACCTGGACGCCGGGAAGGCCGAGACCGTGGCCTTCCGGGCGGACATGGACGCCCTGCCCATCGAGGAGGCCACGGGCTTGGAATATGCCTCTGGACACTCCGGGGCCATGCACGCCTGCGGCCACGACGGGAACACCGCCATGGCCCTGGCTCTGGCGGAGTACGCCGCCGCCCACCGGGAGGCGCTGCCCCGGAACGTCCTCTTTCTCTTCCAGCCCTCGGAGGAGACCACCGGCGGGGCCGAGCGGCTCTGCGCGTCCGGCGTCCTGGAGAAATACCGGGCCGCCCGGGTCTTCGCCATGCACCTGTGGCCCAAGCTGGAGCAGGGACGAATCTACTGCCGCCCCGGTCCCATCATGGCCCGGTCCAACGAGGTGACGGTGACCCTCACGGGGAAAAGCGTCCACATCGGCCGGGCAGCGGAGGGAATCGACGCCCTGGCGGCGGGGGCGGAGTACCTCCTGCAGGCCTATGAGATGGTAAAGGCCCTGCCGGGGGAGGAGCCGGTGGTGCTGCGCTTTGGAAAGATGGTCTCCGGCGCCGTCCGCAACGCCGTCAGCGGGAAGACGGTGCTGGAGGGGAGCCTCCGCACCTTCCGGGACGAGACCCAGGCCCTTTGCCGCGAGAGGCTGGAGGAGATCGGCCGGGCCGTCGCGGCGAAGACTGGCTGCGGCGCGGAGGTCTATCTGAGCCAGGGCTACCCTGCCGTCTGGAATCACGAGGGGCTCTATGAGACGGTCCGGGCCGGGCTGGGGGAGGCCGCGCCCCTGCCCCTGGCCGCCCCCACGCTGACGGCGGAGGACTTCTCTTTCTACCAGCGGCGGGTCCCGGGCCTGTTCTTCCTGCTGGGCGTGGGGGACACGCCGGAGCTCCACTCCCCCGAGTTCTGCTTCGACGACGAGGCCGTGCTGCCCCGGGGCCTGGAGTTCCTGAAGCGGCTGCTCCTGCTGGAATGACCCCTTGCAAATGGAAAAAAACGGGGTATAATAGCAGTGGAAACCAAGTTTTAGGAGGCCCGTCTATGCGCCGTCCCAACGCAGTCCAAACCCTGGCCCTGGGCTTCGCCCTGCTGATTTTGGCGGGGGCGTGCCTGCTGTCCCTGCCCATCGCCTCCCAGAGCGGGGAGGGCATCCCCTGGACCAACGCCGTGTTTACGGCGGCCTCCGCCTCCTGCGTCACGGGGCTGACGGTGTACGACACCGCCACCCAGTTCAGCGTGTTCGGCCAGGTGGTCCTGCTCCTGCTGATTCAGATCGGAGGCCTGGGCTTTGTGACGGCCTCTCTTCCGGCGGCGCTGCTGGCCCGGCGGCGGGTGGGTCTGCGGCAGCGGGCCCTGCTCCAGGACAGCGTGGGGGCATTGCAGCTGGGGGGCGTGGTGCGCCTGGCCCGGCGGGCCCTGCTGGTGACGTTTTTGTGCGAGGGCCTGGGGGCGGCGCTGCTGGCGTTCTGGTTCTGTCCCCGGTACGGCCTGGGGAGGGGTCTCTGGATGGCGGTGTTTCACGCCGTCTCCGCCTTCTGCAACGCGGGCTTCGACCTGCTGGGCACCGGGGCCTCCATCACCTCGGAGGCGGGGGAGCCCCTTTTGAACATCGTGCTGATGGCCCTCATCATCTGCGGGGGCCTGGGCTTCCTGGTGTGGGACGACATCCTGACCCACGGGAAGAATTTCCGCCGCTGGCGGCTCCACTCCAAGATGGCCTTTACGGTGACGCTGCTCCTCTTCGCCGGGGGCGCTGCGGCGTTCTGGTTTTTGGAGGCGGACCACGCCTTCGCCGGGGCGGACGGCCCCACCCGGGCGCTGATGGCGGCCTTCCAGTCGGTGACGGCCCGGACGGCGGGCTTCGCCTCCGTGGACCAGACCGCCCTGAGCCAGGGGGGCGTGCTGCTGATGCTGCTTTTGATGTTCGTGGGCGCGGCCTCCGGGTCCACCGGCGGCGGCGTGAAGGTGAACACCTTCGCGGTCCTGGCCCTGGGGGTCCGGGCGCGGATCTGGCGGCAGGACGACGTGAATGTCTTCCGCCGCCGCCTGGACGGCGGGGACATCCACAAGGCGTATTCCACCGCCAGCATTTACCTGTTTGGCGCGCTGCTGGGCTGCCTGGTGCTGTGCGTCCAGGGCGCGGAGCTGACGGACGCGCTGTATGAGACCTTCTCCGCCATGAGCACCGTGGGCCTGAGCCGGAATCTGACGGGCTCCCTGCCCACGCTTTCCAAGTGGGCGGTGATTTTGATGATGTTCGCCGGGCGGGTGGGCAGCATCTCCGTGGCCATGGCGGTGACGAAAGGGCGGGCCGCCCAGAACGGCCTGCGCTATGTGCCCGAGAAGATTTTGATTGGTTAAGAGAGGGAGGACGGGGAATGAAATCCTTTTTGGTCATCGGCCTGGGCCGCTTCGGGCGGCACCTGACCCGGTATCTGCTGGAGCTGGGGAACGAGGTCATGGTCCTGGACCGGGACGAGGAGAAGGTGGCGAAGGTGGCGAACATGGCCACCGCCGCCTGTGTGGGGGACTGCCAGGACGAGCAGGTGCTGGAGTCCCTGGGCGTGCGGAATTTCGACGTCTGCTTCGTCTGCGTCCGGGACGACTTCCAGTGCTCCCTGGAGGCCACGGCGGCTCTGAAGGAGCTGGGGGCCCGGTTCGTGGTGGCCCGGGCGGATCAGGAGCGGCAGATCAAGTTCCTGCGGAAGATCGGGGCGGACTTCGTGATCCACACGGAGATGGACATGGCCCGCCGGGCCGCTATCCGCTTCTCCGCCGAGAACGTCTTCGACTACTTCGAGCTGACGCCGAAATTCGCCGTCTTCGAGCTGGAGATCCCCGAGGAGTGGGAGGGCCACACGGTGGTGGAGCTGGAGGTCCGGCAGAAATACAACGTCAACATCCTGGGCGTGAAGAGCGGCGACGTGGTGGTGCCCCTGGTGGACCCCAACTACCGCTTCCGGGACGACGCCCACATCATCGTGGCCGGGGACAAGGAGGCGGGCATCCGCCTGATGAATTTACATTAACTTCCGGCATAGTTTCCGGCCTTCGGCGCATGCTGTCTCTGAGGTGATATTTCATGTCAGAGAACAGGCGCGCGGTGAACAACCACGACGACGGCAAGCCCTTCCTCCGCCTGGAGCCGGAAAAGAGAATCTGCCCCATCCAGGACCCGGATTCCATCTACAAGTACCCCCTGGCCACGTCCGAAGAGATGGGCTTCCGGGTGCTGGACAACTTCCCCGAGGAGCACATCCAGTAGGGGCGGACCTGCGTGTCCGCCCTTCTCCCTGCAAAACGCCCCCTCCGGTCAAACCGGAGGGGGCGCGTCGGGAACGTTATTTGCAGGAGGCCAGGTCCCGGAGGAAGTCCTCCACGGCCTGCTCCGGCGTGGCCCAGCTGGTGACCAGGCGGATGCAGGTGTGCTCCGGGTCCACGGCGTGGTCCACCTCGAACTCGTAGCCCATATCCTGGAGCTTTGCGATGGTCTCGTTGGGCAGGACCGGGAACTGCTGGTTGGAGGGGGAGGGCACCGGCAGGGGATAGCCCAGGGCGGCCACCCCGTCCCGGAGCCGGAGAGCCAGGTCGTTTGCGTGCCGGGCGGCCTCCACATAAGTACCGTCCTCCAGCAGGGCCTGGAACTGGACCCCCAGGAGGCGGCCCTTGGCCAGCATGGCCCCCCGGCGCTTCATGTGCCAGCGGAAATCCGGCCGGGCCTTGGCGAAGACCAGGGCCTCGCCAAAGAGGGCGCCGTTTTTCGTGCCGCCGATGTAGAACACGTCCGCCAGGGCCGCGTAATCGGAGAGAGTCATGTCCCCGCAGGCCAGGGCGGAACCCAGCCGGGCGCCGTCCAGGAAGAGGATCAAGCCGTGCTTGTCGCAGCACTGCCGGAGGGCCGTCAGCTCCGCCTTGGTGTAGACGGTGCCGATCTCCGTGGTGTTGGAGACATAGGCCATGGCGGGCTTCACCTGGTGCTCGTCGCTGTGGAGCTCGGGGACGGACTCGATCATGGCGGGGGTGAGCTTTCCGTCGGGGCTGGGGACGGCGATGACCTTGTGGCCCGTGCCCTCGATGGCCCCGGTCTCGTGGACGTTGACGTGGCCCGTGTGGGCGGAGATCACCGCCTCATAGGGCTTGAGCATGGACTCGACGACCAGCAGGTTCGTCTGGGTGCCCCCCACCAGGAAGTGGACGTCCGCCTCCGGCGCGGCGCAGAGCCCACGGATGAGCTCCCGGGTTTTCTGGCAGCGGGGATCCAGGCCGTAGCCCCGGGTCTGCTCGAGGTTGGTCTCGGTGAGGGCCTTCAATACCTTGGGGTGAGCCCCTTCGCTGTAGTCGTTTCGGAAACTGTACATGGTCGACCTCCAGAAAGTAACAACCGCGGCAGAGAACTGTTACGGAATGTTACAGATTTGATGTTGAAATTATAGCGCGAATCCTGTATAAAAACAAGGAACAGAACGAGAAAATTTTCCCGGCGGCGGAGCCGGGACAGCGGGAGGAGATCCACTTGAAAAAGAGAGCGGTATGGGTTTTGGCGGTTTTGCTGCTGCTGGCCTCCGGCTGCGGCGGAGGGCAGAAGGAAGAAGGCAGGGCGGAGGATTCGGATGTGGCCCTGAACACGCTGTATGCCTCCATGGCGGAGGCCTGCGGCTGGGAGGAGGGCTACATGGCGGATGTGGAGGGGGAGCTGCTGGAGGGCTACTACCCCGGCCTCTCCGAAATTCCCGCCAAACAGCTGGTGGCCAAGGTTCCCGCCATGAGCTCAGACGTGAACGAGGTGGTCCTCATCGAGTGCGAGACGGAGGAGGACGCGGAGGCCGCCGCCGCCATTTTCCAGGCCCGGATCGACGCCCAAGCGGAGGGCGGGGCCTGGTACCCCGAGAGCCTGGAGGCCTGGAAACAGGCCAAGGCCCTGCGGGAAGGGACCTACGCGGCGCTGCTTGCCTCCGGGGCCCATCAGGAGGAGCTGGAGGAGCAGTTCGGCTCCCAGTTCCGGTGAGGGGGCTTCCATGGTTTTCAGCAGCCTGACGTTTTTATTCGGCTACCTGCCGCTGACCCTGGCGCTGTACTTCCTTACGCCGCTTCGGCGGCGTAATTTTGTGCTGCTCGTTGTCAGCCTCTTTTTCTACGGCTGGGGCGAGCCGGTGTACGTGGGGATCATGTTCCTCTCCACCTTCATCGACTACACCCACGGCCTTCTGGTGGAGAAATTCCGGGACCGGGACCGGTTGGCCCGGTGGTTCGTGGGGCAGTCGGTGGTGTTCAACCTGCTGCTTCTGGGCTTCTTCAAGTACTGGGACTTCCTGGCGGCGAATCTGTCCCTGATCCCGGGGGTGGACCTTCCGAAGCTGGGCCTGCCCCTGCCCCTGGGCATCTCCTTCTTCACCTTCCAGACCATGAGCTACACCATCGACGTCTACCGCCAAGACGCGCCGGTCCAGCGGAACGTCATTGATTTCGGGGCCTACGTGACGTTGTTCCCCCAGCTCATCGCCGGGCCCATCGTGAAGTACAAGACCGTGGCGGCGGAACTGGTGAAGCGAAGCGTCACCTCCCAGGACTTCGCGGAGGGGGCCTGCCGGTTCACCGTGGGCCTGGCCAAGAAGGTTCTGCTGGCCAACGCTGCGGGGGCGCTGTGGGAGAGCTGCCTGGCCTCCCAGTCCGCCGGAGCCCTGACCGTCGCCGGCGGCTGGACGGGGCTTTTTGCCTTCGGCTTCCAGATCTACTTCGACTTCTCCGGCTATTCCGACATGGCCATCGGCCTGGGGCGCATCCTGGGCTTCCGGTTCAACGAGAACTTTGACCACCCCTACCTCTCCACCTCTGTGGGGGAGTTCTGGCGGCGGTGGCACATGTCCTTGACCTCCTGGTTCCGGGAGTATCTGTACTTCCCCCTGGGGGGCAGCCGGGCGGGGAGCATCAAGACCCTGCGGAATCTGCTGATCGTCTGGTTCTGCACCGGCTTCTGGCACGGGGCCAGCTGGAATTTCATCCTCTGGGGGCTGTACTTCGGCCTGTGGCTCATCCTGGAGCGCTTTGTCTTTAAGGACCTCCTCACCCGGACGCCGGTGTGGGTGAAGCGGGTTTACACCCTGCTGGTGGTCTTCGTGGGCTGGGGCATCTTCGCCATGGAGGACCTGGGGGTCTGCGGGAAGTATCTGGCTGTGTGCTTCGGCGGCGGGCCCCTGTGGTCCGCGCCGGACGGCTACCGGCTTAGGAGCTGGGCCGTGGTTCTGCTCCTGCTGGCCCTGGGGTCCACCACCCTGGCCGTGGACCTGTGGGGAAAGATTCCGGAGAAGGGCCGGAAGGTGCTGACCCCTCTGCTGATGGCCCTGGGGCTGATCGTCTCCACCGCCTACCTGGTGGACGGCAGCTACAACCCCTTCCTGTATTTCCGGTTTTAAGGAGGCGGTGAGATGACAACGAGATACAGCCGCTTTCTCGCGGCCTTCTTCTGCCTCTTCCTGGGGGGCCTGCTGGCGTGGCACGTGCTCCTGCCGGACCGGGACCGCTCCGACGTGGAGAACCGGACCCTGGCCCAATTTCCGGCCTTCTCCTGGGAGGCCCTGAAAGACGGCAGCTTCACCAAGGGGGTGGAGGACTACTTCGCCGACCAGTTCCCCCTCCGGGACCAGTGGACGGGCCTCAAGGCCCGGACGGAGCAGCTCCTGGGTAAGCGGGAGTTCAACGGGGTCTACCTCTGCGGCGATGCCTTGATTTCCAAAGTAGACCCTCCCAGGGACGGCCTGGAGGAGAAGAACCTGAGCTACGTGTCCCGCCTGGCGGAGCGGACGGAGCTCCCGGTGTACCTGGGGCTCATCCCCTCGGCGGCGGAGATCCGCAGGGAGGACCTGCCCAAGGGCGCGGAGAGCTGGGACCAGGCGGCTTTTATCGCCCGGGGGCTGGAGCTGGAAGGCGTGGAGTCCATCGATTTCCTGACGCCGCTGGCCGCCCACGCCGGAGAGGACATTTTCTACCGCACGGACCACCACTGGACCACCCTGGGGGCCTATTACGGCTATGCCGCCATGATGGACGCCCTGGGCCGGGGAGAGGAGGTCCTGGAGCAAGAGGCCTATGAACGGCGCTCCTTTCCCCCGGTCTCCAACGGCTTTCAAGGGACCCTCTACTCCCAGTCCGGCGTCCACTGGCTGGAGCCGGACAGCATGGAGTTCTGGGTGGAGGACCATTTCGAGGTGTCCAGCTGGCGCTCCGGCAAGGAGGAAACATCCTCCCTCTATGACTTCGACAAGCTGGGGGAGAAGGACAAGTACTCCGCCTTTCTGGGCGGCAACCAGCCGCTCTGCGTCATCCGCAATCCCGAGGGGACGGGAAAGCTGCTGGTCATCCGGGACTCCTACGCGGACTCCATGGCCCCCTTCCTGGCCCTGCACTTCGAGGAGGTCCACCTGCTGGACCCCCGGTATTACCGCTACTCCGCCGCCAAGTACGCGGAGGACAACGGCCTGGACGCCATCGCCGTGGTGTACAGCGTGCCCAACTTTATCACGGACCGGAATCTGGTTCTGCTGACCCAGTAACCTCAGCCCGCCGAAACGCTCTGGAAAGTGTTTCGGCGGGCTTGCTTTTCGGGCCGTCTGCGGGTATAATAAGCGCCATAAAAAACGAAAAGGGGAAGCGCCATGAATACTGCCACCCGCATCGAACACGACACTATGGGGGAGATTGCCGTCCCGGCGGAGCGCCATTGGGGCGCCCAGACCCAGCGGAGCCTGGAGAATTTTAAAATCGGCGGCCAGCGCCAGCCGAAGGAGATCATCACCGCCTTCGCCTACTTAAAAGAGGCCTGCGCCAAGGCCAACGCCCAGGTGGGCAAGCTGACGGCGGAACAGGCTGCCGCCGTCGCCGCCGCCTGTGAGGAGATCCGGGCGGGGAAGTGGGACGGGGAATTCCCCCTGGTGGTCTGGCAGACGGGCAGCGGCACCCAGACCAATATGAATGTCAACGAAGTGATTGCCCACCTGGCGGCGGACCGGGGCGTGTCCCTGCACCCCAACGACCATGTGAACGCCTCCCAGTCCTCCAACGACACCTATCCCTCCGCCCTCCACATTGCGGCGGCGCTGTCGGTGGCAAACGGGGTTCTCCCGGCAGCGGAGCGGCTGGCGGGGGCCTTCGCCAAGCTGGAGGCGGCCTACCCGGACCTGATCCGCATCGGGCGGACCCACCTCCAGGACGCCACGCCCCTGCGTTTCGCCCAGGAGGTCTCCGGCTGGCGGGAGCTGGTGGAGGCCCCCTGCCGGATGCTCCGGGCGGCGCTGGAGGAGCTGAGCCGCCTGGCCATCGGCGGCACCGCCGTGGGTACCGGCCTGAACGCCCCCAAGGGCTATGACGAGATGGTCTGCGGGGAGCTGCGGGCCCTGACGGGCCTGGACTTCCGGCCCGACACGAATAAATTCCACGCCCTCACCAGCAAGGACGCCCTAGTCTTCGCCCACGGGGCCCTGAAGGCCCTGGCGGCGAACCTGATGAAAATCGCCAACGACATCCGCTGGCAGGCCAGCGGCCCCCGCTGCGGCATGGGGGAGCTCCGCATCCCGGAGAACGAGCCCGGCAGCTCCATCATGCCGGGGAAGGTGAACCCCACCCAGTGCGAGGCGGTTACCATGGCGGCGGTGCAGGTGATGGGGAACGACGCGGCTATTGGCTTTGCCGCCAGCCAGGGGAACTTCCAGCTGAACGTTTTCCTGCCCGTCTCGGCCTATAACTTCCAGCTCTCCGCCCGGCTGCTGGCGGACGCCATGGAGTCCTTCCGGGTCCACTGCGTGGAGGGCGTCGTCCCCAACGTGGAACGGATGGAGGAGAACCTGCGGAACTCCCTGATGCTGGTGACCTGCCTGACGCCGAAGATCGGCTATGAGAGGGCGGCGGAGTGCGCGAAAAAAGCCCTCCACGACGGGACAACCCTGAAGGAGGCCGTTCTCTCCCTGGGCCTCCTGACGGCGGAGGAGTTCGACGAAACGGTCCGGCCTGAAAAAATGGTATAACGCCAGACGGAACAGACGGCGGTATTTGTGGAAATCGCAGATTTTATCATACTACCGAATTAGCGCTTTACTATGCTAAAAAATCGGAGTATACTGTAGTCCATCACCGGGGCCCTGCCCCGCAAGGAGGAACCCCCATGGAATTGGATTTGGACATCTTACGGCCCCAGGAGCGGCTGTCCTTTCAGCTCCGCCTGCTCTATGAACAGGCGGGCTTCCGGCAGTACCGCATGGGCCGCTTTGAAGAATACGGCCTCTACCAGCAGAACCGCCGCTTTCTGGCCAGCGACCAGGTGATCACCTTCACGGACCTGGACGGGCGGCTGCTGGCCCTGAAGCCGGACGTGACCCTCTCCATCGCCAAGAACGCCCAGTTCGAGGAGGGAGGCTGCGGGCGGTTTTACTACGCGGAGAACGTCTACCGCCCCAGCCAGGAGAGCCACACCTTCCAGGAGATCAGCCAGATGGGCCTGGAGTGCATCGGCGCGGTGGACGACGAAACCACCGCCCAGGCGGTGCTTCTGGCGGGGAAGAGCCTGGCCCTGACGGGGCGGGACTTCGTGCTGGAGGCCAGCCACATGGGCTTTGTGGCGGGTCTGCTGGACGCCGTGGGCGCGCCGGAGGCCGCCCGGCCCCGGCTGCTGGGCTGCATCCGGGACCGGAATCTCCACGAGCTGCGGGCCGCGGCGGAGGAGGCGGGGTTGTCCCGTCAGGGCACGGACGCCCTCTGCCGCCTGGACGCCCTGGCGGGGGACTGGGAGGCGGTGCTGGCCCAGGCGGAGCCCATCGCCCTCAACGCCGCCATGGGCGCGGCGCTGACGGAGCTGCGGACCCTCTGCGCCGCCCTGGAGGCCCAGGGGCAGAGCCTGAGGCTGGATCTGTCCCTGGTCAACGACATGGAGTATTACAACGGCCTGGTATTGCAGGGCTATGTGGCGGGCCTGCCCCGGGCGGTGCTCAAGGGCGGGCGCTACGACCCCCTGGCGGAGCAGTTCCGCCCCGGGGCCCGGGCCGTGGGCTTCGCCCTGTACCTGGATGAGCTGGATCGCCTGACGGACGCCGCCCCCGAGGCGGAAGAGCGGGCCATGCTGAACATTGCCCTGCCCAAGGGCCGCCTGGGGGACAAGGTTTACAGCCTCCTGGCCGGCGTGGGCTACGGCTGCCCGGAGGACTACAACGAGAGCCGGAAGCTGGTGGTGGAGAACCGGTTGGCGGGTATCCGCTACTTCCTGGTGAAGCCCAGCGACGTGGCTATCTACGTGGAGCACGGGGCGGCGGACATCGGCATCGTGGGCAAGGACATCCTGGCCGAGTCCGGGGCCGACGTGTACGAGCTGCTGGACACGGGCCTGGGAAAGTGCCGCATGTGCGTGGCGGGGGCCGAGGATTTCACCGACGACCCGGGCCGGACCCTCCGGGTGGCGACGAAATTCGTGAACATCGCGAAGGCCTACTACGCCGCCCAGGGCCGGGACATCGACATCATCAAGCTGAACGGGTCCATTGAGCTGGCCCCGATTCTGGGCCTGTCCGACGTGATTGTGGACATCGTGGAGACCGGGACCACCCTGCGGGAGAACCACTTGAAGGTGCTGACGGAGTTCATGCCTATCTCCGCCCGGTTTGTTGCCAACCGGGCCAGCTTCCAGTTCAAGCGCCGGGAGATCGAGACCTTGCTTGGCAAGCTGACGGAGGTGACGGGGACATGATGCGGATTCTGGACTTTGACGCCCTCTCCCCGGAGGACTTTCTGAACCGGGACATCCAGGCGGAGGAGGACGTAAGCGCCGCCGTGGATGAAGTAATCCGGGAGGTCCGGGAGCGGGGGGACGCCGCCCTGCGGGACTACACCCGCTGCTTTGACGGCGCGGAGATCACGGACCTGTGGGTGAGCGCGGAGGAGTTTGACGCCGCCCGTCGGGCCGTGGACCCCTATTTTATGGAGACGCTGAAGGAGGCGGCGAAGAACATCCGGCGCTTCCATGAGCGGCAGAGGCACAACGACTTCGTCCTCACGGACCGGGCCGGGATTGTCATGGGCCAGCGGTGGACCCCCATTGAAAAGGTGGGCATCTGCGTGCCCCGGAGCCCGGAGGCCTTTCCCTCCACCATTTTGATGAACGCCATCCCGGCCCAGATCGCCGGGGTGACAGACGTCGTCATCGTGACGCCCCCCCGGCCGGACGGGTCTATCAGCCCCGAGGCCCTCATGGCGGCGGAGCTGGCGGAGGTGACGGAGGTCTTTAAAATCGGCGGGGCCCAGGCCGTGGCGGCCCTGGCCTACGGCACGGAGACCGTGCCCCAGGTGGACAAGATCGTGGGCCCCGGCGGGATCTTCGTGGCCACGGCGAAGCGGAAGGTCTTCGGCCGGGTGGCCATCGACATGATTGCCGGGCCCAGCGAGATTCTGGTCCTGGCGGACGGAAAGACAAATCCCCGGTGGGCGGCGGCGGACCTCCTCAGCCAGGCGGAGCACGACGTGCTGTCCTCCGCCGTGCTGGTGACGGACAGCCGGGAACTGGCGGAACAGGTCCGGGCCGAGGTGGAGGCCCAGCTGAAGGCCCTGCCCCGGAAGGACATTGCCCGGCGCTCCATTGAGGAGAACGGGAAGATCATCGTCACGGACAGCCTGGACAAGGCCGTGGAGGCGGTGAACCGCATCGCCCCGGAGCACCTGGAGCTCTGCGTGGACGACCCCTTCGCCCTGCTGCCCCGGATCCAAAACGCCGGGAGCGTGTTCCTGGGCCGGACGACCCCAGAGGCCCTGGGGGACTACTTCGCCGGGCCCAACCACACCCTGCCTACCTCCGGCACCGCCCGGTTCTCCAGCCCCCTGGGGGTGGACGACTTTATGAAGCGGTCCAGCTTCCTGTGCTACGACCGGGCGGCGCTGAGCGCCTGTTCCGGCCGCATTGCGGACTTCGCCCGGCGGGAGGGCCTGGAGGGCCACGCCCGTTCGGCCCTGAGCCGAAAAGAATCTGAATGAAGGCGGTGAGCTTATGAGCCGGTTTTTATCCCCCGAGGCCCTGCGCTGTGACCCCTACACCCCCGGCGAGCAGCCCCGGGATCAGCAATACATTAAATTGAACACCAACGAAAGTCCCTTCCCCCCCTCTCCCAGGGTGCTGGAGGCCCTGAGCCGGGCGGAGGCGGAGAAGCTCTATCTCTACTCCGACCCCACCTGCGCTGCGCTGAACGCCGCCATTGCCAAGCGGTACGGCCTGGTCCCGGAGAACGTCATCTCCGGCAACGGCTCCGACGAAATTCTGGCCTTCGCCTTCCGGGCCTTCTGCGGGGAGGGGAAGCCCGCCGCCTTTGCCGACATCACCTATGGGTTCTACGAGGCCCAGGCGGCCCTGTTCGGCCTGGAGGCCAAGCGGGTTCCTCTGCGGGAGGACTTCTCCCTGAGCGTGGAGGACTACCTGGACTTCCCCGGCACGGTGGTCATCGCCAACCCCAACGCCCCCACGGGCATGACGGTCCCGGTCTCGGACATCCGGCGGCTGCTGGAGAAGGACCCGGACCGGGTGGTCGTGGTGGACGAGGCCTATGTGGACTTCGGCGCGGAGAGCTGCGCCCCCCTGGTCCGGGAGTACGGGAACCTGCTGGTGACCCAGACCATGTCCAAGAGCCGCTCCCTGGCCGGGGGCCGGGTGGGCTTTGCCTTGGGTTCTGCGGAGCTCATCGCGGATCTGAACCGGGTGAAATACAGCTTCAATCCCTACAACGTCAACCGTCTTTCCCTGCTGGCGGGAGCCGCCGCCGTGGAGGACGAGGAGTATTTCCGGTCCTGCTGCCGGACCGTCCGGGAGAACCGGGCCTGGACCGTGGAGGCGCTGGAAAAGCGGGGCTTCACCGTCCTGCCCTCCTCCGCCAACTTTGTCTTCGCGGGCAGGGGCCCCATCTCCGGCGGGGAGCTGTACCGGAGACTGAAGGAGAACGGCGTCCTGGTCCGCTGGTTCGACAAGGACCGCATCCGGGACTTCGTCCGCGTCACCATCGGCTCAAAGGAGCAGATGGTGACTTTGGTGGAACGAATTGACCGGCTGCTGGCCGAGGGATAAGGAGGGAAGCGCCATGCGTACCGCAAGCATCCAACGGGACACCCGGGAAGATCGGAAGAGCGTCGTG
>CAJUOD010000008.1 GCA_910587875.1 uncultured Oscillibacter sp. | reverse complement strand
CATTCTCTCTTTTCGCAAAAGAGAGAATGGGGGGTGCATTGCCCAGCCATCGCTGGTATCCAGTCCGCCCCGCCCGTCAGGGCGAGTATCACTCCCCCTCCAGGGGGAACGTCACCACCGCGGTGAACAAATCCGCCAGGGTTTCCACCCGGAAGGTCCCGCCGCAGGCCTCGGTAAAGCTCCTGGCGATGCTAAGCCCCAGGCCGCTGCCGCCGTCGGTGCGGCTGGCGTCCCCCCGGACGAAGCGGGCGGTGAAGTCCACCCCCTCCGGGATCTCTGTGCGGCTGATGTTGCGGACGCTGGCCTCCGCCGCGCCCTCCGCCGCCTTCAGGCTCACGTACACCCGGCTGCCCTCCAGGGCGTAGCGCAGGGCATTGTCGATGAGGTTCTGGAAGACCCGGTAGAGCCGCTTGCCGTCGGCGGTAATCATCACCGGCTCCTGAGGGAGCTCCACCTTGAAGGCCAGGGCGCTCTGCTGAATGGGCCCGTCCAGGTCCGCCAGGGTCTGGCGGAGGAGCTTCCCCAGGTCCAGCTTCTCCAGGTGGACCGGCAGCTGGTCCGCCGCCGCCTTGCTGATCTCGAACACGTCCTCCACCATGGTCTTCAGCCGCTGGGCCTTCTCGTCGATGACACGGGCGTAGTCCGCCGCCGCCGGGGGCAGGCCCTCCTCCTGCCGCAAAAGCTCCGCGTAGGAGAGGATGGAGGTCAGGGGGGTCTTGAGGTCGTGGGACACGTTGCTCACCAGCTCCACCTTCATCCGCTCACTGCGGGTCTGCTCCTCCAGGGCGGCTTTCATGCCCGCCTGGATGTCGTTGAGGCTCTCCGCCGTCCGCCGGAGGTCCGCGTCCTCGGGAAGGACCAGGGGCCTTTCCAGGTCCCCGGCCCGGACGGCCTCCACTTGGTCGGCAAGACGGCCCAGGTCCCTTGCCAGGCCCCGCTGGCAGAGCTGGAACAGGGAGAGGGCCCACGCCGCCAGCAGCACCGGCAGCAGGTAGACCGTCCAGATCAGCCAGGCGGGGGTGGCCCCGATCAGCGTCAGGTTGATGAGGGTGCCCAGCACCTCCGCCGCCAGGAGGAAGGCCGTGGTGATCATCAGCGCCGTCCGGCGGCTGAGCCGCTTCTCCACAGGCCGCTTCAGGTCTCTTGCCCGGAGGGCCCGAAAGAGCCCGCCCAGGAGGGACCTCCGGCCCTCCTTGGGATTGTGTTTGTGGTCGTTGTGAATCAGCCAGCAGAGCCAGAAGAGGACCAGCGCCCCCGGCAGATTCATGGTGACCAGGCGCAGGACGGCCATGCCCCAGGCGGCGAAAGAATAGCCGTCCTCCCAGCCATAGCCGTACAGGAGATCATAGACAATATCCAGGCTGAGGAAGCCCGGCAGGAAGGCCCACACGGCGCAGATGGCGGCCAGCAGGACCCGGGCCTCCGTCCAGACGTGCCGGGTCAGCCCGGCCAGCCTCCGCAGGAGGCCGAGGCAGTGCCGCTTCCAGATCAGCCACAGCACGAGGCACGCCAGCCCCCCGCCGAACAGCGCCGCCTGGGTCCGGTAAAAGCTCCGGCTCTGCTCCACCTGCTGGGCCACGTAGTAGAAAGCGCTGTTGTAATAGGTCCCGCCGTGGGCGTAGTCCATGCCGTAATACCGCTGGGGCTCCCGCCGGACGGCCATGAACACCGTCACGCCCTCCAGATCGCGGCTCACGGGGAAGTTGTCGTAGCCGGGGACAAACCACTGGGACTCCCCGGTGTACAGGCCGTTGCCGTACACGTCCTGGGCGGCCCTGTCCTTGGTGATGGAGACCTTGCCGTCCTGGAAGAACAGGTAGAAATTGTAGTCCGACACGGCCTTGGCCTGGAAGAAGGCCTTGCCCCCCGCCGTGTTGGTATAGGTTTTCCTGTCCGCCGTCTCGATGAAGTAGAGGACGTTCTTGTCCCCCCGGTAGGCCTCGTCCGGCTCCCGTTCCACCTCGGGCTCATTCCTGGCCGGTTCAGACTCGGAGAAATCGGACTCCGTAATTCCCCGGTCCACTATTACGGCCTCGGTAAAGGGGTAGAAGCCCCACCAGGAGCGGTAGGCCTCCGCCTCCTGGACCACGGACACGTCCCCGCCGTACTCCGACCAGTAGGCCCGGTCGTAGAAGTCCACCTTCCCCCCGGCGCCGATGGTCAGAAACTCCCGGAGATAGCGGGCGGCCTCGTCCCGAAAGGCGTCCGTCTCCTGCCAGTCCGTCTCCCAGCGGGGAACGGGGTCCCGCTCCCAGGCGATTCGGTTCCCCACGGCCCCCAGGCTGGAGAGGACCAACGTCACGCCCAAGAAGAAGGCCAGGAAGCCCGCCAGGGCCTTAATGCTGTTCCATTTTGTATCCAATGCCCCACACCACCTTGATATAATCTGGCTCCTTGGGATTCAGCTCGATCTTCTCCCGGATGCGGCGGATGTGCACCATCACCGTGTTCTCGCAGGAAAAGGCGTCCTCGTTCCACACCCGGCGGTAGATCTCCTCGGCGGGGAAGACCTGCCCGGGGTGGCGGATGAGAAGGTCCACGATCTTGGTCTCCGTGGGGGTCAGCCGCACCTCGTCCCCGTCGGCCCGGAGGGTCCGCCCGGCGGGATCATAGGTCAGCCGCCCGTTGATGATGAGGCCCTGCCGTCCCTCGGCGTTTACGTCCCCCAGGGACGTGTACCGCCGCAGCTGGCTCCGCACCCGGGCCGCCAGCTCCTGGGGATTGTAGGGCTTGGTGACGTAGTCGTCGGCCCCCATGGAGAGCCCCAGGATCTTGTCCGTGTCCTCGCTCTTGGCGGAGAGGACGATGACCGGCAGGTTCCGCCGCTCCCGGATGCGCAGCAGGGCGGACAGGCCGTCCAGCTTCGGCATCATCACATCGATGAGGATGAGCTTTACCGCCGGGTCCAGACACTGATCCAGGGCCTGAAGGCCGTCGTAGGCCCTGCGGACCTGGTAGCCCTCCCGCTCCAGGGTGATGGCAATGGCGTTCACAATCTCCGGGTCGTCGTCCACGACTAAGATGCATTCCTTCATATCGGGTTTCCTCCCTTGAGCTGCTTACAGGATACCAGGCAAATCTTACGGGCGGCCTGACAAAATCCTTACGATTTTCTTACGATTAAAAAAGGCGGGGAAGCTCCCCGCCTTTCCACTATGTCAGTCCTCCAGGGCCTTTTGCATGGTGTCAATGATTTGGTCCAGCTTCGCGTTCCTTGCCTCATCATTTTTTTCTGCCTTTACTTCCTGCAGATCGTTCAGCACAAAACGAATAAAGGCCTTGAATTGGCTGTCTGTCATTCCCACGTTAAACGCTCCTTTCCTGGCTGGGATGGTTCCATTCTACCGTAAAAGCGCCCAAAGGTCAAGGCTTCCCCGTCCCTATTTTTTCAGCGGCATGGTAAACACAAACCGGGTCCCCTCCCGGCCGCTCTCGGCCTTCAGGGTCCCCTTGTGCTCCTGGGCGACGACCGCCGCGATGCTCAAGCCCAGCCCAAAGCCGCTCTTCTCCCCCCGTGACGCGTCCGCCCGGTAGAACCGCTCAAAGAGCCGGTTCAGCTGCTCCGCCGGGATGGGCTCCCCGGGGTTGGAGACCGTCAGCCGGGCCTGGCTGCCCGCTTTCTCCAGGGCCAGGGAGATGGTCCCCCCCTCGGCCCCGTACTTCACGGCGTTGTCCAGCAGGATGGAGACCAGCCGCCGGAGCCGGTCCCGGTCCCCCAGGACCTGGACCCCCTCCGCCACGGCGTACTCCAAAGGCTTCCCCGCCTCGAAGGCCACGGGCTCGAAGGCCAGGGCGCAGTCCTCGACCGTCTCGGACAACGAGACCTCCGCCAGGACCGGGAGCTGGGCCAGGTTGTCCGCCCGGGCCAGAGTCAGCATCTCCTCCACCAGGCGCTTCATCTGGTGGGACTCGGAGAGGATGTTGTCCGTCCACCGGGCGGGACGCTCCTCCAGGGGCAGGGCGGAGAGGAGCTCCGCGTTGGAGAGAATCACCGTCAGCGGCGTTTTCAGCTCGTGGGAGGCGTCGGAGAGGAATTGGCGCTGCTGCCGCCAGGCCCGCTCCACGGGTCCCGTCGCCCACCGGGCCAGGATGGCCGAGACCCCCAGCAGCAGCAGAAAGGCCGCCAGGGCGATGACCAGGTAGGACCCCATCATCTCTCGGAGCAGGCGGCGCTCCATGGACATGTCCACAAAGGCCAGATTCTGGTAGAGCCCGTTGTCCTGCCGGAGGTAGCGGAGGCTGTAGCTCTGGACGACGCCTTCAGGCGGGCCCTGGTTCAGGCAGTCCTCCAGAATGGCGGTGAGCTCCGCCGTGTCCTCTAAGCCGCTGTAGGTGCCCCCGGTGACGTAGGCGGTATAGCCTCCTCCCCGGCTGGGCCAGAGGCTGACGGTGAAGTAGGGCAGCAGCAGCTTGTCCCCGCCGATCTCCACGCCCACCTCCGGCCTCCGCCCGCCGGGCTCCTCCTGGATGACCCGGTGGAGCATCTCCCGGCTCAAATCCTCCACGTTGCTCCGGAGAGCGGCGAAGACGGCGAAGCAGACCACCGCCAGCACGGCGGTGACCATGGCCATGCAGACGGCCACGAATTTCAGCCGCAGCTTTCGGATCAAGGCCCCCTCACCCCTTGTTGATAAGTTTGTGGAAATTGTGAAAAACTTCCAGAAAGCGGAGAGCAAGATAGGAGGAAGTCACAGTTGACAGGCGGGCCGAAAGTTTTTCGGCTCGCCTGTCAAGTTTTTCACGCCGTGAAAAACTTATGATTCCAATAGTGCAGGAAACCCCTCCTGGGTTTCCCGCACACACCCTTCCTTCCCGGCGGTCAACTTTCTTCTTCCAGGCAGTAGCCCACCATGCGGATGGTGCGGATGCGGACCTTCGCGCCGATGTGGGCCAGCTTCTTGCGGAGGAAGGAGATGTAGACCTCCACGTTGTTGTCCTCCGCGTCGGACTCGTAGCCCCAGATTTTCAGCAGCAGGGACTCCTTGGTCAGCACCAGGTTCCGGTTCCGCATCAAGAGCTCGCAGATGTCGAACTCCTTCCGGCTCAAGCGGACGGACTTCTCCCCGCAGGAGAGGGTGAAGCTGCCCTTGTCCAGCCGCACGCCGCCGAACTCCAGGGCGTCCGGGTCCCGCAGCTCCGGCTGCCGCCGGGTCAGGGCCCGGATGCAGGCCAGCAGCTCCTTGGGGTCGAAGGGCTTGGTCAAGTAGTAGTCCGCCCCCCGGTCCAGGCCCTCCACCTTGTCCGAAACCTCCGACCGGGCGGTGAGCATCAGCACCGGCACGGCGTTTCCCGCCTCCCGGAGGCGGCGGAGCACCGTGAAGCCGTCCAGCTTGGGCAGCATCACGTCCAGCAATACCACGTCGTAAATGCCCGTCAGGGCGTCGTCCAGGCCGGATTCGCCGTCGTGACGCACGTCGGCGGTGTAGCCGTTCAGCTCCAGCAGGTCCTGGAGCGTGGCGGCAAGCCGGACCTCGTCTTCAATCACCAGCACCCGCATGGGCGTTCCTCCTTATTCCTGGGCTTCATCCTGGCCCTCTGCCGGAGCGGGGTCCTGGACCACGCCCCGCATGCCCGCCACGGAGATGGTCATCACCGCGTCGATGCTGTCGGTTGCCATGGCGTAGATGGCCCCGTCCTCCCCCAGGCGGACGTAGCGCCCGGACTGGTCGGGCATCCGGGCCCCCACGGAGAGGGTGAAAGTCTGGTCCGCCCCATTGGCCGCGTACTCCACCTTTAAGATGGCGTCGGCGGGGCGGAAGCCGCAGATCTCCGCCGCCTCCTCGCTGGGGAAGTAGTCCACGCACTTCGCCATGGACATGGTGCTCAAGTCGTGGAGCAGGTCCTGCATCAGGGGGGCGGCGGTGACATTGTCGCTGCCCTCGAACCACAACGCCGCCTGATCCTCCCCGCCGGAACGCCGGGCGTTCAGGGTGACGGCGGGGCGCTCGGGCTCCTCCTCAGGCTCTTCCGGCTCCTCGCTCTCCTCATCGTCCTCCCCGCCTTCGCCCTCCTCCGGCGTCTCCGGCGCGGGGACGGGACCCTGGATGGTGACGGCCCGGAGGTTCAACTCGCTCAAGTCCGGCAGCTCCGGCAGGACGCACATGTCGTAGATGGGGGTCTGCATCAGCTTTACCAGAGTGTCGGCCACGATGTAGACCGTGGACTCGTCCCCGTTCATGGACATATAGTAGCTGTCCCCGTCGGTGGTAGTTTTGCCGAAAACCAGGCTCTGTTCCCCGGTCCCCGCCGTGGCGGTGAGGGTGGCGGAGGGCGTGTCCAGGCCGTGCTCGGACTTATCCTCCCCGGCGGGGAGGACCTGCTGGAATTTCAGGGCCGTCAGGGCCTCCAGCACGGAGGTCACGGTCTCGCCGTTCAGGGGGAAGTCCGGCCCGTCGGCCCAGATCCACTTCCCCTCCTCGTCCAGGGCGAAGGAGAGGGTGGCCGATCCGTTGTACCAGCGCAGGGCGGTGTAGGCCCCCGGGTCCCCCGGGGCGCCGCTGTCCGAGAGGCCGGCGGGGCCGCTCTGTTCCGCCAGGGCCTCCTCCCGTCCCTGCCGGTAGATCATGCCGAAGACGATCAGCAGGGCCAGGAATAGGGCCCCGGCGATGCTCAGCAGGATGGTGACGGTCCGTCTTTCTTTCCAGGTCATGAAGGGTCCTCCTGTATCCGGTCCGGCGGCGGGCCGCCGGGAGAATTTCTCTCAATTATATCCCATGGGCCCCGGCTTTGTCAATTTTACGGCCCCAAGCTGAAAGGCTCCTGAAAGAAATCCGCCCCAAGGTTTACAGTTTATTTATAAAAAATCCAGATTGATTTCAAATTTCCCGGGTATGCTAAACCCATCCTCCACGGAGGAGACACGATTTCCTCTCTTTCTGTTTCTTTTCCCTCTTTGCAGCCGGCGGCGGGCCTTCCCGTCCGCCGGATTTTTTTCTTCTCTCCACAAGGGAGGAAATGCTCTCCTGGGAGCAAGAACCTCTTGCAATGCGGCGTGGTTCCGGCTATAATAAGCTTGGACCGGAATGGTTACTTATTTCACAATTATCAGGCGGGGCGCGCCGCCTGAAAAATAGGAGGAGAGTGCTATGAGAGGTGTGCACAGCGCGGTGGACGACATCCGCCGCACCGTATTCAAGGAGGTGGCCAAGCTGGCCTTCGAGAACGGAGACCCCCGGCTGTTGGACCAGATCCCCCTGAAGATGATCCAGGGCGAGGTGGCCCATCACCGGGCGGACGTCTTCATCGAGCGGGCCATCGTGGAGGAGCGGGTCCGCCTGGCCCTGGGCCTGAACATCCGCTACGCCGGGGAGACCATCCCCGTCAGCGAGGACCTGCGCTCCGCCGAGGAATCGGAGAAGCACTTCCAGAACCCCCTGGTGAACATCATCCCCTTCGCCTGCAACGCCTGCCCCCCCAAGCAGCTCCGGATCACGGACAACTGCCAGGGCTGCATCTCCCACCCCTGCATGAACGTCTGCCCCAAAGACGCCATCTACATGGACAAAGACAAGCACTGCCACATCGACCAGGACAAATGCATCAAGTGCGGCAAATGCTTCAACCAGTGCCCCTACCGGGCCATCTCCAAAATTGAGCGCCCCTGCGCCGCCGCCTGCGGCATGGACGCCATCAAGTCCGACGAGCTGGGCCGGGCCCAAATCGATTATGACAAGTGCGTCTCCTGCGGCATGTGCCTGGTGAACTGCCCCTTCGGCGCCATTGCCGACAAGAGCCAGATCTACCAGGTCTGCCAGGCCCTCCAGCGGGGCGAGAAGGTGGTGGCCTGCGTGGCCCCGGCCTTCGTGGGTCAGTTCGGCAAGGACGCCACCCCCGCCAAGCTCCACGCCGCCATGAAGGTGCTGGGCTTCTATGACGTGGTGGAGGTCGCCATCGGCGCGGACCTGTGCACCATCCAGGAGGCCAACGACTTCCTGGAGGAGGTCCCCGCCAAGCAGCCCTGGATGGGCACCAGCTGCTGCCCCGCCTGGAGCGTCATGGCGAAGAAGCTCTACCCCGAGTTCGCGGACTACATCTCCATGGCCCTGACCCCCATGGTCATCACCGCCCGGATGGTGAAGAAGGACCACCCGGACGCGAAGGTGGTCTTCATCGGGCCCTGCTCCGCCAAGAAGCTGGAGGCCAACCGGCGGACCATCCGGTCCGACGTGGACTTCGTCCTGACCTTTGAGGAGATGCTGGGCATCTTCGACGCGGCGGACATCGACTTCACCAAGCTCCAGGCCAACCCGGAGGACGAGATGGACGAGGGCACCGGCATGGGCCGGGGCTTCGCCGTGGGCGGAGGCGTGGCCGCCGCCGTGGTGGAGGCGGTCAAGCACATCGACCCGGACCGGAAGATTCTGATTGAGTACGGCGACGGGCTGAAGAACTGCCGGAAGATGCTGGCCATGGCCAAGGCGGGCAAGCGGGACGGCTACCTGCTGGAGGGCATGGGCTGCCCCGGCGGCTGCGTGGCCGGCGCGGGCACCATCGCCCCCGTGCGGGACAGCATGATGACCGTGGAGAAGTTCAAGAACACCGCCCCCTCCACCAGCTGCACCGAGAGCCCCTATCTGGACCGCCTGGAGGAAGTGGTGCAGAAGTACGAGCCCACCCCCCACGACTAACAAATTTTCTGTTTTGTGACATTTGCAACTAGCGAAATTTTCCAGAACCTGATATACTCAGCTCACTACTTAAAAAGAAGTCACGGAGGCTTCAAAATTCAAAGGAGGAAACTGATTATGAAAAAGTGGGTCTGCCCCGTCTGCGGTTATGTTCATGAGGGTGACACGCCCCCCGAGAAGTGCCCCCAGTGCGGCGTCGCCGGTTCCAAGTTCACCGAGCAGAAGGCCGACATGACCTGGGCCGCCGAGCATGTGGTGGGCGTGGGCAAGACCTTCGGCGCGGACGTCCCCGCCGAGGTCCAGAAGGAAATCATTGACGGGCTGAACGCCAACTTCACCGGCGAGTGCACCGAGGTGGGCATGTACCTGGCCATGGCCCGGGTGGCCCATCGCGAGGGCTATCCCGAGATCGGCCTGTACTGGGAGAAGGCCGCCTATGAGGAGGCCGAGCACGCCGCCAAGTTCGCCGAGCTCCTGGGCGACGTGGTGACCACCAGCACCAAGAAGAACCTGGAGATGCGGGTGGAGGCCGAGAACGGCGCCACCGCCGGCAAGTTTGCCCTGGCGAAGCTGGCCAAGCAGTACAACCTGGACGCCATCCACGACACCGTCCATGAGATGGCCCGGGACGAGGCCCGTCACGGCAAGGCTTTCAAGGGCCTGCTGGAGCGGTTCTTTAAGTAAGAGCGGGAGGACATATCGCTATGGATAAGTACGTATGCCCCTGCGGCTATGTCTATGACCCCGCCGTGGGCGATCCCGACAACGGCGTGGCTCCCGGCACCCCCTGGGACCAGGTCCCCGAGAGCTGGGTCTGCCCCATCTGCGAGATGGGCAAGGACGTGTTCGAGAAGGAATAAGGACATAAGAAGAGGGCGGAGCCGGAAGGCTCCGCCCTTGACGGTTCCTCCGGGGGCCACGGCAAAAACCGTTTGACTTCAGAGGTATAATTCGATAAGATGGGTGAAAGAGGAGACCGCCATGAATCGAGTGGAAGAATATGCTGCCAGAGGCTTTGACCGGAGAACGGCCGAGTATTTTGCCGGCGGCAGGAAAAAAATTGTATCCGTGGCCCCCGGCGAAAACTTCACGCTGCTCCTGGATTTTGACAACGGTGAAACGCGGCGCTTCCATATGAATCCTATCATCGAGGACGGAACGGTGTTTGCGTTCTTGTCGGACCGGAGCAATTTTGAGCGGGTATACCTGGACGAAGACGGCTGTGTAAGCTGGGATATAGACCCGGCTGTGGACAGCCGGGCCGTCTGGAGCAACAAGGTCGATTTGAGCCCGGACACCTGCTATCTGGACAGCGAACCTGTAGAGGAGCGGGATGGACCGCTTTGAACAGCTTGAACAGCGACTGAAAGAAGTTCAGGGCGGAGCCGGAAGGCTCCGCCCTCTTTACATTCCCGGTTTGCTTAGCCAAGATAGGGACCAAATACCTGCAGGCAATTCACATAATCATACAACGGCGTGTCTGTATACTCGGAAGCCTCCAAAAGCAGGCAGGCGGCTTCATAAGCGTCGATTGCCGAGTCCAGATCCATACCATAGTCATAACCGGCAAAATCCTTTTCAATACTGGCGCTGGTGTATTCCGCCTGGGCCCAGCATTGGTCGCCGGTTTGAATGTACTGAATAACCTCCTGAAACAGATCGCCGGGTATCTGGGAGTTTGTCCCATATGCGGGCTGGAGCTCCGGCGCGTTGAGGTGGGTATAGTATTGGGAATACGCCTCTATATCAAGGGGCAGCTCGTCCGCCTCTGCGGGAAGGGGCTCCTCATAGACCGGAAACTCCTCATAACCGCCGTCGGGCGGCTCCTCAGCCGCGTCCCGGGCCGGGCCGCCCCCGGCCTTCAATTCGGAAAAGCGGATGGAATTGGTGACGGTTTCGCAGAGGGTGAAAAAATCCTCCCGGTCCGTGTCCTCGGGTACCACGATGATCAGTTTCACTTGTATAATGCCGCCATCGTCGCCGCCATCGTCCACAAAGCCGCCATAGTTTTTATACCGGTATCCCATCTCCGCATAGGGCTCCCCAAAGGAATCGTTTACCGCAGCATAGTAAAAGCCATAGCTGTCCGGAGAGGAAACGCTGCCCAGCAAGTCGAAGGTTTGATACATCGCACTCCAACTGGCGATTTCGCTATCCAGGTCCAGGGCCTCAAATTCTTCATACAGAACCGAGGGGTCCTTTCCCGCCAAAACAAGGAGTTCCTCAGCCCTGCTCAGGGAGGAGATTCGGGAACACATCAGCACCAGGCTCCCGCCCTCGCCGCTTATGGAATAATTGACTTCATCCTCCGCTACCACCTTGGCTTTTCCCTCCGTGCCGAAGGCCGCGGGGCAGTCAAACGCAATGCCAAAAACGGGGACCTCATAGGTCAGGCAGTCGATGACATCCTCTTCCGCCTCCTCCGGCGCGGACTCGGATACCGCAAGGTCCTCGGAGACAGCGGTGTCCCCGGGAAGAGGGTCAGGCTGCTTGGCTTCCCTGGAACAGGCGGGCAAAGAGAGCGCCAGGAGAACGCAAAGCGCCATGGACCGTATTTTTTTCAGCTGTTTCACCTTTAAGCCTCCTCCCCGCAGGGGTAATATTCCGAGGTCAGGACCCGCTCCTCCGCCGGGGCGTCGGGCTTTTCCACCCGGAGGAGGATCTGCTCCCCGGCGATCTTCCCCAGTTCCTCCACGGGCTGGACGATGCGGTCCACCTGGTTGTAGTAGAACTCGTAGGCCCGGGTGTCATAGTCCACGAAGCTCACCAGCTCCAGGGCCTCCCGGGGCTGGATGCCCTTCCCCCGGAGGTAGGCGATGGTGACGGAGGCCATGAGGCCCTGGCAGACCAGAATCGCGTCGCAGCCCCGCTCCAGCAGCCGGTCCAGGCAGGGCGGGGCGCTGTCCTCCATGGAGTCGCCGTAGACGATCAGGTCCTCGTCCTGGGGGAGGCCGCAGTCCGCCACCGCCGCCCGGTAGGCGGCAATGCGCTCCCGGGTGGTGGAGAGACGGGGCAGGCCCCCGATGACGCCCACGCGCCGCTTCCCCCGGCCCGCCAGGCGGCAGACGCTGCGGTAGATGGGCTGGAAGTTGGACACGGAGACGGAGGAGTACTTCCGGCTGTCGAAGGTCCGGTCCACCAGCACCACCGGGAAGCCGGCGGGGATCAGGCCGTCCAGACGCTGGAAGTCGTCCATGGTGCTGGCGATTAAAAGCCCGTCCACCAGGCCCGCCGTCAGCAGGCGGAGGTTCGTCTCCTCCCGGTCCATGTTCTCCTTAGTGTTGGCCAGGAGGAGGTGGTACCCCTCGGCGGAGAGGACGTTTTCCGCCGACTCGATGATGGTGCCGAAAAACTTGTTGGAGATGTCCGGCACGATGAAGCCGATGGTCCGCTTCTTCCCCGTGCGGAAGCTCCGGGCGGAGGCGTCCGGGGTATAGCCCAGCTGCCGGATAGCCTGGTAGACCTTCTCCTTGGTCTCCCCGGAGACGTAGCGGGTGGAGTTGATGGTGTGGGAGACGGTGGCGGTGGAAACCCCCGCCAGCCGGGCCACGTCGCTGATGGTGACTTTCATGAAACGAATCCTTTACGTAATAAAAAATCGCGCTTGCGCAAATGACGGCTGATGAATACTTGTAGTAGTATAAGACAGCTTTTGACTTTCGTCAAGCACTTTTGACGTGTTTTGACAGGAAAATTTTTCCCTTGCCAAAGCCGCCGCCCCGTGGTATACTCTCCCCCGGCAGGTGCCATCACCCTGCCCGCCCCGACCTGGGGCGAACTAAAAAAATGGAGGAATTGAATATGACAAAACCCCGCTCCCAGACCCGGAGGCTGGCCCTGGCCGGCCTCGTGGCCGCCGTCTACGCGGCGGCGACCCTGCTCCTGCCCATTCCCCAGTACGGGGGCGTCCAGTTCCGCCCGGCGGAGGCCATGACGGTGCTGCCCTTCCTGTTTCCGGAGGCCATCCCCGGCCTGGCCGTGGGCTGCTTCCTGGCGAATTTGGCGTCCCCCATCATGCTGGACTGGATCTTCGGAACCCTGGCCACCCTGCTGGCGGCCCTGTGGTCCCGGCGGATGCCCAACGTCTATCTGGCGGCCCTGCCGCCGGTTATCTGCAACGCGGTGATCGTGGGCGCGGAGATCGCCTGGCTCATGGTCCGGGACGGCGGAGCCTTCTGGCCCGCCTACGCTCTGAACGCCCTGACCGTGGGATTGGGGGAGCTGGCGGCGTGCTATCTCCTGGGCGTGCCCCTGGCGAAGCTGCTGGGGAAGACCCTGGGGGCCCAGGGCGTTTTGGAGTCCCGGTGAGACGGGATGAAAAGGGACCGCTTTCGCGGTCCCTGATTTTTAACCCTTGACGAATAGTATTGTATATGATACTATATACTAGCCCAAGGAGGAGAGGCTATGGAGATTAAGCTGGAAAAACAGCCTCAAAAGTATCTGCTGAAGGCGGACGAGACCACCAGGAAGAAGCTGTATAAAGCCCTGGAACAGCTGGCAGAGCTGAGGGGAAATATCGCGCGGCTGGAGGGCTTTCAAAACCGCTACCGCTATAAGCTGGAGCATTACCGCATCATCTTCGATTGGGTGAAGGGAGAGATTGTGATACGGGTGATTGAGATCAACACCCGGTCGAATATCCACTATAGGAAGAGGTGAACGCATGAAGAAGCGCTTGACAATGGAAGAGCTGGAGCGGCGCAGAGCCGAGATTGACGCCGCTCCCGCCGTCCGGCTTACCCCCGAGGAGGCGGACAGCCTGGCGGAGGCGGAAGCCGTCAACGACGGAACGTCGGTAAGCCTGGAGGAGTTCAGGCAGGGCCTGGAGGAGTACAGCGGCAGACTGGTTCTCCGCATTCCCCGCAGCCTCCACAGGGAGCTGAAAAAGGCCGCTGAAATCGAGGGCGTAAGCTTGAACCAGTATATGCTCTACAAGCTGGCCAAATAAACAAGGGGACCGCTTTCGCGGTCCCTTCGCTTATGCCCAATCAAAGTTTTCCCGTCCCGCGCCCAGCTCGAAGTGGTACTTCCCGATGCCCAGATCCACGCCGGAGAACGCGCCGTTGTCACAGGTGAGGGAAACCCTGCGCCCCTCCCCCCGGAGGGTAAAGGCCTGCTTGTTCAGCGCCGTGGGGGCCAGGAGGAGGGCCTCCGTGCCCTTGGTAAACCACTCGGGGGCTTCACCCGCGTAGGAGGCGATCTCCTCCGCCCGCTTGGACTTGTGGGGCACGCCCTGGGTGGCGCCGTAGCCCAGGGCGATGAGGCCCAGAATTTTGCCGGCCTCCGGGGCGGCGTTCCGGCCCACACCCTTCCGGCTGTAAGTCCCGCCCACCCACCAGGAGTTCAGCCCCAGGGTCTGGGCGTAGAGCATGAGATCCGCCCCGCAGCAGCCGATTGCCTCGTCCAGGCCGGGCCGTTCCTTGCCCGCCAGGATGAGGTAGTTCCGGACTCCCTTGGCCAGGATGAGCCTCAGGGCGGGGCCGAAGGCCTCGGTATTTTCCGTCACCAGGTTCATGGCCAGGCCATGCTCCTGGTTGTTTTCCTGGATACGCTCGTTCAGCCGGGTGAGAACATCCCCGGGAATTTTCCGGTCCGTGTAGCGCCGGACCGTGTGGCGGGCCCGCATGGCCTCTTCCAGTGTCATAAAATGCCTCCGTTTCGGGTGTTGAGATGGATTTGATTGTACCACGCCCTCCGGCGGGCGCGGTGAATTTTTTGGAAATTTTTAAAAAGGTGAGACAGGGACCCCTCCCCCGTCGTACAATGAGTGAGAGTACTCCCAACGAACCAATGGACAGATCGAGGACGACATATGGACAAGGCCCGCTTCAACGACGCCGCGCGGCGCTATCAGAATATGGTCTACCGGACCGCCCTCCACGCCCTGGGGAGCCCCCAGGACGCGGAGGACGCCGTCCAGGAGGTCTTCCTGCGCCTGTTTAACCACAGGGGGACCTTCGAGAGCGAGGAGCACCTGCGGCGCTGGCTGCTGCGGGTGACGGTGAACTATGGCCGGGACGTGCTGAAAAGCCCCTGGCGGAAGCGCCGGGCCTCCTGGGAGGAGGTGCCGGAGGTCCCCGTGTTTGACAGGCCCGAACAGGCGGCCCTGTACCGGGAGGTCATGGCCCTGCCGGAGAAGTACCGGACGGTGCTGTACCTCTTCTACTACGAGGAGCTGACCGTCCGGGAGATCGGGGAGCTGCTGGGGGCGGAGCCCTCCACGGTGACCACCCGGCTGGCCCGGGCCCGGAAGCGCTTGAGAGAACGATTGGGGGAGGACTGGCAGGATGAGTAACCGGGAATTTTACCAGGAGACCTTCTCCCAGGTCCGTGGAAGCGGAGAGGTCCGATGGGAGGATTATGAGATGAAAAGACATGGAAAGGGCCTGAAATGGCTCGTCACTCTGGCGGCGGCGGTGGGGCTGCTGGCGGCCCTGTCCGCCCTGGCGGTGGCGGCCAACTTCTTTGGGCTGCGGGACGTGCTGCTGCCGGAGAAGGGAAGCGTGTACGTGACGGACGAGAACGGCGTGGTGATCCCCGGGGAGAAGGAGTTCAAGGACTTCGTCAGCCTCTCCGGCTGGGGGGACACCCCGGAGAGCAAGGCACTGGCGGAGTGGGAGGCGTTCCAGGAGTCCTACGACCCGGACGGGTCCATTATCTCCGCCATTGGAAACGAGCCCACGGGCTTCGAGGACCGCTACGGCTTCTACCTGGTCTACACCCAGGAGATGGCCGACAGGCTGGAGGAGATCATTGCGAAATACGATTTGAAGCTCCACAGCTGGATGGAGGACGTCCTGCCGGAGACCTGGGGCGTGGCCGTGGGGGACTTCTGCGGGGAGAATGTCACGCCCTACTCCGGCTACATCTACGAAAACGGCACCTTCCGCTTCGACGGCGACGCGGAGCTGGGGGCCGGGGAACTGAAGGGCTACGGGACCATTGAGTACCAGTTCAGCCGCTCCGTCAAGGGGACCTTTGACGACGTGGCGCTGAACATCGGAGACCTGAGCGATTTCGAGGAGTGGGGCTATCAGACCGCCGACGGCACCCCCGTCACCCTGGGCCTGGGGGCCTGGAACCGATCCCTCATCCTGGCGGACCTGGGGGACAGCTTCGTCCTGGTGAACGTGCTGACGGGACGGCAGGGGGACGACACCTTCTCCTCCGGTGCCATCGGTCGGGAGGAGCTGGAGGAGCTGGCGGACAGCTTCCGCTGGTCGGCCCTGACCCCGGTGAAGGAGCCGGACCTGGACGCCATTCTGGAGGCCAACGGCCGGTACATGGAAGCGCTCCAAAACCAGCCCCTGGAGACCCTGCCCTCGGAGTCCGAGGATCCGCTCTACACCCGCACGGGCATCCAGTCCGGCGTGGCGAAGGACTTCGTCCTGATGCTGGCGGAGCGCATCGAGGACGGGCGAAAGGAGGAGGTGGCGGAGCAGCTGGTTTACCCCGCCCGGGTGGAGGTCGCCGCCGGGACCTTCACGGTGAACTCCCCCGAGGAATTCCTGCCCTACTACGACGAGGTGATCGGGCAAAACCGCCTGGGCCTCTCCTCCGCCATGACCTGGGAGCCCGCCCCGGCGGAGTTCCAGATTTTCAGCGACGGCAGCGGTCTGGCGTCCGTGGCCGACGGGGCCGTGTGGTTCGGGCTGGTGGAGGACGGCGTCATCCGGGTCTTCACCCTTCAGACGGACCAGGCCGCCGTCCGGGCCCTGGGGGCCAGGGAAATTACCCGGGATACCGGGGAGGAGGACCTGTATACAGCCCTCTCCGCAGACGAGGGCCGGGCCTTTGTGCTGAATCTGGCGGACCTCATTGACGGCAGGGAGAAGGAGGAGATTGCGAACCTCCTCACCTACCCCGCCAAGGTGACGGCCCCCGGCGGCGAGTGGGTGGTCAACACGCCGGAGGAGTTTCTGGAGCGTTACGTCGAGACCGTCGGGGGAAATGGCCGGGGGACCCTGGCGGCGGACCTCTGGTCAGACCCGGAGCCGGTGCTGGATGGAAGCGGGGACCTGGCCTCCGCCGCCAATGGGGCGGTGTGGTTTCACCGGGGAGAGGACGGGGCGCTCAAAATCCTCACCCTCCAGTCGGACCTGTGGCAGTGGAGCATTCAGTACTGGGGTGAGAAGCCCTAAAACGAGAGGACCGGGAAGCTCCCGGTCCTCTTTTTTACAGCGCCTCGATCAGCTTCGTCAGCGCCTCGTGGAACCGCCCCACGTGGAGGCCGTCCACAAAGCGGTGGTTCAGCTCCAGGGAGATGTGGAGCACCTTTCGGTCCCCCTCCTGGGCGTACTTCCCCCAGGCGATCCGGGGCACGGCGTCGTCGGGGTCGAAGTCCCGCTCGTTGGTCAGCCCTGTCAGCTCCACCCAGGGCAGGCAGGTGAAGTAGATCAAATCCAGACTGTCCGGCCCGCTGAGGAAGGTGGTCTGCGCGGCGCTTTTCGCCCTGGCGGCGGCGCAGAAGGAGCGGATATCCTCCTCCATGGGCAGGGTGACAATGTGGAAGGTCTCCGCCCCGGGCTTCAGGTCCGTGAAGCTGGGATTCCGCCGGTCGAAGAGCACCAGGTCCTCCCCTTGAAGGGCGTAGCGGAAGGCCTCCACGCCGTTGACGGCCCGGGTGCAGAGGTACACCAGGGAGTGGTAGAAGGAGAGCCGGTTCTCCTTGGCAAACCGATAGAGCTCCGTCACGTCCTGCTTGAAGGTGACGGAGAAAAAGGGCTGGGACATGGGGGAGAAGAAGTCAAACAGCTCCCGCCGGGGCCAGGCGGCCTTGTCGATGATCTGAGTCATGGGGGGATGCCTCCTTTCACAGTTGGGAACAGTATACCAGACGGGCCGGAAATTACAAGGGCCCTTTTGTTCCCGAAAAAGAATTGAATCGCCGGGGGCGTTGTGTTATACTCTCCTTTGAAATTGCGGCGCCGGAACGGACAAGGAGGACCCTATGAAAAACCGTTTTCTGATACTGCTTTTGCTGGCCTGCATCCTGGGTCTGGCGGCCTGCGGGGCGGAACAGGCCCCCACGGAGGAGGCGGACCCCCCTGAGACCGTCCAGCCGGAGGAAGACCCGGCGGAGACCGTCCCGCCCGCTCAGCCGGAGGAAGATCCGCCGGAGGACCCGGCCCCCGGACTGCCGCCCCTGGAGGGAACGCCCCTGACGGCGGAGGAGCTGGCCCGGGCCAGCGAGGCCTTCAACAGCTATGCATCGGGCAGCGAAAAGGCCCTGGAGCTGGGCTGCTTTTTCACCAGCTTTTACGAGGACGTGACGGAGCTGGACTTTGAGGAGTTCCTCCGGTATTACTTTGTGGAGAGTACCGATCTGGAGGACGGCGACACGGAGGAGTTCCAGGCCCTGGCGGCCCTGCCGGGCTTCCATTGGGACGCGGAGGACCTGGAGCGCTGGGGAAACCGCCCCAGCGGATTGCCGGTGCCCGTCCACCGTATCTCAAAAGCGGCGGTGGACAGGACCCTGGAGACCTACGCCGGAATCACCACCGCCGACTTGAAGAATACGGAAAGTGTTCTTTATCTCTCTGATTACGATTCGTATTACAACTTCACCAGCGACTACGGCCCCGGCTCCTTCCAGCCGGAGGAGGGCGTCCGGGACGGCGACACGGTCATTCTTCGCTCTGAGCCTGTTTGGGGGGACGGCGGCGAGGTCATCAACGAGCTGACCCTCCGGGAGGAGGACGGGCGCTGGCTGATTCAGTCCTTCACCCGCATTTCCACCGAAAACGGCTGACCCGGATTCACCGCGAAAAACAAACTGAAAGGCGGACATGCCATGAACCTCTGCGACCGGGAGACCCTCCGGGCCCTGTTGGCCCGGCACGGCTTCCACTTCTCCAAGTCCATGGGACAGAACTTCCTCATCGACCCCGCCGTCCCGGCGGACATCGCCGCCGCCTCCCAGGCGGATGAAAGCTGCGGCGTTTTAGAGATCGGCCCCGGCGTGGGCTGCCTGACGGCGGAGCTGGCACAGCGGGCCGGGAAGGTGGTCTCCATCGAACTGGATCAAAAGCTCCTGCCCGTGCTGGCGGAGACCATGGCCCTCTATGACAACGTGGAGATCGTCCCCGGGGACGCGCTGAAGCTGGACCTGGCCGCCCTGGCGGCGGAGAAGTTCGCCGGGCTCCGGCCCCTGGTCTGCGCGAACCTGCCCTACAACATCACCACGCCGGTGCTGACGAAGCTGGTGGAGACCCCCTGCTTCGAGAGCGTCACCGTTCTCCTCCAGAAGGAGGTGGCCCACCGCCTGGCGGCCCGGCAGGGCTCCAGCGACGGCGGGGCCTTTACCCTGTGGCTGCAATATTACATGGAGACGGAGGTCCTCTTTGACGTCCCGGCGGAGAAGTTCGTCCCGGCCCCCAAGGTGGACTCCGCCGTCCTGCGCTGTGTCCGGCGGGAGAAGCCCGCCGTGGCGGTGGAGGACGAGGGGTTCTTCTTCCGCGTGGTCCGGGGGGCCTTCCTCCTCCGGCGGAAGACCCTGGCCAACAGCCTGGCCGCCGCCCTGCCGGAAATCGGGAAAGAGCGGATACAGGAGGCCATGGCCTCCCTGGGTCTCCCGGAGGGCGTCCGGGGGGAGAAGCTGACCCTTCAGGACTTCGCCCGCCTGTCAGCAGAACTTGCAAAATAAGGAGCACAAGATGGAAAACTACTTTCACCCCGAGCTGGGCCGGGACCACATCCTGGAGATCAGCTCCATCGGCCTGGCCCACATGGGGGACGCGGTGTTCGAGCTGCTGGTCCGGGCCTGGCTCTGCGCCCACGGCGGGGCCACGGGCCGGGGGATGCACAAGGCCGCCGTCGCCCTGGTCTGCGCTGAGTCCCAGGCGGAGAAGGCGGAGCGGATCAAGCCCCTTTTGACCGAGGACGAAAAGGCCGTTTTCCGCCGGGGGCGGAACGCCCAGGTCCACACGGTCCCCCACCACGCCAGCCGGGCCCAGTACGGCGAGGCCACGGCCCTGGAGGCCCTGCTGGGCTGGCTCTACCTCCGGGGAGAATTGGCGCGGATCAACCAGCTGTTCTGCATCATGATGGAGGAGGAAGAGCCCCATGGCGATTGACGCGGTTTGCCTGACAGCCATTGTGGCGGAGCTGCGGCCCCAATTGATAGGACTCCGGGTGGACAAGGTCCAGCAGCCCGCCCGGGACCAGGTGGTCCTCCTCTTCCGGGGGAAGCGGCTGCTGCTGAACGCCGGGGCGGGAGCCCCCCGCCTCCAGCTGACGGAGATCCTCCGGGACAACCCGGCGGAGCCTCCCATGTTCTGCATGCTTCTCCGAAAGCACCTCTCCGGGGCCCGGGTGGCGGGCCTCGCCCAGCCCCCTTTGGAGCGGCTGGTGAAAATTGAGTTCGACGCCTCCGACGAGCTGGGCCGGGCGGGGAAGCGGACGCTGGTGCTGGAGGCCATGGGGCGCCGGTCCAACCTCATCCTCCTGGACGGGGAGGACCGGATCATCGACAGCCTCCGCCGGGTGGACGCGGACATGTCCGCCGCGCGGCAGGTGCTGCCGGGCCTCTTCTACCAGCCCCCGGCCTCCACAGGGCGATTGCCCTTTTTGGAGGAGACGGAGGCGGGCTTTGCCGCCCGCTTCGCCGACGCCCCGGGGGAGAAGACCCTGGACGGCTTTCTGCTGGACGAATACTTCGGTCTCTCCCCCCTGATGGCCCGGGAGCTGGCCTTCCGGGCGGCGGGGGACGCGGACACCCGGGTCTTCCAGCTGGGGGTCCCCGGCCCCCTGTGGCGGGCCCTGGAGGACTTCCAGGGCCGGGTCCGGGAGGAGCGCTTTACCCCCGTGTGCCTGATGCGGGACGGGAAGCCCCTGGACTTCGCCTGTGTGCCCGTGGGCCAGTACGGCGGAGCGGCGGAGTGCGTGGCCTATGACAGCTTCTCAGAGCTGCTGGACGCCTTCTACGCCGCCCGGGAGAAGCAGGAACGGGCCCGCCAGCGGGGGGCGGACCTCCTCCGGGCGGCCACCACGGCCCGGGACCGCCTCCGGCGGAAGCTGGCCCTCCAGGAGAAGGAGTACGCCGCCACCCAGGACCGGGACAAGCTCCGCGTCCAGGGGGACCTGATCACCGCCAACCTCTACCGGATGGAGCGGGGGCAGTCCCGGCTGGAGTGCGAGAACTACTATGAGGCGGGCGCCCCGGCAACCGTCCCCCTGGACCCCCTGCTGACCCCCCAGCAGAACGCCGCCAAGTACTACAAGCGCTACGCCAAGGCCAAGACGGCGGAGAAGTACCTCCGGGAGCAGATGGACCTGGCGGAGCGGGACCTCCACTACCTGGAGAGCGTCCTGGCGGAGATCGCCCAGGCGGAGACGGAGGCGGACTATCTGGACATCCGGTCCGAGCTCCGGGAGGCGGGCTTCCTCAAGAAGCAGGGGAAGGGGAAAAAGGACAAATCCCGCCCCGCCGCCCCCTGGGAATTCCGCACGTCCTCGGGCCTCCGGGTCCAGGTGGGCCGGAACAACCGCCAGAACGACAAGCTGACCCTGAAGGACGCGGACCGGCGGGACCTCTGGCTCCACACCCAGAAGATCCACGGGTCCCATGTGATCCTCCGCTGCGCCGGGCGGGCCCCGTCGGAGGAGGATATCGCCGAGGCGGCCCTGCTGGCAGCCTGGTTCTCCCAGGCCCGGGAGAGCGGCAACGTGCCGGTGGACGTGACGGAGGTCCGGAACGTGAAAAAGCCCGCCGGAGGCCGCCCGGGCATGGTGATCTACACGACGTACCGCACGGTGAACGTCACCCCGGAGGAGGCCGCCGTAGAAAAGCTGCGGGTGAAATAGGGATTCGTGCGCAAAGAAAGGGGCGCCGCCCGGCGTAAACCGGGCGGCGCTCCTTTGGAAAAATTGCCTCAGGCTGTCGCTTTTTGGCGGAAGGTGTGATATACTCAAACTGCTGTCGGCCCTCCACAGTGGGAGGAGGTGAACATACTATGGAATTCGTGTACTCCCTGGTGGCTTCCATCGCAGCAAACGTAGTTGCGCACTTCGTTTGCAAATGGCTGGATGGGAAGCACTGACAGCGACAGCCTAAAATGGAGAACCCGGAAGTTGCGCCTTCCGGGTTCTCCGCTTTTAGGTAAACATTTGGAATTCATTTCTCCCCTGATTCCGCTTTCAGTATATCCCCGGGGAAGGCGAAAGTCAAGGGGGAATTTCAGTGCCGCTCGCCCCGGTCCCAGGCTACCACCACCCGGCGGTTGGGGTCCGTGCCGGTGGAGTAGGTGGTCACGCCCTCGAAGTCCTGGAGGGCCGTGTGAATCACGTGCCGCTCATAGGCGTTCATGGGCTCCAGGGTGACGCTGCGGCGGTAGCGGACCACCTTGCCCGCCACCTTCCGGGCCAGGTGCTGGAGGCTCTGCTCCCGCTTGGCCCGGTAGTTCTCCGCGTCCAGGTGGACCCGGACC
Organism: uncultured Oscillibacter sp.; assembly: GCA_910587875.1. GTDB lineage: Bacteria > Bacillota > Clostridia > Oscillospirales > Oscillospiraceae > Oscillibacter. The sequence continues at coordinate 21,136 of CAJUOD010000008.1, read as the reverse complement.
CGGGGGCCGCCGCCCCGGTTCACGGCGTAGCTGGTCAGCTGCTGGATGGCGTCCAGGGTCTCGCCCCGGCGGCCGATGAGGGCCCCCAGGCCCTGGCCCTCCAGGATGACCTTATAGCGGCCCTTCTCGGGCAGGTAGACCTTGACCTCGGCGGCGCTGTCCATGTGCTCCAGCAGGCCCTTGAGGAAGGCCTTGATGGCCGCGGCCTTCTCGTCGTCCACCTCCTCGCCCAGGGGAACAGGGGGCTCCTCCCGGACGGGCTCCGGCTTGGGCGCGGGACGCTCTTTTTTCTCCGGGGCGGGGCGTTCCTTCTTCTCCCGGGGGGGCCGCTCCTTGCGCTCGGCCTTCTTCTCCGGGGCGGCGGGACGGGGCTTGGGTTCCTCCCAGACGGGCTCCGGCTTGGGGGCGGGGGCGGGGATGGGTTCCTCTTCCTCCTCCGGGCCATAGTACACGCGGATCTTCGCCGGGCAGGCGCCGAGGCCGAGGAAGCCGGACTTGGCCCGTTCCAGGACCTCCACGGACACATCGTCCCGGTCCAGGCCCAGCTGGGCCAGGGCCTTGGAGATGGCCTCGTCCTCGTTCTTGCCCGTTACATCAATATAGTCTCTCATAACGGCTTCCACCTTTACGTTTCGTCATAGCGGTCCGGCTTGTAGGCCCGGCCCCTGGCGTAGGGCCTGTCGCCCACCCGGCCCGCCTCCGTTGTGGCGGTTCCGGCCTTGGCGGCTTTGGCGGCCTTGGCGTCCCGGGCGGCCTTCTGCTTTTCCTTTAGGGTCTGCTTCTGCGCGGCCTGCTGGCGCTGCCGCTCCTGGAGGACCTTGGCCTCCTCCATCTTCTTCTTCCGCTCCGCCTGGCGGGCCTCATAGCGGGCGTTCTCCTCCTCCTCCAGCTTCTTGTTGAAGAACTTGCCCATGAGGAATTCCTGCACGCCGGAGATGCCGCTCTGGGCAATCCAGTACAGGCCCAGGGCCGCGGGCATGGTGAAGGCGATATACACGGAGAACAGGGGCATGAACATCATCATGCGGTTGGCGCTGGCGGCGGAAGGGTCCGTCTGGGGCTGGTGCTTCATGGTGATCTTAGTCAGGATCCACTGGCTTCCGCCCGCCAGAATGGGGATCAGGATCAATCCGATGGCGGCCCAGGTGAAGCTGAAGCCCTTGACGGCGTTCCAGGGGTTCTCCGCCATATCCAGGCCGAAGGAGGTGTAGTTCATGTTGATCCACCCGGGCACGGAGGCCCCCACCTCGGGAAGCTCCGAGGCGATGGTCTTCACCAGGTTGATCTGCCCGTAGGGCATCAGCTGGGTGATCCCATCCCGGACCACGGCGGCTCCGTCCTTCATCTGGGCGATGCCCTCCAGGCTGATTCCGGCCTTGGACACCGCATCCACCATCTGCTGGACCACGTCCTGGCTCAGCATCATGAAGTGGGTGATGGGCTGGCGGATGATGGAGTACAGGGCCAGCAGGATGGGCAGGGGCAGGAAGCTCCACAGGCACCCGGACATGGGGCTGACGCCCTCCTCGGCGTAGAGCTTTTGCATCTCCTCCGCCTGCTTGGTCTGGTTGTTGGCGTATTTCTTCTGAATCTCCTGGAGACGGCCGGACATGCGGCTCATGCGCATCATGCTCTTCTTGGACTTCATCTGGAAGGGGACCATGATGAGCTTGATGACCAGGGTGAAGAGAATGATGGCCATGCCGTAGGAATTGGTCAGGTTGTAGAACAGCCGGACCAGCCAGGCAAAGGGGATACAAATAAAGTATCCGATGGTTGAAAACATAGCTTGTTCCTCTCGTTTTGTTCAGTGGGGGAACAGTCCCCCCTCAGGGCACGGGATCGTAACCCCCCTTGTGAAAGGGGTTACAGCGCAAAATCCTCTTGAACGCGAGCCAGCTGCCTTTGATCGCCCCGTACTTCTCCAGGGCCTCCAGGGCGTACTGGGAGCAGGTGGGGATGTAGTTGCAGCACGGGGGGCGGCAGGGGGAGATGTTCCGCCGGTAGAACTTCACCAGCCAGATCAAAACCCGCTTCATGGCTTGTCCCCCATAAGGCCCAGCTTCCGGCAAAGGCGGAGGAAGCTGTCATTCAGCTCCCCCCAGGAGGCCGTCAGCGTCCTGCCCCGGGCCACCAGGATGATGTCCCAGCCCTGGGAGAGGCGGGGGCTTGAAAGCCGGTAGACCTCCCGCAGGCGCCGCCGGGCCCGGTTGCGCTTCACGGCGTTCCCCAGCTTCACGGAGACGGTGACGCCCAGGCGGTTGTGGCCCAGACGGTTTTTCCGGCAGTAGAGCACCATGCTCCCCGCCACCGCCGACGCGCCCTTCTGGTACAGGCGGCGGAACTCGTGATTCTTTTTCAGCGTCACCGCGGGCTTCACAGGTCATCCCCCCAGGCTGGAGAACCAGTACAAGGGACGGAGGAATCCAAACAATTCCAGCCGCCCCTGTCAGGACTCGTGTTCAAGTGTCTCCTGCTCCTCAATAGGAGAGGCGGGCGCGGCCCTTGGCGCGGCGGCGGGCCAGGACCTTGCGGCCGTTGGCGGTGGCCATGCGCTTGCGGAAGCCGTGGACCTTCTGGCCGTGGAGCTTCTTGGGCTGATAGGTACGTTTCGTTGCCATGCTTAAGACACCTCCTGTCCATATTCCGTCCGCCCGGCTTCGAGCCTTGGGCGGCGCTTTTCCCAACACCGTCCGGCCTGAAAAAAGGCGGGCGGCGCGGCAGACAAACATAAGCGCCGATTCGACGCATGGGATAGTATACCATAGGGGCGGGAGGGGTGTCAACAGGAACTTGGACGCCGGCGGGGATTTTTTGCGGCGGCGGACCTTGACAAAGCGGGCTCATTTGGTATAATAAACATAGAAGGGCGCTGCTACACGGCGGTCAGCCCTTATCCGCCAACTTGAATCGTTGACCGTTCGGGGCCTAGCCGAGCGGTCAACACGCTTTTATGGTAAGTATGCAGGCCCAAAAAACCAGGCATACCAGAAACCGGAGTACCATGTACAGCCGTTTTCTCCACATCCACACCACCTCCTTTCGACCGAAGCCGCAGGAGATGGGCTGACCGCCTTTTATGTAACAGCGTCCTTCTGGTATGTATCCTACCAGAAAGGGCGCTTTCTGTCAATCTATGTGGGAAAGCGGGCGGTCCAGAAGGGCCGCCCCTGCATGACAAAAGCTCCTAATCGGACGCTCCCCTACCAATCGTGCCGGTCGGTGGGGATGCCCCGGGCGTGGAAGGCGTCCACAATGGCGTCGATCCGCCGGAAGCACTCCGGGTCCTCCAGGGTCTCGTCGTTCAGGATGCCCTGGATTTCGGCAATCAGCTTTACGGCCTCGGATTCCGCCAGGGGGCGGATCTCCTGGGGCTCCAGGGACTCCAGGTATTTTACCGCCAGCTCTCCCAGGGCGTTTTTGTATAAGTTCTTTGCAATGTTCTCATTCATACAGGTTCACCTTGCACACTCAATATTTCATGAAATTAAGTTGGTATTACATCGATTGTATTCTCATATACTTACTTTGTCAAGAACAACTGTGGGTGATGTGTATGATGGATGTCTTATCAAAACGGTTGAAGCAGTGCAGAAGCAAGACCGGCCTTCCGCAAATCAAGATTGCGATTTATTGTGACATTACGGAAAGAACCTACCAAAACTATGAGTTGGGTATTCGGGAGCCAAAAATCAGCATTCTCATGCGGATTGCCCAGTACTACGGGGTTTCCATCGACTACCTGGTGGGCCTGACCGATGAGCCAACCCCTTATCCCCGGGCATCTAAATAACCCCCGGGCGGGCCTAAGGGCCCGCCTGTTTTTTCAGCCCGGGCATCCTCCGCCCTTGACCCGGGGTGGATTTTGCTCTAAAATAAACGGGATTGCTAAGACCAAAGACAAGGAAACGGGGAACGCTATGAACGACTTCAACCAGCGCTACATAACCGCCCGGAGGAAGGTCATCGCCGGGGACCTCCGGCGGCTGAACCCGGCCCAGCGCCAGGCCGCCATGACCACCGAGGGGCCCCTGCTCCTCCTGGCGGGGGCGGGCAGCGGCAAGACCACCGTTTTGATCCAGCGGGTTTACAGCCTGCTGACCTACGGCCGGGGCAGCGACTCCGACTTCGTGCCGGAGGACGCCTCGGAGGAGGACCTGGCCTTCCTGGAAAGCTTCCCGGAGGACCCCTCTCCCCTGGAATTTGACCGGGCCCGGCGGCTGTGCGCCGTGGACCCGCCCAAGCCCTGGGAGATCATCGCCATCACCTTCACCAACAAGGCCGCCGGGGAGCTGAAGGACCGCCTGGCCGCCCGCCTGGGGCCCGAGGCGGAGGGCGTGTGGGCCTCCACCTTCCACTCCGCCTGCGTGCGCATCCTCCGGCGGGACATTGACCGCCTGGGCTTCGCCAAGGACTTCACCATCTATGACACGGACGACTCCCGCCGGGTGGTGAAGGACGTGCTGAAGGAGCTGAACCTGGACGACAAGGCCTTCCCGCCGAAAAACGTCCTGGCCGTCATCAGCAACGCCAAGGACCTTTACCAGGGCCCGGAGGAGTTCGCGCGGAAGCACAACGCCGAGACCGACTGGCGCATGGCCCGCATCGCCAAAATCTACGCGGCCTATCAGAAGAAGCTGGCCTCCGCCAGCGCCCTGGACTTTGACGACATCATCTTCCACACCGTCACCCTGCTGCGGCAGGAGCCCGAGGTGCTGGAGTACTACCAGAAGAAATTCCGCTACGTGCTGGTGGACGAGTACCAGGACACCAACCACCTCCAATACCTCCTCACCGGCCTGCTGGCGGGGGGGCGAAAAAACCTCTGCGTGGTGGGGGACGACGACCAGTCCATTTACCGCTTCCGGGGGGCCAACATCGAAAACATCCTGAACTTCGAGAAGCAGTACGAGAACGCCCGGGTCATCCGGCTGGAGCAGAACTACCGCTCCACCCAGAATATCCTGGACGCGGCCAACGCCGTCATCCGGCACAACGCGGGCCGGAAGGGGAAGACCCTCTGGACGGAAAACGGCGGCGGGGAAAAGGTGGGCGTGCGGACGGTGCTCAACGAGCAGGACGAGGCCGCCTTCGTCACGGGTGACATCCTCTCGGCGGTGGGCCGGGGGGCCCATTTCCGGGACGCCGCAGTGCTCTACCGGATGAACGCCCAGTCCAACGCCCTGGAGTACGCCATGAAGCGCAGCGGCGTACCTTATAAAGTGGTGGGGGGCATGAAGTTCTTCGACCGGGCGGAGGTCAAGGACATGCTGGCCTACCTCTGCGTGGTGAACAATCCCCTGGACGACCTGCGCCTCCGGCGGATCATCAACAACCCCGCCCGGGGCATCGGAAACACCACCCTGGACAAGGCGGCGGCCCTGGCGGAGCGGGAGGGGGCCTCCCTCTACGAGATCTGCCGCAACGCGGACCTCTTCCCGGAGCTGAAGGCCCCGGCGAAGAAGCTCCTCCAGTTCGCGGATCTCATCGACGGCCTGCGCAAGGCCGGGGGGAGCCTGGCCCTGCCGGAGTTCTACGACGAGGTCTGCGAGCGCACGGGCTACACCCAGGCCCTGCGGGACAAAAACGACATGGAGAGCCGGGGCCGTCTGGAAAACGTCCAGGAGCTGAAGTCCAACATCCTGGGCTTCCTGGACCGCCAGCCGGAGGACGCCACCCTTTCGGGCTTTTTAAACGAAATCGCCCTGTACACGGACCTGGATTCCCTGGAGGGAAGCGACGACTGCGTGACCCTGATGACCATCCACGCCGCCAAGGGCCTGGAGTTCCCCCTGGTCTACGTGGTGGGCATGGAGGAGGGGGTCTTCCCCGGCAGCTCCGCCCAGTATGAGGAGGACGAGCTGGAGGAGGAGCGCCGCCTGTGCTACGTGGCCATGACCCGGGCCAAGGAGCGGCTGACCCTGACCCACGCCCGCCAGCGGATGCTCTACGGCAAGACGGCCAGCAACCGGGTTTCCCGCTTTTTGGAGGAGGCGCCGGAGGAAAACCTGAACTGGGAGGGCCGGGACCTCCGGCCCGGCGGGACCTTCGGCTCCTCCTGCGCAAGCGGCTTCTACGGCGGCGGGGACGGCTCCGAGGGGGTCCGGCGGCCCGTTTACGCCCGGCCCGCCCGCCCTTCTTACCAGGAGTCCCGCCGCACCGCCGTCAGCCAGACGGCGGCCCCCTCTATAGCCCTAAGCAAGGGGGATCGGATTGAGCACGGCGTCTTCGGCAAAGGGACGGTGCTGTCCGTCCAGCCCATGGGGGGCGACGCCCTGGTCCAGGTGGACTTCGAGGGTGCGGGCCAGAAAAAGCTGATGCTCAAAGCGGCGGCAAAGCACCTGAAAAAATTGGATTCCTAAAGGAAGCGCCGGAGGATTTTCCTCCGGCGCTTTGACGCTTAGCAGGTACAGCCCCCGCAGGGGATAAGCTTGATGCACTCCGCGCTGATCTGGGGCGGGATGCTCATGGTCATCGCGCCGCTGTATTCGATGCAGACGCACTGGCCCGGGCGGAAGCAGCAGGCGTTGTTGGTATGGACCAGCACCTCCTGGCAGCCGCAAAGGTCGCAGACCAGCAGATCGCAGCAGTTCACCCGCAGGATGCGGGCCTTCATAATCACGGGCTCCCGGCATTCCGCGGCCTGGGCGCACTCATTGCAGACAGGTTCCATAAGAGGACCTCCTTATTCATAGGATGTACTCCATCCTATGCGCGGGGCCCCTCAAAGGTCCCGGAAGCGCTCCTGGAACCGCTTTTGGGCAAAGGCGTCCACCTCCTCCCGGAGGGCCTGATAGGCGGCAAGCCAAGCCTCCGCCTCCTCCGTCAGCGCCGCGCCGCCGCCGTGGCGGCCTCCGATGGTGGAATCCAGCAGCTTATGGCCCAGGGCCTCCTCGGCGGTGCGGACGATGCGCCAGGCCTTGGAATAGGCCATGCCCATGGACGCCGCCGCCGCCCGGAGGGAGCGCTTTTCCCGGACCTCCTCCAACAGGGCGGCGACGCCGGGGCCGAAGCGCCGCTGGCCCTCATCGTCCAGGAGGCGGAGGGTGACGGCGAGGCGCAGGTCAGGACTGTGATTCATGGGATATACTCCTTTCGCTCCACCAGCTGGGGCTCGCCGTCCCAGAACTCCCAAAGCTCGGTAAAATAGGAGACGGTGCCATCCCCATTGCCCTCATAGACCGGGACCTCCCGGCTGGCCAGGACCAGGTCTGCCTCAACGCTCCACTCGGCGGGCCGGGGGCGGAGGAAATCTCCCTCCCTGGGGAGCCAGACTTCCCGTGCGCCCTCCCGCTCTACGTCCAGATAGCCGGAATCGGGCTGGAAGTCCCGGACCAGCCGTTCCACCCGGTGCAAATACAGGCTTCCGTTCCCGTCAGGCCAGTAGTACTCCGTAACCCACTGGGACCCTGCGGAGCCGGATTTATATTCGGCGGTGGTTTCCCCGCTTTCCGGATGGGCCTCCGCCCCCTGGAGGATGCAGGCGAATTGATACTGCCCCGCCTCCCGGTCCCAGGTCCAATAGTAATAGGGGATCATGTTGTTGCACCGCCCGGCGAAGAGGCCGAAGTCTGTATCCCCGTCAAAGTTCAGGTCCAGCTCGTCCATGCAGTCTTCCGTGCTCCAGCAGTCGGTGTAGTCGCTGTCCTCAACCCCTTCGCTTACAATGCCCTCCCGGGCCTGGACAGTCTGGATAAGCGCGTCCCCGTCGTATACCCGGACCTCCCGCACGCCGGCGCTGTATTCGTCCAGCCGCTTCCCCACGGCCTCCAGGGTCAGGGTCCGCCCGTCGGCCAGAGGGGCCTCCAGGGTCAAGAGCACATGGTCCTCCGAGGGGACCTCCTCCACAGGGACCTCCTCCTCCGGGGAGGGTTCCGCCGTGGCGGGCTGCTCCGGGGCCTTCTGGAGCGGCGGGGCGGGGGATTCTTCCTCCGTCGCCTCCGCCGGGGCGGCGCAGGCGGGCAGCATCAGCAAAACTGCCAGCAGAATCAGCACTCGGCGCATCGCGCAGCATCCTTTCCCAGAGAGATTTATAAGACCCAATATAGCAGGTTTTTACGGCAAAGTGGTAACAAAAAAGTGACAGTTTTTGATTTCTCTCCCTCCGGCCTGGAAATCAAACCCAGCTTGACATCCCGCCTCGCCGGCGGTATCATGTTATACAGGAAAAAATCGGCTCGGGTCCGGGCCGGTGGAAAATCGTCAGGAGGGTTTTCTTATGGAAAAGAAGGTAAAGAGAATCGGCGTCCTCACCAGCGGCGGCGACGCGCCGGGCATGAACGCGGCGGTGCGGGCGGTGGTCCGGGCCTCCATCGCCCGGGGCATCGGCTGCATCGGCATCCGCCGGGGCTGGAACGGCCTGATCACCAGCGACTTTGTGCCCCTGACCTCCTCCAGCGTCAGCCACATCATCAACAAGGGCGGCACCATGCTCTACACCGCCCGGAGCCTGGAATTCATGGAGGAAGCGGGCCGGGCCAAGGCCCTGGCCACCTGCCGCCTGCTGGGTCTGGACGGCATTGTGGCCATCGGCGGCGACGGCACCTTCCGGGGGGCCCTGGCCATCTCCCGCCAGGCCGCCAAGGACGGCATGGATCTCCGGGTGGTGGGCATCCCTGCCACCATTGACAACGACATCGGGTGCTCCCACTACACCATCGGCTTTGACTCCGCCTGCAACACGGCCATCGAGTGCATCGACAAGCTCCGGGACACCATGCAGTCCCACGAGCGCTGCTCCGTGGTGGAGGTCATGGGCCGCCACGCGGGCTACCTGGCCCTGTACGTGGGCATCTCCGTGGGCGCCACCGCCGTGCTGATCCCCGAGCGGGAGCCGGACTTTGAAAAGGACATCGTGGAGAAGATCCGCCGGGCCCGCCTGGCGGGGACCACCCATTACATGGTGGTGGTGGCCGAGGGCGCGGGCAGCGCCATCGAAATCAGCCAGCGCATCCACGACGAGCTGGGCATCGACCCCCGGGTCACCGTCCTGGGCCACATCCAGCGGGGCGGCTCCCCCTCCGCCCGGGACCGGGAGACCGCCAGCCGCATGGGCTACGAGGCCGTCAAGGTCCTGGCCGAGGGCGAGGGCAACCAGATCATCGGCATCCTGGACGGCCGCCTGACGGACATCGAAATGGAGGAGGCCCTGGCTATGAAGAAGACCTTCCAGATGGACCGCTACCAGATTCTGGAGGCCCTCACCAACAGCTGCGGCCCCGATTTTTAACAGGAGGATAGCATGGAAAAAATAAGACTGGGCCGGACGGAGCTGATGGTGACCAAGACGGCCTTCGGCGCCCTGCCCATCCAGCGCATTCCCAAGGCGGACGCCGTGAAGCTGGTCCGCCGGGCCTACGAGGCCGGAATCAACTACTTCGACACCGCCAACATGTACACGGACAGCGAGGAAAAGCTGGGCGAGGCGCTGGCCGGGGTCCGGCAGAACGTGGTCATCTCCACCAAGAGCGGCGGGGGGGACAAAAAGACCGTGCTGGCCCACATTGAGCAGAGCCTCCGGTCCCTGAAAACGGATTACATAGACCTCTTCCAGTTCCACAATCCCGCCAAGCTGCCGGACATCAACGACCCGGAGGGGCCCTTCGCCGCCGCTCTGGAGATGCAGAAAAAGGGCTACATCCGGCACATCGGCATCACGAACCACCGGCTGTTTGTTGCCCAGGAGGCCATCAAGTCCGGGAATTTCGAGACCCTCCAGTTCCCCTTCTGCTACCTGACCACGGAGAAGGAGCTGGGCCTGGTGGAGGACTGCGCCAGGGCCGACATGGGCTACATCGCCATGAAGGGCCTCTCCGGCGGGCTTCTGAACAACGCCGAGGCCTGCTACGCCTTTATGCAGGAGTATCCCAACGTGGTGCCCATCTGGGGCATCCAGCGGGAGGAGGAGCTGGACCAGTGGCTGGAGCTGACGGAGCGGAACCCCCGTATGACGCCGGAGCTTCGGGCCGTCATCGAGGCGGACCGGAAGGACCTGGCGGGGAGCTTCTGCCGCTCCTGCGGCTACTGCCTCCCCTGCGCCGCCGGGATTGATATTCCCCAGGCGGCCCGGATGTCCGCCCTGCTGCGCCGGTCGCCCTACCAGAGATTCATGTCCGACGAGTGGCACGCCAAGATGCACAAAATTGAGGAGTGCGTCCACTGCGACGCCTGCAAGAGCCGCTGCCCCTATGGGCTGGACACGCCGAACCTGCTGATCGAGATGTTGAAGGACTACGACCAGTTCTACGCGGAGCACCATAATGACTGAACCCCGGAGGCCGGGGAGAAGGGCCCTCCTTCGGGCGGGCCTGGGCCTCTGCGCCCTGGCGGCGCTGGCGCTGATTCTCGGCTGTTCCCCGGAGAAGGCCGTCCCAGAGCCGGAGGAGCTGCCCCTGACGGAGGAATCCCTCCCCGCCGCTTCCCCGGAAGAAACGCTTTCGGCAGACGGGCTTCCCTTGGTCATCCCTCTGGAGGCACAGGAGCTGAATTCACCCGGTTTGCCCCCCGGCGACCCGGAGGCGGCCCTGGCCTCGGAGGATGTGGTGTTCAGCGACAGGCTGGACTCCGGCGTGGAGCTGGAGATTCGCCGGGTCACTGCGGAGGTGCAGTACGACCCTCCCGTCGTCTTTTACGACGTGTATGCCCTCACCCGGACGCCGGAGACAGAGTGGAGGGTCCTGGGACTGCTGGAGGGCTATAACCACTACGTCGGGCACGGCCTGGACGTGGCGGAGCGGGTGCCGGACATCCTGGGCCGGGAGGGCTGGCAGATTTCCCTCGGCATCGGCGCGGCGGCGGTGACAAGCTGGTACTTCGCCGCCGCACCGGCGGGAGCGGAGCTGGTCCTGGACGTGGGCAGCAGTCAGGAAGCCGAGGTAACGGACCTGGACGGTGACGGCCAGGGGGAGGCCTGGGAGTTCTATAACCACGGCGACACCGGCTGGTCCTTCTACGACCGGGACTCCGAAGGGCGGTACTGGCGGTACTTCCTGACGGCGGGCCCCGGCGCCCCGCTGGGCGCGGTCATGGTCCCGGGAAAGGGCTATGTCCCGGCGGACCGGGAGGGGAATCCTCTCCCGGGAGAGGACGGGAACATTCTTGGCCCCTACCTGCTGGAGGAGGGGGCCCTGCATCTGCGGATGGAGGCGGACCGGACCCCTTGAATAAAAAAACAGCGCCCCCGCCGGACCTCCGGTGGGGACGCCGCTTTGCTCAGGAACGGGCCTCTGTGGAAAAAGGGGCCGGGAAAACCTTTCCCCGGCCCTAAGGTCCGTTCCGGGGGAAACGTTACTTTTTCAGCTGCCTCTGGAGCCAGTCCTTCCCGTCCACGAAGCGGGAGACGATGTAGCACACCACGTAGTCTCCGGCGGCGTTGATCATGGTCGCCGGGGGATCCACCAGGTTGCCGATGACCACCAGAATGGGGAAGGCGATCTCCATCTGGGCGGGGAAGAAGATGGAGCAGATGATGTACTCGCCGATGTACCCGCCGCCGGGGACGCCGCTCATGCCCACGGAGCTGAGCACCGCCACCAGCACCACGGGGATCAGCATGCCCAGGGTCAGCTTCTGGCCGAAGACCCCCAGCACAAAGGCGATTTTCAGCACGCAGGAGAAGCAGGACCCATCCATGTGCATCGTCGCCCCCAGTGGCAGCACCATGTCCGCCACGTCCTTGCGGATGCCGGTGTCGGCGGCCTCCTCCATGTTGGTGGGGATGGTGGCGACAGAGGAGCAGGTGCCCAGGGACACCACGGCGGGCTTTGTGATGTGCCGGAACATGACGCCGATGGCGCCCTTGCCGCCGCCAAACCAGGCGAAGAGGGGCCAGGCGGTGAAGATGTAGATGAAGCACAGGGGATAGTACACCGCCAGGGCCCGGGCGTAGTTCTCCGTGATCTGGGGCCCGTAGGTCGCCACCAGGTCGGCGAAGAAGCCAAAGAAGGCGATGGGGGCGTAGTAGGTGATGATCTTCACGAACTTCAGCATGACCGCCGCCAGGTCGTCCAGGAAGCGGCCTACGGGGGTGTCCTTGCCGCCGTTCAGGTTCACGGCGAAGCCGAAGAGCAGGGAGAAGACAATCAGGGGCAGCATGGCCCGGCGGGTCAGCAGACCGCTGAAATCGCTGGCGGTAAAGAAGTTCACAATCATGTCGGGCAGCGTGGCGTACTCGCCCATTTCCTCAGAGGCCAGGTTCGTCCAGGCGGAGGGCACCGGCGGGAAGACGATCATCAGCAGATACATAATCACGGCGGCGATGGCCCCGGTGACCACGAAGGTCCCCACGGTGACGCCCATGATCTTCCCCGCCCGCTTCCGGCTCTCCATGTTCGCCACGGCGCTGGAGATGGAGGCGAAGACCATGGGGACGACCACGCAGAACATCATGTTGATGAACACGGTGCCCAGGGGCTTGAGGACGGTGGCTCCGGTGCCGGAGACGATGCCTCCGCTGCCGTCGGCCTCGGCGGGCCAGACCCAGCCCAGGATGGCGCCCAGAATCATGGACCCCAGCATGATTGCCAAAAAGGCGTAGTTCTTCGCGATGGATTTCTTTTCCATAATTTCCCTCCTAAATTTCAGCAGTCTCGGTTGCCGTCGCTCCGGCTTGGATACCCTCCAGACAGCCAGAGCGAGCTAAAGTTTTTTGGTTACTTTTTTTCAAAAAAGTAACTCTTCATCATACACCTCGCCCTTGCAGACCACGTTGGTGGGCCCGGTGAGATAGAGCTCCGTAATCTGGCTGTGGACCCGCTCCGCGTCCGCGTACAGCGTCCCGCCGGTCATGTCCGCCCGGACGGCGTGCCCGCTGACCTTCCCCTGGAGGGCCAGAACCGCCGTCACGGACCCGGTGCCCGTGCCGCAGGCGTAGGTGAAATCCTCCACCCCCCGCTCGAAGGTCCGCTCGAAGAAGCGGTCCTCCCCGGTGAGCTCGTAGAAATTCACGTTGGCCCCCTTGGGGAACGCGGGATTCCAGCGAATTTTCCGGCCCAGCTCCCGGAGCTCGTGCTCGTCGGCGTTTTGGAGATCGTGATAGGGGACCACCGCGTGGGGCAGGCCCGGGTCCCCCAGCTCCACGTAGGAGCAGGCGTAGCGCACCCCGTCCACCTCCACCGGGCAGTCCAGCTTGACGGTGGTGGGGTCGTTGAGGCGGACCCGGTAGAGCCGTTTGTCGATTCGCCGGCCGAAGACGGTTCCCGCGGTGGTCTCCACCGCCTGGGCCTCTCCTGCCAAGCCGTTCTCGAAGCTGTAGCGGCAGATGCACCGGGCCCCGTTGCCGCACATCTCCCCCACGCTGCCGTCGGAGTTGAAGAACAGCATCTTGAAGTCGCCGCCCTGGTCCGCCGCCTCCACCACCATCAGCCCGTCGGCCCCGATGGACAGCCGCCGCTCGCACAGCGTCCGGGCGATCCCCGGCAGGGCCTCGTGAGGCAGATGCTCCTCCAGGTTGTTTAAGATGATGAAGTCGTTCCCGGCCCCGTTCATCTTCCAGAATTTCATGGGTCCTTCCTCCTTGTCTGGTTTTTATTATAATCGCACACTCCGCAAATGAACACCGGAGAACGTGCTGTAAACCTTGCAAAAAGTGCGGAGCCCCGCCGGGCCCCGCCGTTGACAGGATGGGGGAAGTATGGTATATCAGTAACAGGCAAGAGGGGAACGGCCCAGCCTCCGTACATAGGAGGTGACAACGTGACGGTTTTGGAAACGCTTGCGCTGCTGAACCTGATCGCCGTTGTTGTCTTTGGCGTTATTAACGTAACGAAAAAGAAATAACCGGCCCCCCGCATAAGGAAACCGGCATTTCTACAGATTTTAAATCTTGTGAGGAAGAGCCGGACCTGTGCGCTCAGGTCGCCCCTCTTGCTTTGATTATACCAGCCCCGTCCCGGGCTGTCAACCATAAGATTTGACGGAAGGAAGGCTCCGCCCATGCCCAGGAAGAACGCCCGGAATACCAAGGGACGCATCATCTCCGCCGCCTGGAAGCTCTTCTATGAGCAGGGCTACGAGGACACCACCATCGAGGACATCGTCTTCGAGTCCGAGACCTCCAAGGGCTCCTTCTACCACTACTTCGACGGCAAGGATGCGCTGCTGGGCACCCTCTCCAACGTCTTCGATGAGAAGTACGAGGAGCTGATCCCCGCCCTCTCCCCGGAGCAGGACGCCATCGGGAAGCTGGTCTTCCTGAATCACGAGCTCTTCGCCATGATCGACGGGGGCATCTCCCTGGACCTGCTGGCCCGGCTCCTCTCCACCCAGCTGCTCACCCGGGGGGAGAAGCACCTGCTGGACCGGAACCGGACCTATTTCAAGCTGCTGCGGAAGATCATCGCCGAGGGCCAGAAGGCGGGCCAGCTCCGGACGGACCGGACGGTGAACGAGATTGTGAAGGCCTACGCCCTCTGGGAGCGGGCCCTGCTGTACGACTGGTGCCTCTGCGGCGGGGAATACTCCCTGGTGGCCTACACGGACGCCATGACCCCCATGTTCCTGGAGAGCTGGCGGGGGACGGACAAAAAGGAGGCGGCGGAATGAGAAAAAGGCAAGCGCTGGCCTGGCTGCTGTGCGCGGCGCTGCTGGCCGGGTGCCAGGGGGAGCCAAAGGAGACGGCGCCCGCCGTGGACCCCATCTCTCAGGAGGCCCTCTCCCAGGACCTGCGGGACGCCCTGGAGGCGGAGTGGGAGGCCTGGAACGCCCTGAGCGAGGAGGCGCAGGTCGTCTCCAGCCATATGCCCGGCTGGTGTCAGCAGGACTTCGAGGACTGGGCAGCGTGCGAGGTTTTCCTAGGCTTCTCCGTCCCCAATCCCCTGGAGGCGTGTGACTGGCTGGAAAAGGGGACCTATGTGGCCATGCCCCTGGGCTTTCAGGACGCGCCCCGGGTGAAGGTCGACTGGTACGGCACGGAGGAAGGCTACGTGGACTTGATCGACGCCGGAGCCGGGTACCGCAGCGGCTCCACCCGGGTGACGATCTCGGCCCTCTTGTACGGGGATCCGACCAAGGCCAGGCACTCGGACAGGGGCTGGACCCTGGACCTGGGGAAGCAGGAGGCTCCGCCGGACGGGGAGAGGGATGTGCTGCACGTGATCTCGGAGAACACGGAGCGGTACTGCTCCCGCACGGCCTACCTGATCTGGAGCGGCGTGCTGTACGATGTCCACATCGTCGGCGAGCCCGGCCAGAAGGCTGAGGTGGAGGAGACCCTGGAACGGGCGCTGGAGGCCTTTTCGGAGGAATCGGAGTGACCGCCGCCCTGCCGAGGGGACGCTGCGCCGGAGGCGTAAAGGACAGATTTTGTTTTTCGCCGGAAATTTCCCCTAAAAGTTGTACGGCTCAAAAGGCTTGGCGTTTCTGTATTTTATGGAACTTTCACAGAACGGGGTGTAGACCGCATTCTATACCCCGTTCTGTCTTTCGTTCTAGTGAAAAGTGTGCTATGATAGCACCCACTGAACGGAAAAGGAGAGAGATTTCATGTCTACCGCACAAATCTGCATCATGGGTACCATCATCGCGTACCTCTGCTTCGTCATCTTCACCGGGGTCATGATCGGCCGCCGGTCCAAGAAGAGCGCCGAGGGCTTCTATCTGGGCGGCCGGGGCATCGGTCCCCTGGTCACCGCCATGAGCGCCGAGGCCTCCGACATGAGCAGCTACCTGCTCATGGGCATCCCCGGCCTTGCGTATCTTTCCGGCGTGGCGGACGCCAGCTGGACCGCCATCGGCCTGGCTGTTGGCACCTACCTGAACTTCCTGCTGGTTGCCAAAAAGCTCCGCCGCTACAGCGTGAAGCTGGACGCCATCACCATCCCCAGCTTCATCTCCAAGCGCTACGGGGAGAAGAAGCCCGTCATCATGTGCATCTCCGCCCTGATCATCCTGATCTTCTTCGTGCCCTACGTGGCCTCCGGCCTGGCCGCCGTGGGCAAGCTCTTCAACAGCCTCTTCGGCTGGGACTACATGGTGGCGGCCTGCATCGGTGCGGTGGTCATCATCAGCTACACCTCCGTGGGCGGGTTCAACGCCGTGGCGACGATGGACCTGATCCAGTCCATTATCATGACCTGCGCCCTGGCGATCATTGTGGTCTTCGGCGTGGTCCAGGCGGGGGGCATGGACGCGGTGATTGCCCACGCCCAGACCCTCCCCGGCTTCTTCAGCTTCACGGAGACCTATAACGTCTCCACGGGCGGGGCGGACCCCTACGGCTTCATCCGCATCATCTCCATGATGGCCTGGGGCCTTGGGTACTTCGGCATGCCCCACATCCTGGTCCGCTTCATGGCGATCCGGGACGAGAACGAGCTGACCCTCTCCCGCCGCATCGCCGCCACGTGGGTGGTGATCTCCATGGGCGTGGCCGTGTTCATCGGCATCGTGGGCCACGCGGTCTCCGCCGCGGGCAAGGTGCCCTTCCTGGAGGGCAGCGCCACGGAGACCATCATCGTCAAGCTCTCGGACCTGCTGTCCGCCTACGGCATCTTCCCGGCCATCGTGGCGGGCTGCATCCTGGCGGGCATCCTGGCCGCCACCATGTCCACGGCGGACAGCCAGCTGCTGGCGGCTTCCTCCGCCTTCTCGGAGAACATCGTCCAGGAGGTCTTCGGCGTCAAGCTGACGGAGAAGCAGACCATGCTCATCGCCCGGCTCACCGTGGTGGTCATCGCCGTCATCGCCCTCTTCCTGGCCTCGGACCCCAACAGCAACGTGTTCCAGATCGTGTCCTTCGCCTGGGCGGGCTTCGGCGCCACGTTCGGCCCCGCCATCCTCTGCGCCCTGTACTGGAAGCGGAGCAACCGCCAGGGCATCATGGCGGGCCTGGTAGCCGGCGGCGTGATGATCTTCGTTTGGAAGTTTATGGTCCGTCCCCTGGGCGGCGCGTGGGACATCTACGAGCTGCTGCCCGCCTTCGTGGTGGGCCTGGCCGCCATCGTCATTGTCAGCCTGGTGACCCCGGCCCCGGACGCGGGCACCCTGAAGCTCTTCGACGAGGTGAAGGAGAAGTAAGATCCGCTCCCTGGGGAATGGCCCGGTCAGCACCCGCAAGGGGTACGCCGCATCCGTAAGGCGGCAGAGCCGCCAACGGCTGCGCAGGGGACCGGGCCCGCACCCCTTCTATCGGGCAGGCCATTTCCTGCCTTCGGACCACCCTTTCATCATTTCCCCCTTGACAAACCGGGCCCTTCCCCGTACAATAGGGCCTGTTGAAAGACGATGAAGGGAAAAAAGACGGGGGAGGGTCCCGCCCTCAGAGAGCCGGCGTCTGGTGCGAGCCGGCGGGGGAGCCCCTGTGTATGACTGGTCCCGGAGTCTCCCGCCCGAGAGGTAGGGCGGGGCGGTTCGCCCCCGTTACCGGGCCTTGAGGGCCGCCGTTTGGCGGCTGAACAGGGTGGTACCGCGTAGTGATGACACGCCCCTGGCCGTTGAAGGCTGGGGGCGTGTTTTAACAGCGCGGGAGGGAAGCGTTTCATGAGACAGGCGTTTGTCAAGTATATTCTGTCCCTGGCCCTGTTCGGGTCCAACGGCGTCGCCGCCGCGGGGATCCATTTGAACAGCTATGAGATCGTGCTGCTGCGCTCCGCCCTGGGGAGCGCGCTGCTCCTGGCCCTCTGCGTCCTGTCCCGGCGGGAGTGGACGGCCCTGCGCCACCGGCGGGACCTGGCGTACACCGCCCTGTCCGGCGTGGCCACGGGGCTGGATTGGCTGCTCCTCTTCGAGGCGTACCAGCGGATCGGCGTGAGCCTCAGCGTGCTGCTCAACTACTGCGGGCCCGTTCTGGTGATGGGCCTGTCCGTCCCCCTGTTCCACGAGCGGCTGACCCTCCGGAAGGGGCTGGCCCTGGGCCTTGCCCTGGCGGGGGTGTTCCTCATCAGCGGCCAGGCGGCCCTGGGGGGCGCCAACGCCTGGGGGCTGCTGTGCGCCGCCGGCTCGGCCCTGGCCTACGCGGCGCTGGTGGTGCTGAACAAGCTGGCCCGGAAGGTGGAGGGCATGGAGAGCGCGGCGATTCAGCTCTGCTTCGCGGCCCTGACCACCGCCCTCTTCGTGGGCTGGAAGCAGGGGCTGTCCATGGAGATCCTCCCCGGGGACTGGCCCTTCATCCTGTGGATCGGTTTGCTGAACACGGGCCTGGGCTGTTACCTTTACTTCTCCTCCATCGGGCGGCTGCCGGTGCAGACCGTGGCGGTCTGCGGCTATCTGGAGCCGGTGTCGGCCCTGCTGTTCTCGGCGGCGTTCCTCCATGAGGCGCTGCTTCCCCTCCAGCTCCTCGGCGCGGCGCTGATCATCGGCGGGGCGTTGGTGGGCGAGGGCATCTTTTCGGAAAGGAAGGCGGTCACATGAGCGCGGGCTTTGGAAGAGGGGGCTTCGACCTCCTGTTTGGAATGTTTCCATTCCTGTTTATCACGGTATTTGTCATTGTCATCGGCACGTTCATCGTCACGGCGGTCCGGGGCGTCAGGACCTGGAGCAAAAACAACGCCTCCCCCCGGCTGACGGTTGCCGCCCAGGTGGTGTCCAAGCGGACCGAGGTCTCCCACCACCATCACCACCACCACGGCGGCGTGGGGGTGGGCCACACCACCGCGTACACCCATTACTACGCCACCTTCCAGGTGGAGAGCGGGGACCGGATGGAGCTTCCCCTCGACGGGGCCGAGTACGGCATGCTGGCGGAGGGGGATCGGGGGAGCCTCACCTTTCAGGGGAGTCGGTATTTGGGGTTTCAGCGGGGCTGAAAGCGGCGCCCCTGCTGGGGCGGGGGCCTTTGCTCGCCCTTGCGGGCGGGGAGGCTTGGAGCTCAGCGATGGCTGGGCAATGCACCCCCCATTCTCTCTTTTGCGAAAAGAGAGAATGCGCCGTGCACGGTGGAAGAGAGAAAACGGGGGCGCGGCTGCGGTACGGGCTGTTTATTACGCAAGTCTTCCGTCCGCGGCGTGGTGCAAGCGAGAGTTTTGGAGGTTGATGTAAGGCCCGTCCTCCCGTCCTCGCTGCCGCTAACCTGGCGCTTACTGTAGAACTGCGCTTACCGCCTTCTCTTTCAGTGCTCGCCAGGGGAGCGGCAGCGGAAAGAGCAGCTGGTCCATTCGATAACAATCCAACCCCCGCTAAGTCTACGCCGCGGGCAGAAGACATTCGTGAAACCGGAAGCATCGCCTGCGCGCTGGAGGAATGACCCGGTCGGGGGACCGGGCCCCACAAGGTGGTCTACCGACAGAAGGTCCCAATTACTTCCTTTTCTCTTTTGGACCGTGCACGGCCCGTTTTCTCTTTTCCTTCTGGAAGGAAAAGAGAAAATGGGGGGTGCAATGAACCAGCCATCGCTGGTATCCAGTCCGCCCCGCGCGTCAGCGCAAGGAAATCCCCGCTTTGCAAAAGCGTCATATAATAGCCATATTATCAAATAGAAGGAGATCACACATGAAGTACGATTTCACCGCCATCGAAAAAAAGTGGCAGGCCAAATGGCTGGAGGAAAAACCCTTCACCGCCGTCAACGGCGACAAAACCCGGGAGAAGTTCTTCGGCCTCATCGAGTTCCCCTACCCCTCCGGCCAGGGGCTCCATGTGGGCCACGCCCGGCCCTTCACCGCCATGGATATCATCTGCCGGAAGAAGCGGATGCAGGGCTTCAACGTCCTCTTCCCCATCGGCTACGACGCCTTCGGCCTGCCCACGGAAAACTACGCCGTGAAAAACCACATCCACCCCGCCAAGGTGACCCACGACAATGTGGAGAACTTCCGTAAGCAGCTGCGGATGCTGGGCTACTCCTTCGACTGGGACCGGGAGGTCAACACCACGGACCCGGACTACTACAAGTGGACCCAGTGGATCTTCCTCCAGATGTTTAAGAAGGGCCTGGCCTATAAGGCCTCCATGCCCGTGAACTGGTGCACCAGCTGCAAAATCGTCCTGGCCAACGAGGAGGTCGTGGAGGGCGTCTGCGAGCGCTGCGGCGGCGAGGTCATCCGGAAGGAAAAGAGCCAGTGGATGCTGGCCATCACCAAATACGCCGACCGGCTCATCGACGACCTGGAGGACGTGGACTTCATCAACCGGGTCAAAATCCAGCAGCGCAACTGGATCGGCCGGTCCGAGGGCTGTGAGCTGACCTTCCAGACCAACACGGAGGACACCGTCAGCGTCTACACCACCCGGGCGGACACCCTCTTCGGATTGTCCTACGTGGTCATTTCCCCGGAGCACCCCCTGCTGGAAAAGTGGAAGGACCGGATTGAGAACTGGAACGAGGTCGCCGCCTATCAGCAGGAGGCCGCCCGGAAGTCCGACTTCGAGCGGGGCGAGCTGAACAAGGAAAAGACCGGCGTCCGCCTGGACGGCATCCGGGTGGTAAACCCCGCCACAGGCGCGACGGTCCCCATGTTTGTCTCCGATTATGTGCTCATGGGCTACGGCACCGGCATCGTCATGGGCGTGCCCGGCCACGACCAGCGCGACTGGGACTTCGCCACGAAATTCGGCCTGCCCATCATCCCTGTCGTGGCGGGAGGCGATATCAGTAAAGGCGCCTATACCACCAAAGACGACGGAATCATGATCAACTCGGACTTCCTGAACGGGATGACGGTCAAAGAGGCCATCCCCGCCATGAAGGAGCATGCCGTCAAGGCGGGCTACGGCAAAAAGAAGACCAACTTCAAGCTCCGGGACTGGGTGTTCAGCCGCCAGCGCTACTGGGGCGAGCCCATCCCCCTGGTGAACTGCCCCAAGTGCGGCTGGGTCCCCCTGCCGGAGGACCAGCTGCCCCTGCTGCTCCCCGAGGTGGAGAGCTACGAGGTCACCGACACCGGCGAGAGTCCCCTGGCCAAAATGACGGACTGGGTGAACACCACCTGTCCCCAGTGCGGCGGCCCCGCCCAGCGGGAGACGGACACCATGCCCCAGTGGGCGGGCTCCAGCTGGTATTTCCTCCGCTATATGGACCCCCACAACGACAAGGCCCTGGCCAGCAAGGAGGCCCTGGACTACTGGTCTCCCGTGGACTGGTACAACGGCGGCATGGAGCACACCACCCTGCACCTGCTGTACAGCCGCTTCTGGCATAAGTTCCTCTACGACATCGGGGTGGTGCCCACCAAGGAGCCCTACGCCAAGCGGACCAGCCACGGCA
>CAJUOD010000007.1 GCA_910587875.1 uncultured Oscillibacter sp. | reverse complement strand
GAAAAGGAAGTAATTGGGGACGCGTACGTTGGACGAAGACGCGGCTGGGGTGCTTCCGGTTTTTTACGAATGTCTTATACCCGCGGCGTAGTCTTAGCGGGGGTTTGGATGTCGTCGAATGGACAAGCTTCTCTTTCCGCTGCCGCTGATGCGGTAGGCACTGAAAGAGAAAGCGGTAAACACTGCGGTCTCTGGGAACACCAGGTTAGCGGCAGCGAGGACGGGAGATCAGTCCTTGCGTCGACATCCAAAACTCCCGCTCGCACCACGCCGCGGACTGGAGACATTCGTATCATACAGTCCGTACCGCAGCCGCGCCCCCGTTTTCTCTCTTCCACCGTGCACGGCGCATTCTCTCTTTTCGCAAAAGAGAGAATGGGGGGTGCATTGGACCAGCTAGCATCTAGCTGCAATCCCGCCCCGCCCGTCAGGGCGCGCACCAGCCCCTCCCCGGCAAAGGAGGAAGTCCCTTCACTTCCTTTTTTTCCTCTCCGGCATCCAGAGGAGCTCCTCAAAGGATTTGACATACACGTCGCAGTAACCCCGCATCTCCGTCTCGTCCTGGGCGAAGAGGCCGTCGTAGACCCCCACTACCCGCATTTTCGCGGCCCTGGCCCCCTGGCAGGCGGCCAGGCTGTCGTCGAAGACGGTGCAGTCCTCCGGCCGGACGTCCGCGGCCTTGGCGGCGGCCAGCCAGACCTCGGGCTTCCGCTTCTCCAGGCCCAGCTCCTGGGCGAAGGTGACCCGCTCGAAGTACTTCTCCAGCCCCAGGGCCTCCAGGGCCATGTGGCAGTGCTCCGGCACGCTGGAGGTCACCACCGCCATGCGCCGCCCCTCGCTTTTGCACTGCTTCAGATAGGCCCGGACGCCGGGCTTCACCGGCACATGGGCGTAGGAGTCCGCCGCCAGCTCCATCCACTCGGCGACGATGGCCTCGCAGGACTCCGGGAGCTTGCAGAACTCCTTGGTGAACACCGCCGCCAGAGGCAGGGGCACGTGGGCCACGCCCTCGTAATAGGCGTGGGTGTACTTCATCCCCCGGCGGGCCAGGAACTCCCGGTCCACCTTCTTCCACACGCCGTTGGAGTCCGTCAGCACGCCGTCCATATCGAAGAAAAACATGGCCTCACTCCTCCTTTACCAGCCGGAAGCGCCAGGGGAAGTCCCTGGCCTCCTCCGCGTAGTCCACCCCGATCCGGGGCCCCGCGATGATGTGTTCTTTCTCCGGAACAGGGAAGGGCGGCAGACCGATATCCTCCGGCCTGTCGCAGAGGAACAGCGTGTCCCCCGTCAAATCCAGCCCGTTCTCCGCCCGGGTCAGGGCCAGGGCCCGGCAGACCTTGCCGGGGCCGTTGAGGAAATTCTTCCTCCGGTAGGCCGTCAGGGGCTTGTCCCCGTACCGGAGGCGGGCCATGGCCTCCGCCCCCGCCACGGGCTCAATGGCCCGGAGCAGCACGGCGGCGGGTTCGCCCTCCGGCTCCGTGACGAAGTTCAGACAGTGGTACATCCCGTAGATGAGGTAGATATAGGCCGTCCCCGGCGGAGCGAAGAGGGTCTCCGTCCGGGCCGTCCGGCGGTAGTTGTAGGCGTGGCAGGCCTTGTCACAGCGCCCGATGTAGGCCTCGGTCTCCACGACGCGCCCCGCCAGCAGTTCGCCGTCCAGGCGGCGGACCAGGAGCTTCCCAAGCAGGGCCCGGGCGGCCTCCAGGGTGTCCCGGGCGTAGAATTCACGACAAAGCCTTGCCATTTCCTCACCTCGGTGTTAGAATATTATTTTACGCGGCCCCGGGCCGCACAGCGAATTCAGTATAACACAGAAGAGAACATGGAGCAAGAGAAATGAAAGTCAACCGAGTGCGTCAAAACGTCCTGCCCCTCGTCACCGCCATGATCTGGGGCACCGCCTTCGTGGCCCAGAGCGTGGCCGCGGAATACATGGGCCCCTTTACCTTCAACACCGCCCGGGCGGTCATCGCCTTCCTCTTCCTGCTGGGCCTCTGCGGCCTCCGGGCCCTCTGGCGGCGGGGCAGGGGGGAGGTCCCCGTGCCCTGCGGGTCCCGCCGGGATTTGATCATAGGGAGCCTCTGCTGCGGCGGGGCGCTGTCGGTGGCCAGCTTCTTCCAGCAGAAGGGCCTGGAGACCACCACCCCCGGCAAGGCGGGCTTCATCACGGCGCTGTACATCGTCCTGGTGCCCCTGGCGGGGCTGGTCCTGGGGAAGAAGGTCCCCCGTGCCCTGTGGCTGGGGGTGGCCCTGGCGGTGGGGGGGCTGTACTGCCTCTGCGTCACCGAGGAGCTGACCGTCACCGGCGGGGACCTGTACGTGCTGGTCTGCGCCTTCTGCTTCACCGTCCAGATTCTGGCGGTGGACCACTTCACCAACAAGGTGGACGGCGTGGCCCTGTCCTGCGCCCAGTTTTTGGTCATGACCATCGTCTCCGCCGCCGGGGCCTTTATGGAAGCGCCGCCGCCCCTGGAGCTGCTGGGGGAGTATCTGTGGCCGGTGCTCTACGTGGGCGTGTTCTCCAGCGGCGTGGCCTACACCCTCCAGATTCTGGCCCAGAAGGACTCCAACCCGGCGGTGGTCTCCCTGCTGATGAGCATGGAGTCCCTCTTCGCCGCCATCGCCGGGGCGATCATCCTGGGGAACCGGATGACGGGCCGGGAGTACCTGGGCTGCGCCCTGATGCTGGCGGCGGTGGTGCTGGCCCAATTGCCCTACCCTCTGGGACGGAAATCGATCCCGGTCGGGGAGACATTTGAAGATGGACAAGAGGGTTGACCTATGCTATACTGTGGTTATAAAATGGTAATACTATGCGGGGATACCGGTTTTTGTAACATGAGGTGAACATATGCGAATCAATGTGCTGGGCGTCGGCTTTGACAGCCTGACCATGGGCGAGGCGGTGGACCGGGGCATGGAGCTGCTCCGGACTCCCGGGGCCCACTATGTGGCGACCCCCAACCCGGAGATCGTGGAGATCTGCCGGGAGAACCTGGCGGCCCGCCAGGCGGTGAATTCCGCGGACCTGGTGCTGCCCGACGGCGTCGGCGTGGTGAAGGGTGCGAACATGCTGGGCACGCCCCTGAAGGAAAAGGTCCCCGGCATCGAGTTTGCCGCCGGGCTCATGGAGCGCATGGCGGCGGAGGGCCTGTCCCTCTACCTCCTGGGGGCCAAGCCCGGCGTGGCGGAGACCGCCGGAGAACGGCTGGCGGCGAAATATCCCGGCTTGAAAATCGCCGGGACCCACGACGGTTATTTCCAGGAGGACGGCCCTGTGGTGGAGGCCATCCGGCAGAGCGGCGCGGACTGCGTCTTCGTCTGCCTGGGGGCCCCCAAGCAGGAGCTCTGGATGTACAAGAACGGCGAGGCCACCGGGGCCCGCCTCCTCTGCGGCCTGGGGGGAAGCCTGGACGTGTTCGCCGGGGTGGTGGAGCGGGCCCCGAAATTCTGGTCCGACCACGGCCTGGAGTGGTTCTACCGCCTGTGCAGGGACCCCCGCCGGGCGGGACGGATGATGAAGCTGCCCCTGTTCCTGGTTCACGTGGAAAAGGAGAAGCGGCGGAAATGAGGGGAAAGCTGATCGTTTTGGAGGGCACAGACGGCTCCGGCAAGGCCACCCAGGCGGGGCTCCTGCTCCGGAGCCTGGAGGCCCGTGGCCTGTCCTGCCGGGAGATCGACTTCCCCCGGTACGGCAACCCCTTCGCCGAGCCCGCGAACCTCTACCTCCACGGCGCCCTGGGGGGGACCCCCGGGGACGTGAACGCCTGCGCCGCCTCCGTCATGTTTGCCGTGGACCGCTTCGCCTCCTATAAGGAGGACTGGGGCGAATTCTACGAGTCCGGCGGCGTGGTGGTGGCCAACCGCTACACCACGTCCAACGCCGTCCACCAGGCATCCAAGCTGCCCCCGGAGGAGCGGCGGGCGTTCCTGGACTGGCTCTTTGATTTGGAATACCGCCGCCTGGGGCTGCCGGAGCCGGACCTGGTGCTGTATCTGGATATGCCCACCGAGGCGGCGAACCGGCTCATGCGCCGCCGGGAGGCGGAGACGAACACCTCCGCCGACATCCACGAGCGGGACGGGGGCTACCTCCGCCGCTGCCGGGAGTGCGCCGGGGAGATCGCCCGGGCCCAGGGCTGGGCCGTGGTACACTGCGCCGAGGGGGGCGCGCCCCGGACGCCGGAGGACATCCACCGGGAGGCGCTGGACGTCGTTTTGGACTGCCTGTCCCGCTGACGGGCGGCGAAAGCGGGACGCCGGAGCGTCCCGTTCCGCGGAGGACTTAGCAGCAAGAGTCGTTACAGCCGCAGTTGCAGTTGCATCCGCAGTTGCACCCGCCGGAGCATCCGCATCCGCCGTTGCAGCCTCCGCATCCGCAGTTGCACCCGCCGGAGCATCCGCCGTTCCAGCCCCAGCTGTTTCCGCCGCCGCATCCGCAGCAGCAGAACAGGATGATGATCAGGACGATCCAGAGGCAGCCATTGTCGTTTCCATTGTTAAAGCACATATTCAGTCACCTTTCTTTGGACCCGCGCCCGGCGGCTCGGGACCTTGGATTTGAGATATTCTATGCTCCCGGTTCCCGCCGGGAGCCTGGCCCCCCGAAAATTTGCCCTGTCCTTTTTTCTTTCCCGGGGCCGCCCGCGAGGAGGTTTTTCAACATGGCCGAATACCACAACAGCGACACCGCCAGCTGGGACGCCGGACAGGTCCGGCGGGAGCGGCCCGCTCCGTCTTCCCAGCGTCCCCCCCAGCAGAGGAAGCGCCGCCGGAGGCGGCGGCGGATGCACCCGCTCCTCTTCCTCCTGCTGCACCTGATCTTCGTGGCCCTGGCCTCGGCGCTGCTGGGCTGCGCGGGCTGGCTGCTGTTCAGCGACTTCTGCTCCTTCAACCGGGCGGGCTCCCCGCCGGTGGAGATGGTGGTGGAGGTCTCCTCCGAGGACACCGTGGACACCGTGGCGGATAAGCTGAAGGCCGCGGGGCTCATTGAATACCCCTGGTTCTTCAAGCTCTACGCCAACGTCACCCACGCGGAGGAAAAAATCGGCATGGGCTCCCACGCCCTGAACACGGACATGGACTACCACGCCCTGGTGCTGGGGATGCGGAGCGCGGCCGGGAACATGACGGCGGAGACCGTCCAGGTCACCATCCCCGAGGGCTACACCGTGGCCCAGACCATCGCCGTGCTGGCGAAGAACGGGGTCAACACCGAGGCGGCCCTGACGGAAGCGGCCCTGACCGCCAAATTTGATTACGACTTCATTGACAACGAATCCCAGGACATCAGCCGCCTGGAGGGCTTCCTCTTCCCGGACACCTACGAGTTCTATGTAAATGAAAAGCCCCAAAACGCCCTGAACCGCCTAATCAAAAACTTCAACAGCAAGATCGACGACGAGCTGCTGGCCGCCTGGCAGGAAAAGGGCTATGACCTAAGGGAAATCGTCACCGTGGCCTCCCTCATCGAGCGGGAGACCGACGGCACGGACCAAACCAACATCGCCTCCGTCATCTACAACCGGCTGGACGGCCCGGGAGACAAGGCGGGCACCAACGGCCTGCTCCAAATCGACGCCTCCCTGCTCTATGGCCTGCCGGGCCACGAGGGGGCCATCACCCAGTCGGACCTGGAGACGGACACGCCCTATAACCTCTATCTCCACAAGGGCCTGCCCCCCACGCCCATCGCCAACCCCGGCCTGGCCGCCATCAACGCGGCGCTGGAGCCGGCGGAGACCGAGTACTACTTCTACGCCCTGGGCAAGGACAACCGCCACCACTACTTCTCCACCCTGGGCGAGCACACCGCTTTTGTTCAGAGTGATCAGTATGGCGGATAAGCGGCCCGAGCTGCTGGCCCCGGCGGGGGATATGGAGCGCCTGCGCATGGCGGTGCTCTACGGGGCGGACGCCGTATACCTGGCGGGCGCGGACTTCGGCATGCGGGCCTTCGCGGGGAACTTCTCCCCCGAGGGCCTGGCGGAGGCCGTGGCCTTCGCCCACGCCCACGGCGTCCGGGTCCACTGCACCGTGAACACCATGCCCCGGAATGAGGAGGCGGATCGGCTTCCCGCCCACCTGGAGCTTCTGGAGGCCGCCGGAGTGGACGCGATCATTCTGGCGGACCTGGGGGCCTTTCAGCTGGCGGGGCGCTACGCCCCCCACGCGGCCCGCCACGTCTCCACCCAGGCCGGGGTCACCAATTACGAGTGCGCCCGGGCGTGGCACGACCTGGGGGCCTCCCGGGTCATCCTGGCCCGGGAGCTGAGCTTGGAGGAGATCCGCACCATCCGGGACAAGACCCCCGCCTCCCTGGAGCTGGAGGCCTTCGTCCACGGGGCCATGTGCGTCAGCTACTCCGGGCGCTGCCTCCTCTCCAACTACATGACGGGCCGGGACTCCAGCCGGGGGGCCTGCGCCCAGCCCTGCCGGTACAAATACGCCCTCATGGAGGAGAAGCGCCCCGGCGAATTCTTCCCCATCGAGGAGGACGGCCAAGGGGCCTACATCCTCAACTCCCGGGACATGTGCATGATTGACCACCTGGCGGACCTCCAGTTCCTGGACAGCCTGAAAATCGAGGGCCGGGCCAAGTCCGCCTACTACGCCGCCGTGGTCACCGCCGCCTACCGCCACGGCCTGGACGCCCTGGCGGCGGGGGAGCCCCTGGATCCCGTCTGGCGGGACGAAGTGGAGCATGTCAGCCACCGGCCTTACTCCACCGGCTTTTTCTACGGCCAGCCGGGCCAGTACTACGACGACGCCCGCTATGTCCGGGAGTGGCAGGTGGCCGCCATTGTCACAGACTGCGACGCCGAGGGGAACGCGGCCCTGTCCCTGCGCAACAAGTTCCGCACGGGCGATACCGTGGAGCTGGTGGGCCCGGACGTGCGGCCCTTCTCCATGACGGTCCCCGAGATGGCGGACGCCGACAGCCTGCCCCTCTTCGAGCCCCGGACGCCCCAGAGTATCTTTCACATGAAGCTGCCCCGGCAGGTGCCCCCCTGGACCATCGTCCGGCGGGCCAAGGACCTGTCGGCAAAATGAGAGATAAAACTACTTTCGTAAAGAATCTATAAAAAGGAGAAGCCGCTATGAACGCAGACGTCGTCATCGTGGGAGCCGGTCCCGCCGGTATTTTCACCGCCCTGGAGCTGCTGAAGAGGGGGAGCAAACAGAAAATCGTCATGGTGGAAAAGGGGCAGAGCATTGAAAACCGCCGCTGTCCCAAGAGCCAGACCAACAAATGCGTCAACTGCAAACCCTACTGCCACATCACTACCGGCTTCTCCGGCGCGGGGGCTTTCTCCGACGGGAAGCTGTCGCTGAGCTACGAGGTGGGCGGGGACCTGCCCACCCTCATCGGCCCGGACCTGGCCCAGGAGACCATCAACTACGCGGACAAGATCTACCTGGACTTCGGCGCGGACACCCACATCGAGGGCCTGGAGTACCCGGAGGACCGGAAGGAGATCCGCAAGCGGGCCATCCAGGCGGGCCTCAAGCTGGTGGACTGCCCCATCCGCCACATGGGCACGGAGAAGGCCCACGACATTTACCTCGGCATCGAGCGCTATCTCCAGGAAAACGGCGTGGAAATCCTCTTCGGCCACGAGTGCCAAAATCTCATCCTGGAGAATGACGTCTGCAAGGGCGTCACAGTCTCCGACCGCCGCCAGGACTTCGAGATTCACGCCAAGCACACGGTTGTCGCCACGGGCCGCCGGGGGGCGGACTGGCTGGAGAAGCTCTGCGCGGAGCACAACATCGCCCACGCCCCCGGCACCGTGGACATCGGCGTCCGGGTGGAGGTCCGGAACGAGGTCATGGAAATGGTGAACCGGGTCCTCTACGAGTCCAAGCTGGTGGGCTGGCCCAAGCCCTTCAAGAACAAAGTGCGGACCTTCTGCCAGAACCCCGGCGGCTTCGTCAGCCAGGAGAACTACGACAACGACCTGGCGGTGGTCAACGGACATTCGTATAAAGATTATAAAAGTGACAACACAAATCTGTCCATCCTCTGCTCCCACAATTTCAGCGTGCCCTTCAACCAGCCCATCGCCTACGCCCAGAAGGTGGGCGAGCTGACCAACATGCTGGCCAACGGCCAAATCCTGGTCCAGCGCTTTGGGGACATCCTGGACGGCAAGCGGACGTGGCAGAAGGAGCTGGCCCAGTCCAACATCCGGCCCACCCTGCCAGACGTGGTGGCGGGGGACATCACCGCCGCCATGCCCTATCGGGCCATGGTGAACATCATCAACTTCATCCAGGCCATGGACTACGTGGTCCCGGGCTTCGCGTCGTATGAGACGCTGCTGTACTCCCCGGAGCTGAAGTTCTACTCCAACCGGGTGAAGATGGACACGGACTTCAACACCAGCCTCCAGGGCCTCCACTGCCTGGGGGACTCCTCCGGCTGGACCCGGGGCCTCATGATGTCCTCCGCCATGGGCGTGCTCATGGGGAGGAAATTAGCGGAAGAAGGATAAGCAGCGAATAAAAAATCAGGGCCGCCAAGGCCCTGATTTTTTATACTACCATGCGCGCGTCACGGTGCATGGCGGGTAATCCGGTGGGACCTCCTCTCCGGAGGCCAGCACATGAAACACGCACTCCGCGGTCTGCCCGTTCCAGGAAGCGGTAATGACGGCCTCTCCCGGGCCTTCGATGAACACATAGCCGTTGTTGGCCACCCGGGCCACGTCGGGGTCGGAGGAGACCCACTCCACCTCCGCGAAGGGAGCCCCGTAAGCTTCCAGCACATAACAGCCGGTGTCGCCCTCAAACGCGCCGATCTCTTCGGCGTTCAGGGTGAGGATTCCCGGGATTTCCGGGGTCTCTAGGAAGGAGGAGGGGGCCGTGACGTTCAGCGTCCTCGTGACCCGGTCCCCGCCGCCGCACTCCAGCACTGCCTCCAGGTGTGCCTGCAGCCCCTCCGCCGGGATGTCCCAGGCGAAGAGGGCGAAGTCCCGGCCCTCTCCCGCCGCCTGGACCGCGAGCTGCTGCCGCTGGTCCAGGGTCTCCGTTCCCGTGGGCGTCAGGAACAGGGAAACGGCGTTGACGGAGTTTTCCGCGCCGTCCTCGAATCCCACGACCACCAGCACCCGCTCCCCGGCGGTGAAGCTATTCCACCCGTCCCCCAGGTCCGGACGGAGAGGCGCGGCGTTTTCATCGTAGAAATAAACGCCGGTGATATAGGGCTCCACCCGGCGGGGCGCGTCCACGTTCGTCTCTGCCTTGAGGGCCGTAAACATCCAGATGGACAGCAGGGCCGACACGATCAGTATCCCCAAAACCAGGAGCACGACCCGCTTCCAATTCCAAAAGGGCGCCTTGGGCGGGGCCGCAGGGGCGGCCTGAGAATCGGCTTGAGGGGCTGCTTCCTCCGGCGCGGGGAACTCGACCCCCAGGAGCTCCTCCAAGAGCCTCAGATTCTCCGGGCTGGGCGCCGACGCCCCCAGCTCCCACTTGCTGACGGCCTGGCGGCTGACCTCCAATCGTTCCGCCAGGTCCTCCTGGGTCATGCCCAATTCCTCTCGGGCCTGTTTGATGATATCGGAAATATTCATAGGTACATCCTCCCTGTGAGAGTGTGAGTCGAAACATGTTTCATGGGCTTTAGTATAGCAGGTTGCGCCGGTTGCGTCCACCAACCGGGCCCGCAACCGGGGCGGTTGCGGGGAGATTTCCCGGCCATGATTCGTTTTATCAACAGGACGGCCCGTTCAAGTTGTCTGGTGTTTTACCAAGCCGAAGCGACGGCAACGCAGATCTTGCTTTCTCAGAAAAAGCCTCCCGCCTGTCCGGCAGGAGGCTTTTTTATATACTCTATAAATGTGATGGGCACCCATGCTCCACCGCTCCGGCGGCCTCCCGGCGGAGGGCCCGCTCGTAGATCAGCTCCCCGGTGATGCTGACGGCGATTTCCTCCGGGGTCACCGCCTTGATGGCGGTGCCGATGGGGGTGTGGACCCGCCCGATGGCCTCCTCGGGGACGCCTGCCTCCCGGAGCTTTCCGTTGACGTAGGCCGTTTTCGTCCGAGAGCCCATAACGCCCACATAGGCCAGGGGCCGCCGGAGGAGCTGCTCCTCCACCTCGAAATCGTGGCGGTGTCCGCTGGTCATGACCACGGCGTAGTCCTCCGCCGTCAGCGCCAGACCGGCGGCGATGTCCGTATAGGCGTGGCAGATCACCGTCTCCGCCTCCGGGAAACGCTCCGCGCCGGCAAACTCCGGCCGGTCGTCGAACACCGCCACCCGGAAGCCCACGCTCCGCAGCACCGGCACCAGGGCCAGGGCGCAGTGCCCCCCGCCGAAGATCACCACCCGCTCCCCCACGGGCAGGGGCAGGGCCAGCCGCTTTCCGTCCCAGGCGGGGCCGCCGGGCCTCTCGTCCAGCAGAACCGGATCCGCTCCCATCTCCAGGGCCAGCCAGCCGGTTTCATGGGACTCCAGCCGCTCCAGGACTTCCCGGGCCAGGGCCCGCCAGGCGGCGCTGTCATGGGGAATGAACTGAAACAGCGCCTCCTGCTCCCCGCCGCAGACGGAATCCAGCTCCCCGCCGTGGCGGAGCTCCAGGCGGCGGAGGGCAGATTGCTTTTTTCTCAGCAGCTCCGCCGCCAGGGCCAGGGCCTGGGCCTCCCCCGGCCCGCCGCCGACGGTCCCGGCGATCAGGCCCTCCCGGCCCGCCAGCAGCTGGGCCCCGGCCCCCCGGGGCGTGGACCCTTCGGCGGAGACGATTGTGACCAGTACCGCGTCCTCTCCCCGGTCCAGGAGGGACAGGAGGGCTTCAAATATCGTGCACATAGGGGCGCTCCTTTCTCTAGCGGCTTACCAGCTTCCCGGTCAGCCTCCCGCCAGAAGGGGATACGCCGCCCAGGACAACGCGTATAAGATGTAGATATGGGCCGGATAGAACACGTAGAAAAACCGCTTCGGCCCCCGGCCCCGCTCTCCATTGTAACACAGCATCAGGATAGCCGCAAGAGCGCCGTACCACTCGTAGACGGTGGTAAACATCATGGTCCAATGAAACTCCGGGAACTGGGAGAACACCAGCAGGGCATAAAGGAAATAATAAAGCACCGTGAAGGCCGCAAACACGCCGGCCTGGACCCTTCGTTTCTTTCGGAAGCCGTACAGCAGGATTCCCGTAAGAATCGTGCCGATGCCGGCGTCCGGATTCGAGTCCCACATGGGCAGGAGGGTATATCCCAGGACGGACAGGGGCATCTGGAGAGCTGGGACCATCCCCATGAGCATACTTGCCAGGACAGGCCACGCCAGGGGCAGGACCACCGCCGCCAGGCCCGGGCCCCAGCGCTTCTCCCCCAGCCAGTCCATGCCCTGAAAGACCACCATCAAAATGGCAAAGCTAGTCATCATGCCGTTCTTGGGGTAAAACTCGTCGGGCCGGAGCGGGAGGAGGCCGGTCATCGTCAGGAACAGAAGGCCGGACATCAGCAGGTGGATTCCATATACTTTTATAAAGTATTTTCTCCTGTCGTGGGTGTGGGCGAAACCCTCCGCCAGGCAGAACAGGAACAGCGGCGCGGCCAGCCTTCCCGCCATACTGAACCACTCAGGCACTAGGCCCGTGTAAGCAAACATATAGTGAATATGGTCCAGGACCATCAGGCCTAGGGCAATCCATTTCAGCCCCGTGGAACTGAGACCCTTTGTCTGCGCAAGTTCCATGTAGTATCCTCCTCGTTAATTGTATTATTTAACTGGTACAATAGTATAATAACACAGTCGGGAGAACCTGTCAAGCAAAAATGCGCCCGGCCGAAAGGCCGGGCGCGGGGGAAGAAAGAAGGTGGAGTTCTTTCAACCTTTTGATTTAAGCGATGCTGTTGTTCTTGGAGCGGATGACGAACAGCGCGCCCACCATCAGCACGATGCCAATGGGCAGGCCCAGCAGGCCGGGCAGGCCGACGCTCACCAGGATGCCCGCGATGAGGTAGGTGACCCCGGACACCACCGCGCAGGTGATGGCGTAGGGCAGCTGGGTGGAGACGTGGTTCACGTGGTCGCACTGAGCGCCTGCGGAGGCCATAATGGTGGTGTCGGAGATGGGGGAGCAGTGGTCGCCGCAGACCGCGCCCGCCATGCAGGCGGAGATGCAGACGATGGCCATGGGGTTGTCCATGGAGAAGACATTCTGCACGATGGGGATCAGGATGCCGAAGGTGCCCCAGGAGGTGCCGGTGGCGAAGGCCAGCAGGCAACCGATGGCGAACACGATCAGGGGCAGGATCATCTGGAGGCCGCCGGCGGAGGACCGGACGAAGTCCCGGACAAAGAACTTGGCGCCCAGGGAGTCGGTCATGGCCTTCAGGCTCCAGGCGAAGGTCAGGATCATGATGGCGGGCACCATGGCCTTGAAGCCCTCGGGGATGCAGCCCATCATCTCCTTGAAGCTCATGGAGCGGCGGATGAGGTAGTACACCAGCGTGAAGACCAGGGCGAAGGCGCTGCCCAGCATCAATCCCACGGAGGCGTCGGAGTTGGAGAAGGCGGTGATGAAGCCCTCGCCCTCGAAGAAGCCGCCGGAGTAAATCATGCCGATGACGCAGCAGATAATCAGCACCACCACGGGGAGCACCAGATCCAGAACGGTGCCCTTGTCCTCGGGGGCGTCGTCCTCCGCGCCCGCGTAGGGGTTGGAGCCGGAGAAGAGGTCGCCCTGCAGGGCGTTCTTCTCAAACTTCGCCATGGGGCCGAACTCGACCTTCATGAGGACCATGCCCACCATCATGACGATGGTCAGCAGAGCGTAGTAGTTGTAGGGGATGGCCCGCAGGAAGAGGTTGAAGCCCTGGCCGTCCTCGGCGAAGCCCGCCACGGCGGCGGCCCAGGAGCTGATGGGGGCGATGATGCACACCGGGGCGGCGGTGGCGTCGATGATGTAGGCCAGCTTCGCCCGGGAGATGTTGTGCTTGTCCGTGATGGGCCGCATGACGGAGCCCACGGTCAGGCAGTTGAAATAGTCGTCAATGAAAATCAGCACGCCCAGGAGCACGGAGGCAAGCTGCGCGCCCACCCGGGACTTGATGTGGTCCTTGGCCCAGCGGCCGAAGGCGGCGGAACCGCCCGCCTTATTCATCAGGCAGACCATGGAGCCCAGGATAATGAGGAAGATCAGGATGCCCATGTTGTAGCTGTCCGTCACCGAGGCCACAATGCCGTCGTTGAAGACATGGAGGATGGTCCCCTCAAAGGCGAAGTTGGAATACAGCAGGCCGCCCACCAGGATGCCCACGAAGAGGGAGGAGTAAACCTCCTTGGTGATCAGGGCCAGGGCGATGGCGATGATGGGGGGAATCAGGGACCAGAAGGTGTTGTAGAAGGGGCTGGGGGACTCCACGTAGCCCACGCCGCCGCAGGTCTCGCAGGTGACGGCCTCCAGGTCCTCGGACAGCACGACGCCGGAGGCGCCGCAGTCGCCGCACTCCACGTACTTGGTCCCGGCCACCTCGGTCAGGTCCTCTCCCGCCGCCATGGCGGGCACGGTCATGGCCGCGCACAGCAGCAGCATGACTGCCAGCAGGGGCAGGAACCGCTTTTTCAGGTTCTTCATAACGCTCTCTCCTAAATGAAAAATGAAGTCATGACAGCTCGTCATGACTTCATACCACACAATTGTATGAATCCACGACAGCGCTCCACCTCCGAAGAGGTGACAGTCCGGGGGATGTTCTCCCTCGGCCCGGCTCCGGCTCCCTCAGGCGGGAGGGCAAAGCCTCGGCGGAAGCCCCTTTCCCCCTCCCCGGCTCCTGAAACCCTAGGGGAGGCGTACTCTTGACGTCCGCGCCTCTATCATGCTGGCACCTATTATAATAATCCCTTCCGAAATGTCAACCACCTTTCTGAAATTTTTTCCGCCCTTTTTGCCGGGAGGCCCTGGAAATTGGAATCTTTTGGCGGATATGGACCGCCCTCCCCTCCCAAAATCCCGGCCCGCTTTGCGCACTTTCACCAGCCCTCGCCCCGGTCTCCCCGGCCCCATCGGGCAAAACGACGATTTTTGGAAAAGCGTTTGACATGGGCGGCGGAGGTGCTACAATAGAAAAATACGCGGTCTGCGTACTACGAAAACGCAAAGCCCCAAGGAGGCGAAAAGGATGAAGTTTTCCAGCAAGTGCGAGGCGTGCAGCCTCTCCCCCATTCGGAAATTCCACCCCTATGTGGTGGCGGCGGAGGCAGCCGGGCGGCGGGTCCTCCACCTGAACATCGGTCAGCCCGACGTGGAGACCCCCCAGGCATTCTTTGACGCCGTGCGGGGCTTCCAGGATCCCGTCCTGGCCTACGCCCCCGCCGGCGGTGTGGACGTCTATCTGGAGGCCGTACGGGACTACTATCAGAGCTTCGGCGTCTCCCTGGCGCTGGAGGATATTTTGGCTACATACGGCGGCAGCGAGGCCCTGCAGCTCACCGCCGCCTGCATCCTGGACGACGGGGACGAGGTCTTGATCCCCGAGCCCTTCTATCCCAATTACGACACCTTTATCGGCGTCACCGGCGGAAAGATCGTCCCCATTCCCACCACGGCGGAGGAGGGCTACCGCTTCGCCCGCCGGGAGAAGATCGAACCCCTCATCAACGAACACACCAAGGCCATCATGGTCACCAACCCCGGCAACCCCACCGGCGCGGTCCTCACCCACGAGGAGCAGCGCCTCCTGGTGGACATCTGCAAGGAGCACGATCTTTTCCTGGTCAGCGACGAGGTCTACCGGGAGATCATCTACTCCGGGAAGAAGCTCAGCTCCCTGCTGGAGTTCGAGGACGCGGCGGAGAACATCATCGTCACCGACTCCATCTCCAAGCGCTTCTCCTCCTGCGGCGCCCGGGTGGGCGCGCTGATCTCCCGGAACAAGCACTTTATGGAACTGGCCATGAAGATCTGCCAGGGCCGCCTCTGCGCCGCCACCCTGGACCAGATCGGCGCTGCCGCCCTGTACCGGACCATGACGCCGGACTACCTGGCCTCCGTCCGGGACGAGTACGGCCGCCGGAAGGACGCCCTGGTGGAGGCCCTCTCCAAGCTCCCCGGCGTCACCCACAGCTCTCCGGAGGGTGCGTTCTATGTCATGGCTACCCTGCCGGTGGACGACGCGGAAAAGCTCCAGTACTTCCTCCTCCAAGAGTTTGAGGACCACGGCGAGACCGTCATGTACGCCCCCGGCGAGGGCTTCTACGGCACTCCGGGCAGGGGAAAGAACGAGGTCCGCATCGCCTACGTCACCCAGCCCAAGGAGCTGGCCCGTGCCATCGAGCTGCTGGGCCTTGGCATCGAGGCGTACAACCGGAAGAACGGGAAGTGACCCCATGATCCGCCATATCGTCATGTGGAAGTTCCGCCCCGGCACCGAGGCGGAACAGGAGGAATTCTTAAACGGCCTCCGGGCCCTCCAGGGCGTCGTCCCCCAGCTGCTCCGCAGTGAGGTGGCCAGGAACGTGGCCCCGGGGAACTACGACGCCGTGCTGGTCAGCGAGTTCAACAGTCTGGAAGACCTGGACGCCTACAAAAACGATCCCCGGCACAAGGCGGTCTCCGCCCTGTGCAAGTCCATCCGGGAGGACCGGGTGGCGGTGGATTACGAAGTTTTATAAAGCATCATTGTAAGTTTAAGTCGGCAAAACGGGCCGCGCTGTGTTCTACAGCGCGGCCCGTTTTATCGATCGGAACGGCCTCAGCGGCCCCGCCGCAGGCCCTCCAGGTCTCCCTCCTGAATAGCCCGGAGGCTTCCCGCCAGTTTCTCCAAGGGCCAGTCCCACCACCGCAGCTCCAAAAGCGCGTCGATGGTCTCCTGGTCAAACCGCCGCCGGATGGGCCTTGCCGGGACGC
The DNA here is from genome assembly GCA_910587875.1 of uncultured Oscillibacter sp. GTDB lineage: Bacteria > Bacillota > Clostridia > Oscillospirales > Oscillospiraceae > Oscillibacter. Next base: position 29,537 of record CAJUOD010000007.1, on the reverse strand, counting down.
CGCCCACGATGGTATAGGGCGGCACGTCCTTTGTCACCACGGACCGGGCGGCCACGATGGCCCCGTCCCCGATGGCGACGCCGGACAAAATCACCGCCTCATAGCCGATCCAGACGTCGTTTCCAATCACGATGTCCCCCCGGTGATCCCAGGCCTCAGTCACCTTCATACCGTGGTCCCACTCCTCGTAAAAAATGGGAAACACATAGGTGGAGAGGGAGCCCAGAGCGTGGTTGGCGCTGTTCATCAAAAACCGCGCGCCGCAGGCGATGGAGCAGAACTTCCCGATCACCAGCCTGTCGCCGTTGACGGGATAGTGATAAAGCACGTTGTTCCTCTGAAAGTCCCGGGGATCATGGACAAAGTCGTTGTAAATCGTAAAATCCCCAATCTTAATATTGGGATTCTGAACGGCGTTTTTCAAATAGATGGTCTGGCTGTCCCCCGTCCTGGGGTACAGCTTCGTGGGAGCCGGAATCGTCATGAAATCTTCTCCTTCTTGATTTGACATTAGTTTGGACGATTCCGGCTTACGCAATGCAGCGCCTCACTCCCTTAACACCCCTTTTCCTGTACGGCCTATTTTTTAGCGGCATTATAAATCTATCTTTTTATTATCTCAGCCCCGCAGCAGGGCCGTCCGGGCGTCCAGCTTCCCGTTCTCCAGGGTCACAATGCCATAAGTAGGCCGAGAGTAGTCCCCGATGCTGCCGGGGTTCAGAAACAGCGTCTTCCCCCGCATGTCCACCAGGGGCTTGTGGGTGTGGCCGAAGAGGAAGAGGTCCAAATCCTTCTCCTCCGCCGCCAGCCCCGCCGCCAGCAGGGACTGCTTGACCCCATAGGTGTGCCCGTGGCACATCAGCACCCGTTTGTCCCCCAGGTATATCAGCTTCTCCGCCTCCCGGGAGCCCCGGAAGTAGTCGCAGTTGCCATAAACCTGCTCCAGGGGCAGCTCCGGGAAGCGGTCGTGGAGCCGTTCCCCGTCCCGCCAGCAGTCCCCCAGGTGGAGGACCATCCGGGGGGCCTCCCGCTCCACGGCCTGGACCATATTGCCGATGTTCCCGTGGGAATCCGAAAGAACCAAAACCTTCATGACGGCACCTCTTTTCCGCCGCCCCGGCGGCTGATGATAGTAAAAAACAGTATAGGGATTTCCCTCCCGCTTTGCAATGCTCTTCCGGAAAAATTTTGAGTTTTTTCAAAAAAACCTCTTGACAGGTGGAGTTAGTCGTGTTAAACTACAGGATCGTAGAGGGGGTTAGAAACCACTAACCCTCAACGATTCACTAACAGGAGGTCCATTATGATGCCGCTTTCCATGGCAAAAACCGGAGAAACCGTCACTATCCGCAAGATCACCGGGAAGGACGAGGTCCGCCAGCACCTGGCGGAGCTGGGCTTCGTGGTGGATGCCGCCGTGACGGTAGTCAATGAGCTGGGGGGAAACCTGATTTTGCAGGTCAAGGACAGCCGGGTGGCCCTGGACCGGGGGCTGGCGAACCGTATCATGTTTTGAGGAGGAGGAAACAGGATGAAGACACTGAAGGACGTCAAGGTAGGTGAAACCGTCGCCGTGGCGAGGCTCCATGGGGGGGGCCCGGTAAAGCGCCGGATCATGGATATGGGCATCACCAAGGGCGTGGAAATCTTCGTGCGGAAGGTGGCTCCCCTGGGGGACCCCATGGAGCTGAATGTGCGGGGCTACGAATTGTCACTCCGCAAGGCGGACGCGGAGATGATCGAAGTCTCTTAAAGAGGGGACTTCGTCCCCCGTCCCCCTGGCGGGCGCTTTTTTAAACGTCAGAGCTTAGTCATAAATAACTATTTTGAGAAGGGAGCATCGGCAATCATGGACATCAAAATCGCCCTGGCGGGCAACCCGAACTGCGGCAAGACCACTCTGTTCAACCAGCTCACCGGGTCCAATCAATACGTGGGCAACTGGCCCGGCGTCACCGTGGAGAAAAAGGAGGGCAGGCTGAAGGGACACAAAAATGTGGTCATCCAGGACCTGCCCGGCATTTATTCCCTGTCCCCCTACACCCTGGAGGAGGTGGTGGCCCGGAGCTACCTGGTGAACGAACAGCCCGACGCGATTTTGAACATCGTAGACGGGACCAACATCGAGCGGAACCTGTACCTCACCACCCAGCTCATCGAGCTGGGCCTCCCGGTGGTGGTGGCGGTGAACATGATCGACCTGGTGCGGAAGAACGGGGACCAAATCGACCTCGCCAGGCTGGGCCGGGCCCTGGGCTGCCAGGTGGTGGAGATGAGCGCCCTGAAGGGCGAGGGCGGCATGGCCGCCGCCGAAAAGGCCGTGGCTCTGGCCCAGGAGAAGCAGGCCGGGGAGCTGCCCCACGTCTTCACCGGCAGCGTGGAGCACGCCCTGGCCCACATCGAGGAGTCCATCCAGGGCAGGGTGGAGGAGCGCTATCTCCGCTGGTACGCCATCAAGCTCTTTGAGCGGGACGGGAAGGTCCTGGAGGAGCTGGGGCTGGACGCCAGGCTGTCCGCCCACCTGGAGGAGCACATCGCCGACTGCGAGCGGGAGCTGGACGACGACGCGGAATCCATCATCACCAACCAGCGGTATGCCTACATCAGCTCCGTGGTGGGCCGGGCGGTGCAGAAAAAGGCGGCGGCCCACAGCCTCTCCGTCTCGGATCAAATCGACCGGGTGGTCACCAACCGGATTCTCGCCCTGCCCATCTTCGCGGGGATTATGTTCTGCATCTACGCCGTGGCCATGGGCGGCTGGCCCGTCTCCATCGGCACCATGGGCACCGACTGGGCCAACGACGTGCTGTTCGGGGAGTGGGTCCCCAGCCTGTTTGACAGCATCCTGACCGCCCTCCATGTCTCCCCGGACGGCTGGCTCTACGGCCTTGTCCAGGACGGCATCGTCGCCGGCGTGGGGGCCGTGCTGGGCTTCGTGCCCCAGATGCTGGTCCTCTTCCTGCTGCTGGCCGTTTTGGAGGACATGGGCTACATGGCCCGGGTGGCCTTCATTATGGACCGGATCTTCCGGCGCTTCGGCCTCTCCGGCAAGAGCTTCATCCCCATGCTGGTGGCCACGGGCTGCGGCGTGCCGGGCATCATGGCCTCCCGGACCATTGAGCAGGACCGGGATCGGAAAATGACCGTCATGACCACGGGCTTCATCCCCTGCGGGGCCAAGCTGCCCATCATTGGACTGTTCGCCGGAGCGGTGTTCGGGGGCTCCGCCTGGGTGGCCGTGTCCGCCTTCTTCATCGGCATCGCGGCCGTGGTGCTCTCCGGCATCATGCTGAAAAAGTGCAAAGCCTTCGCCGGGGAGCCCGCCCCCTTCGTGATGGAACTCCCGGCTTATCACGCGCCGTCGGCCTCCAATGTTCTCCGGGCCACCTGGGAGCGGGGCTGGTCCTTCATCAAGCGGGCGGGCACCGTCATCCTGCTCTCCACCGTCGTCCTCTGGTTCCTCCAGGGCTACGGCTTTGAAAACGGTGTCTTCCAGGCCGTGGAGGACAACAACGCCTCCCTGCTGGCGGGGCTGGGCCGCTCCGTCGCCTGGGTCTTCGCGCCCCTGGGCTGGGCGGGGGACATGGCCTGGAAGGCCACGGTAGCCACCTTTACCGGCCTCATCGCCAAGGAGGAGGTCGTCTCCACCTTCGGCGTGCTGTACAACTTCGCCGGGGAGGAGCTGGGAGACAACGGCGAGGCCATCTGGGCCCTGGTCCGGGCGGACTTTGGGGCCATGACCGCGTACTCCTTCATGATCTTCAACCTCCTCTGCGCCCCTTGCTTCGCCGCCATGGGGGCCATCAAGCGGGAGATGAACAACGCCAAATGGACGGCGGCGGCCATCGCCTACATGTGTGCCTTCGCCTACACCGTCTCCCTCATCGTCTTCCAGCTGGGCGGACTGGTCACGGGAGAGGCCTACTTCGGCCTGGGCACCGTCGCCGCCCTGGTTCTGCTGGCGGGGATGATCTACATGCTGGTCCGCAGGGGTTACAAGGCCCAGGCCGGGCAGCGCCCCCGGGTGGAGCTGGGGTGCGGGAACTGCGCCTCCTGCGGCGGGTGCCACTAAATTACGCTTGCCAGAGACACCTCTTTAGAATACGGAAGGGCCCCGGGGAACAGGCAGCCCCGGGGCCCTTCCGTATCATCATTAGAGCGCTCCCCTCTTTTCCCTTCCCGCAATCAGCGCCAGCTTCTCCCGGCGGCTCAGGCGCTTGATAGCCGCCTCCCGCCGCAGGGCGGCAGACTTGTCCGCCGCCGCCTCCCGGTAGACCAGCTCTACCGGCGGGCGGCTCCGGGTGTACTTGGCCCCTTTGCCCTTCTGGTGGGCCTCCAGCCGCCGGGGGAGATCGTTGGTACAGCCGGTGTACAGCGTCCCGTCCCCGCAGCGGAGGATATAGACCGTCCACTCCATACCGCCGCCTCCCTTCGCGTTTTGGAACCAGTATACCACGTCCGCCCGCCAAAGGCAAAGGCCGCAAAGGAGACGCTTGATTCCCGGCGGCAAATCCGGTATACTGTGCTGGAATGGAGGAACTGCTCATGAAGAAAAGAACGCTTATCCTTTTAGGAATCCTGATGCTGTCCCTGCTCAGCGGCTGCGGCGGAAAAACCGGTGAATCATCTGCGGGAACTGCTGCCGAAGAGAAACCTCCTGTACAGGAGGAGGCGCCCGTACAGGAAGAGCCGTCTTCGGAGGAAGAGCCCATCTACATCACCTTCGAGGCATCCGACCTGGAGGGAAACACGGTTTCCCAGGAGGTCTTCACCCAGTCCAAGCTCACCATGGTCAACGTGTGGGCCACCTTCTGCAACCCCTGCCTGAACGAGATGCCGGGCCTGGGGGAGCTGGCGGCGGAGTACGACCCGGCGGAATTCCAGCTCATCGGCGTCGTCAGCGACGTGCGGGAGGGGGCGGACCAGACCCTCGTGGAGAGCCTGGTCCAGGAGACCGGGGCGGACTACCCCCACCTGCTGGCCAACGGCTCCCTGGACCAGGCGCTCCTGGCGGGCGTGACCGGGGTGCCCACCACCTTCTTCTTTGACGGGGAGGGCGCCTATCTGGGCGGCGTCGTGGGCGCCGCGGAAAAATCGGACTGGGAGGAGCTCATCCATGAACTTCTGGAAGCGCAATAGCCGCCTCGCCTGGGCCTGGGGCGTTCTGGCCGGGGGCCTCTTCCTGGGAATCGGGGCCGCCCAGGGGCAGCTCGCGGTGATCTGGCAGAAGGCCGTCATGATCTGCCTGGAGTGCATCGGATTGGGGTGAGCCATGAGGAACAGACTTCGACAGACGGTGCAGCTGCTGTTCACCATCGTGACCAATGGGTATCTGTACGGCTTCCTGAACGGCAAAATCTACCGGGGCAATTTAAAGTACATCTGCGTGCCCGGGCTGAACTGCTACTCCTGCCCCGGGGCCGTGGCGGCGTGCCCCATCGGGGCCCTGCAGGCCCTGCTGAATCAGAGGGGCTTTCACGTCCCCTTCGCCGCCCTGGGCTTCCTCTTCGTGTTCGGGAGCGTGCTGGGCCGCTTTGTCTGCGGCTGGCTGTGCCCCTTCGGGCTGGTGCAGGACCTGCTGCACAAGATCCCGCTGTTCAAAAAGAGGAAGCGTCTGCCGGGCCACCGTGTCCTGAAATACGGGAAGTACGTGGTGCTGGTCCTTCTGGTGTGCGCCGGCTCCATGTTTCTGTTTGGAGGCTTCGCCAAGGTCCCGGCCTTCTGCAAGTACCTCTGTCCCTCCGGCACCCTGCTGGGGGCCCTTCCCCTGCTGGGAACCAACGAAGCGCTGCGGAACCAGGCCGGGGGCCTGTTCCTCTGGAAGCTGGGAATACTGCTTGCCATCGTCCTGCTGTCCGTGAAGGTGTTCCGGCCCTTCTGCCAGTACCTGTGCCCCCTGGGGGCCATTTACGGGTTATTCAACCGGTTCAGCCTGGTGCAGATCCAGTGGGATGAGGAGCGGTGTGTTGACTGCGGGGCCTGTGAGCGGGCCTGCCCGGCGGCGCTGTCCCGCCGGGAGATTTCCCGCTCCCCGGAGTGCATCCGCTGCGGGAAGTGCGCGGACGCCTGCCCGCAGAAGTGCCTGTATTTTTCGGGGAAGCCCGGGCGTTCTTCCGCGGGGCCGCAGCCGTCCCAATGCCCGTGAGGAGCCGTGTACAGGCAAATCGTGTTGCGCCGGGCGGAGAACATCCGCCCGGCATTTTTTTGCCTCCAGCCGCCGGGGAAGGCCGTCGGCACAGCCGGTATACAAGGTTCCGTCCCCGCAAAGGCCGCATAGGGACTTCCCTGGGATTCATAGGCTGAAAGCGGGGATGCTCCGTCCCCGAATACGGTCCGCCGCCAGCCGGGAAAGCGGCGGCCGGGGCCCCGGTCCCGGCAAGGAGGTCTTATGCTGTCCGCCGCGCTGCTGCTGTTCGCCAATACGATGCTCTTCTCCCTGCGCCTCTCCGGCGGCGGGTCCTTCCCCAAGCCCCTGACCGCCGCCGAGGAGCGGGAGTGGCTGGAGAAATACGCCCGGGGGGACCCGGAGGCCCGGCAGGTGCTGATCGAGCGGAACCTGAGGCTGGTGGCGCATATTATTAAGAAGGGGTGAAGCGAGAGGAGAGAAAATTGGGAAGGATATGGGACAGGCTGTGTTCAGGCGGTGCAGCGGCAATATGGCATATCATTATTGCCATGCTGGTGGACCTTGATTGTGGTGCTGTCCAGCATCAAGGCGGCCTCGTCAACGACGTCCTGGGCAATCAGCTCCCGAAAGACGTGCTCCCACACTCCCTGCCGGCTCCAGCGGTGAAAGCGGGTATACTCACTTTTCCAGGGGCCATACCGTTCCGGCAGGTCCCGCCAGCAGGGCCTCCCGGTTCAGGAGGAAGAGCTCCTTCCAGACCCACTCGTCCAGGCAGGCGATGCGGGTCATATCCTTATAGCTCCCTCCGGAGAAGCCTACGCAGTCCGGGGAGAGAAAAACCCGGGACCGCAGACCGGCCCCGGGCTGATTCCGTTTTATCTCCGGGCCCTCATACCCGGTAGAAGGCGGCGATATAGTCCTCCACGTCCTCCCGGCTTCCCTGGAAGGGGCCGGGGGTCTCCATCTTCAGGGAGACCAGAGCGGTACAGTACAGCAAAGCCTCCTCAATGTCCGCCCGCTGGCGCTCCGTGATATACCCGGCGAAGGTGGTGTCCCCCCGGCCCGTCCGACCGGAGAGATTCCGGGCCTTGATGGGGCAGGTGTAGATCCGCTCCCCGTCGTAGGCCAGCACCTCCGTGTTGTGGGTAATCAGGACCTCCTTGGCCCCCCATTGGTGGAGGAGCTTCGCCGCCTCTGCCCGGTCCGTCAGGCCGGTGAGGATTTCCGCCTCGGCGGCGTCGGTCTTCAAATAGTCGATACAGGGCAGGTATTCTTTCTTCTCCGCCCAGTCGTGGAAGGCCATGGTCTTGTCCGGCTCCACGTGGCGCAGGAGACACTGGACGTCCACGGCGACTTTTCCGTGCTTCGCCGCCTCGGCGAAGAGGGGGCCGTCGAAGTCGCCGTAGACCAGGCCCGCGAAGTGGTAGATCTTCGCCTCCACGTCCGGCAGCTCCTCAAACCGGAAGGGGTCGCAGACCCCCATGGAGGTGCAGGAGCGCTTCTCCTTGTCGGCGGTGAAGTACTGGTTCCGGATGGAACAGGTGGCCCTGGAGGGCTTCCAGTACAGGTCCGCGCCGGACCCAGCGAAGCGGGCCTCCACGTCCGCGTCGGCGGGATTCGCCTTGGTAAAGAGGGCGGTCTTGTTTCCGCTCCTGGCGGCGGCGAAGCCGGAGGCCACCACTGCGCCCCCCAGTTCCTTTCGCTCATTTCCCTGGTAGTCGATGTTGTGGTCCAGGGACACAGGACCGATCACCAACACGTCATATTGCTTTTTCATTTTGTCTCACTCCCTCCGGCAGGTCATTTGGCCGCCTTCGCCTTGTAGTTCTTCCAGGCGAACAGAAGCACGGAGCCCACGGCGATGAGGATGAAGGCGCAGCTGATGGGCCGGGTGAAGAAAATCTTGAAGCTGCCCTCGGAGATGACCATGGCCCGGCGGAAGTTCTTCTCCGCCAAGGGGCCCAGGACGATGCCCAGCAGGATGGGCACCAGCTGGAAGTCCATGCGCCGCAGGAAGTAGGCCACGATGCCGAAAATCAAGATGATGAAGATGTCGTAGACCCGGTTGTTGGTGGAGTAAGCTCCGGCGATGCAGAAGGTCATGACGATGGGCGCCAGAATCTCATAGGGGAGCCGGGTGATATGGGCGTAGAACCGAGTAAACCCGCTTCCGATGATGTACATGAAGATGTTCACCACAATGAGGCCCAGCATGATGGCGTAGAGGATGTTCCCCTGCTCGGCGAAGAGAGTGGGGCCCGGCACCATGCCGTGGAGCATGAACGCGCCCATGAGGATGGCCGTGGCCCCGTCGCCGGGGACGCCCAGGGTCAGCATGGGGATCATGGTCGCGCCGCAGGCGCCGTTGTTGGCGGACTCAGAGGCCGCCACGCCCTCGATCTCCCCGTGGCCGAAGGTCTCCGGGTGCTTGGAGGACTGCTTGGTCTGGTTGTAGGCGATGAAGGCCGCCAGCCCCCCGCCGGTGCCCGGCGTCGCGCCGATGATGACGCCGATGAGCGAGCCCAGCCCAATGGGCTTCCAGCAGCGGCGGTACTCGTCTTTTGTGATTTTGTCTTTTGTAATGGCGCTGGCGCTGATGGTTTTATGGTCCGTTTTTGGGTTGTATTTGGACTTCATCAGAATCTCCGAGATGGCGAACATGCCGATCAGGGCGATGATGAGGTCGATACCCGCCATGAGCTTCCGCTGCCCGAAGATGAACCGGGCGGTTCCGCTGATGTTGTCCACGCCCACCGTGGCCATGAACAGGCCGATGCAGGCCCCGATGAGCCCCTTGAAAATGCTGTTGTTGGACACGCCCGCAATAACGGACAGGCCGAAGACCGCCAGGGCGAAATACTCCGCCGGGCCAAAGAGCAGGGTGATCTTGGCGATCAGAGGAGCCAGAAACAGCAGGGCGAAGGCGCTGATAAGCCCGCCGATGGTGGAGGCGAACAGCGCCATTTGCAGCGCCTTGAACGCCTGGCCCTTCACTGTCATGGGGTAGCCGTCAAAGAGCGTCGCCGCGTTGGCGGAGGTTCCGGGGGTGTTGATGAGGATAGCCGTGATGGACCCGCCGTAGGTGCCGCCGCAGTAGATGGCCAGCAGCATCAGAATCGCCATGGTGGGGTCCATGCCGTAGGTCAGGGGGATGCAGAGGATGATGCCAAGGTCCGAGGTCAGGCCGGGAATGGCCCCCACCACGATGCCGATGGCAAGCCCCAGGGGGATGACCAGCAGGTTCTGCCACTGCATCAGGATGCTCAGTCCGCCTAAAAATTGTTCCATAAGAGCCCTCCTTTCCAATCAGGGCAGAGAGACATGGAGCAGCACCTTGAACACGTAGTACACGATGCCCACCATGGCCAGGGGGATGGCGTAATAATACCACTTCCGGGCGCCGTAGTAGAGCATCACCGCCAGCACCAGCAGCACCGTGGAGACCACGAAGCCCAGGGGCTGGATGATGAAGCAGTAGACCACCAGGAAGAGGCAGTAGACGATGGAGCGCAGCTCCTTTTTGAAGGCGTCGGAGCGGAAGGAGTCCGCCGTGATAACCAGCTCCTTCTTCTCCCTGGCGAACAGGCCCTCCAGAAGCAGGCCCACGGCAAAGAGGAACATCCCGCCGATGGCGATCCGGGGCAGCGTCTGGGCGTTGACCGCTCCCTTTTCCATGGTCTGGATCTGGGAGGGAATCAGCAGCCACAGCACCGCGCCCACAACGGTAAACACCGCGCCGGAGATGATTTCCGTGTTGTATCTGAGTTTCATCGCGTTCACCTCGATTTGAGAGTGGACGCCCCACATCCATGCGGGGACATGGGGCGTCGTGAAATCACTGGACGAGAGGGATGTACTTGGCCATAGCCTCGGTCTGAGAGGCCACCATACCCAGGATCTCGGAGGAATCCGCCTCCCAGGCGGCCATGCCCATGTCGGCCATGAACTTCTGGAAGTCGGGCTCGGCGTAGACCTTCAGCACGAAATCCCGGAGAATCTCCTGCTTCTCCGCGTCCACAGTGGAGCGGACGGCGAAGTAGTCCATGCCGGTGAACTCAATGTCAATGCCCTGATCCTTGAAGGAGGGGATGTGGCCGATGCCGTCCACGTCCAGCCCCTCGGGGATGAAGGTACCCAGGCAGTTCAGCTCACCATTGATAACATAGTCCCGATAGGTCGGGGGAGAACCGATGGCCACGTCCACGTGCCCGCCCACCAGGGCGTTGATGGCCTCCTGGCCGCCGTCATAGGGGACCGCCTCGGAGGCGATGCCCAGGGTGGCGAAGAGGGCGGAAATCATGGTGAAGCTGTCGTTTCCGGGGCCTCCGGTGGTGGCGTACTTCACCGTATTTCCGGCGTTGGCATAGTCAATCAGGCCCTGGATGTCCGTGATGCCGCTGGAGGCCTGGGTCAGGATGACGAACTCCGTGATACGGATACCCACCAGGGGATTGATGTCCTCAATGGTGTAGTCCACGCTGATGAAGCTGGGGGTCAGGGAGAACAGAGGGCCGTTGCAGCAGAAGAGGGTGTAGCCATCGTCCGCCGCCTCCAGGAAGTCGTTCATGCCGATGGTTCCGGAGCCTCCGGTGTGGTTCTCCACGATCATGGGCACGCCCAGGAACTTGTCGCTGTAAGAGGCGATCTGCCGGGTGATGACGTCCGGGCCGCCGCCCAGGCTCCAGGGCTGAATGATCTTGATTTCCTTCTCGGGCCACTTGGCGTCGGTGGAGGAGGAGCCGCCGCTGGGCTGGCTGCTCTGGGCGGGCTGGCTGCCGCTGCCGGAGTCTTTAGACCCGCCGGAACCTCCGCAGGCCGCCAGGCTCAGGACCAGGAGGAGAGCCAGGGCGAGAGACATCAATTTCTTCATCGTTTCATTCTCCTTTTCATGTGTTTTTTATAAATTTCGGCGTGATGATGCTGGAATCTATTTCAAGGGTGATTGCCTGGAATCCGTCAGGCTGTGAGAAGTAAGGGGGATAGCTTCGCTCGTCGGAAAAAAGAAATTTGGGAGAGTCTGGGGCCCGCCACTGCGTCAGCTGCTCGTAGACCTGGGGATTGGCGCTGTTATAGCGACGGTCGGAGCTGGCGGTGGTGATGACGTACTCCAAGGGCATATCCCGCATAAATCGTTCCGAAATCGAGTCGATTTGTCCGTGGTGCGGCAATTTGAGAACGTTCCCATTTTCGAGTAAAAAAGAAGGAACCTCATCCCACTCCCTGGGGCAGCTGTCCGCCGCCGACAGGAACACGGTTTCTCCCATCTCGAACCGGAGCAGGGTGCTGGTATGATTGGATGTGGCGTCCAGCTTCGCCAGGAGCTCCGTGACAACAGCCTCCTGATCGGCTGAGGCATAGGCCGCTTCCACCAGCTCCATGTACTCCTGAATCCTCTGTACTTTGGGAGTCAGGACCTGAGCGGTAAGCTCCGAACCCAAACAAAGGGCGTCCCCCGGCCCGACGACAGTGATTTCCGTTCCGGCCTCCCCGGCCCGCAGGAGGATCCGGCGGTAGGCGTTCAGGGCGTTGGTGTACAGCGGAATGCTTCGGAAAGCGTCCGGTGCCGGATGGAGCTCACAGCCCCTCAGGAACGGCTCCACGGGATAGGGGACGTACAGCCGCTTGACCGAACAGGTCTCGAATATGGGCTCCAGGCCGCAGACGTGGTCCTCGTGGATGTGGGAGATCAGCACGGCGTCCAGCTCCGTGACACCCTCCTGCCGCAAGAAGTCCGCCGCCCGGATGCGGTAGGGGTCTCCGCTGAACTCCGACTCCAGAGCGCTCCCGCCATCCAGCAGGGCGGTAAAACCGTCGGAACCCTGGAACAGGATGGCATCGCCGTAGCCCACGTTGATGATGGTGATCTGCATCGCTTCACCTCTTTTCTGTTTTAAATTATTCCAAAAGGAACTTTTCGCGCTGGCTGGAGCTTCGCACGACTAATTCCGTGGGAATCACAATCCTTGTCTCAGTGGAGGGTATGCCCTCAATCAAGTCAAACAACTTTTCCGCAGCCAAGCGTCCCATCTGGTCCATGTCGATGCGGACCGTGGTCAGCTCCGGCTCCACGATGCGGCTGACGGAGCTGTCGTCGAAGCCGACGACGGCCATGTCCTCCGGGATGCGCAGCCCGGCCCGGATCACCGCCTTCATGGCGCCCGCCGCCACGGTGTCGTTGGTGCAGAACACGGCGGTGGGCCGCTCTTCCAGCTCCAGCAGGCGGGACATGGCCCCCTCCCCCGCTTCCAGCGTGGGCTCGATTTCCAGGATGTACCGGGAATTGATTTCCAGACCCCGCCGGGCTAAGGTGTCGATATAGCCTTGATAGCGGGCCTCGTTGACCTGGGGGGAGAACCGTCCGGCCAGGAGGCCGATTTTCCGGTGTCCCCGCTCGTAGAGGTGGTCCACGGCGCTCACCGCCCCCTCGTAATGACTGGTGGTAATGCACAGGAGGCCCGGCAAGTCCAGGACGTTGTTCAGCAGCACCACGGGAATCTTCTGCTCCTGGAGCCTGCCGATGATGGTCTCGCTGGCCTCGCCCACGAAGATGACGCCGTCCATCTGCTTTTTGATATAGACCTCGCCGTTGGGAAGCAGCACATCCTGATTGGTCACCACGAACACGCTGTAGTTCCGGCGGGCGCTCTCCCGCATGACCGCCTCCAAAATCGGAGAGTAGAAGGGGTTCAGTACGGCGGGAGACTGGTTTTCGTTGATAATGAAAGCGATATTCTCCGTCCGCTGCCGGACCATGGCCCTTGCGATGGCGTTGGGTGTATAATTCAGGCTTTTCGCCGCGGCGTATATTTTGAGTTTAGCTTTCTCACTCACGCTGTCCGGCTCGGCATAGGCTCGGGAAACCGTGGTCTTCGAATAGCCGCTTTTTTTCGCTACGTCAATGATGGTGGACCCCATATGGCCTCCCGTTGGGAACGTTCCCATTCGATCTTGATATAAGGATACTCTATTTTTTGGAAAAAAGTCAATAGCAACTTGCCGCCTCGACAAATTTTTGGGGAATATTCCAAAATTAGCCATTCTTTTTGGTCAATTGCCTTAATTTGAATTTGGTTTTACAGAAAAGACAACCTTCTACGTCTGCCGGGGGCACAGCTGTCAGCCTCCTGTAAACGAACTGCCCAACGATTTTCCATCTTGCCCTTCCGTCCCAAATCCTATATAATACGGCAAAAGCTCGGGTAAGGGTGGGTGTGGCATGGAAAACGAGAGGGCCATCATAGGGGGCCGGGAGTATCGCCTGGTGAAGCTGCTTCCATCTGTGGAGGACGGGCGAAAATATGTCCTCTGCGCGGACGGGGAAGGTGGTCAACATGTCTGCCCGGAGGAGCTCTGGCCCCGGCACGCGCCGCGCCCCGCCCAAGGCGGCGGAGTCGGTGCGAACAGCTCCGCCCAGGAGAAGATCGCCCTGTTCCTCTCCCTGTTCCGGGGCCGGGAGGACGTATGCGCCCGGCGCTACTACAGCCTGAAGACCGGGAAGAGCGGCTACGTGCCCCTGTGCAGAAACGAGTGGGAGCCGGGCCTGTGCGACAAAAAGGCCCACCCCTGTCCCGAGTGCCCCAATCGGGACTTCGTGCCCCTGACGGCCCAGATCGTCAAGGCCCACTTGGTGGGGCAGGACGGCCATGGCCGAGACGTGGCGGGCATTTACCCTATGCTGGAGGACGACCAAACCCGGCTCCTGGCGGCGGACTTCGACGAGGAAGCCTGGCGGGAGGACGTCTCCGCCTTCCGGGAGACCTGTGCCGCCCTCGGCCTCACGCCCGCCGTGGAGCGCTCCCGTTCCGGGAACGGGGCCCACGTCTGGTTTTTCTTCTCCGAGCCCGTGCCCGCCGCCGAGGCCCGCAAACTGGGCAGCGCCCTGCTGACCCGGACCATGGACCGCCGCCATGAGCTGCGCTTCCAGTCCTATGACCGCCTGTTCCCCTCCCAAGACACCGTGCCCAAGGGGGGCTTTGGGAATCTCATCGCCCTGCCCTTTCAGGGGCAGGCTCAGAAGGAGGGGAACACCCTCTTTGTGGATGAGGACTTTGTGCCCTACCCGGATCAGTGGGCCTATCTGGCGTCCCTGCCCAAAATCACGCCGGAGGAGCTGGCAGCGCACCTGGGAAAGCTGTGCGCGGGCGGAGAGCTGGGGACCCTGCTGGAGGCGGAGGAGCCCAAACCCTGGCCGGAGAAACGAAAGCGGAAGTCCCTGACCCGGGCGGACTTCCCCGCCCAGGCCAGGCTGATGATCTCCGACCTGCTCTACGTAGACAAGGCCGGATTTTCCCAAAAGGCCCTGAACGCCGTCAAGCGGCTGGCGGCCTTCCGGAACCCGGAGTTCTACAAAAAACAGACCATGCGCCTGCGCATCTACAACACGCCCAGGGTCTTTGACTGCAGCTGGGAGGACGAAGCGTTCCTGGGCGTCCCCAGGGGCTGCATGGACAAGCTGACAGAGCTGCTGGCATCCTGCGGCGTCCCCTATGCCCTGGAGGACCGGCGGGAGGCGGGGCGGCCCATCGCCGTGTCCTTCCGGGGGGAGCTCCGGCCGGAGCAGACCCCGGCGGCGGAGGCCCTTCTAGCCCATGACACGGGCGTGCTGTCCGCCACCACCGCCTTCGGCAAAACCGTGGTGGGCGCCTATCTGATCGGAGCGCGCAAAGTCAGCACCCTCATCCTGGTCCACTCCAGCGCCCTTCTGGAGCAGTGGAAGGAGGCCCTGGAGCGCTTTTTGAACATCGAAGAGCCCCTGCCCGAGCAGCCGAAAAAGCGGGGCCGGAAAAAAAGCCTGGAGCGCATCGGGCAGATCGGGGCGGGGAAGCACACCCGGAGCGGAATCATTGATATCGCCATCATGCAGTCCCTGTTCGAGGGAGAGGACAAGGAGGTCCGGCCCTTCGTGGCCGAGTACGGCATGGTCCTGTGCGACGAGTGCCACCACGTGGCCGCGTTTACCTTTGAAAAAATCCTGCGGGCGGCAAAGGCGAAGTATGTATACGGCCTTTCCGCCACCCCGGTGCGCCAGGACGGGCACCAGCCCATCATCTTCATGCAGTGCGGCCCGGTCCGCTACCTGGTGGACGCCAGGAGCCAGGCGGACAAGCGCTCCTTCGACCACTACGTCCTCCCCCGCTTCACCCGGACCCGGCTGCCCGCCGTCCGAAAAATTCAGGACGCCTATGCGGGCATTGTACAGAACGACGCGCGAAACGCCCTTCTCGTCTCCGACGCGGCTGAACTGCTGCGGGAGGGCCGGACGCCCCTCATCCTGACGGAGCGCCGGGACCACGCCGAACGGCTGGCCGGGCTGCTCCAGGGAATGGCGGAGCACATCTTCCTCCTGGTGGGCACCGGGAGCCAGAAGGAAAAGCGGGAGAAGCTGGCCGCCCTGCGGGAGGCGCCGCCGGGCGAGTCCCTGGTGGTAATCGCCACCGGGAAATACGTGGGCGAGGGCTTCGACGCGCCCCGGCTGGACACCATCCTCCTCTCCATGCCCATCTCCTGGAAGGGCACCCTGGCCCAGTACGCCGGGCGGCTGCACCGGAATTACGCGGGCAAGCAGGAGGTACGCATCTATGACTATGTGGACCTCCACGTCCCCGTGCTGGAGCGCATGTACCACAAGCGGCTCAGGGGCTACGCCGAGCTGGGATATCAGGTGAAGCTGGCGGGTCATGATCCGGGCTCCAGCCGGATCTACGACGGGCAGGATTACCTGGAGCCCTTCGCCCGGGATGTGGGCGAGGCGGCGGAGAGCGTCCTGATTGTCAGCCCGTTTGTAAAGCGGTCCCGGCTTCAGAAGCTGCGGCCCGCGCTGGACGGGGCGCTGGCGTCCGGCGTAAACATCACGGTCCGCACCAGGCCCGACGAGGGCGCGGTCTCCCTTTTAGAGAGCTGGGGGATTGCCGTGGAAACCCAGGAGGAACTCTGGCAGCGCTGGGCGGTCATCGACAAAACCGTCGTGTGGTACGGCGGCGTCGACTACCTCTCCTACAGCGCCAAAGACGCCACCGCCCTCCGCTTTGAAAGCGCGGACGTCGCCGGGGAGGTGCTGGATCTGCAGGCCTCCGCCGGCCTGCCGGAACAGCTGTCCATGGAAGGATAACGGGCGATACCATTACGCCGGGCGGAGAACATCCGCCCGGCATTTTTTTGCCCTGTAAGCATATCCAACCGTTCACTCCGGCCGCATCTGTTCCTGCCGCCCCTCCCCTGCCGCCGGATGGACGGATTGGCAAAATATTTCATGCCAAAACGGGTCGGTCAGGCCTTTGGAGGCAAGCACCATCATGCAGGACACATAGTGGTGCGCCGTCTGATAACTGTTTTGAAAGTCAATCCCATACCGCTCCTTGATTTTTTGAATGCGGTACGCCACCGTATTCCGGTGGACAAACAGGATTTCCGCCGTCTTTTGCAGGCTTTTCCCACAGTGGAGATAGGTGAAAAGCGTCTTCAGATTGTCCGTCTTGTCCAGATAGTCCCGCTGAAATATGCTCCAGACCGGGGCGCTGCACAGGAGGGGTATCTCATCCGCAGAAAGCGTACGCAGAATTTGCAGCAATTTGTAATCCTCATAATACAAAAGCGGCTCCGGATCTCCCAGTTCCCTTGACAGCTCCAAAGTACGAAGGGTACGCGTATAGTGCTCCTTCGTGTGGTAGAGATCGTCAAAGCGGTCGCTGATGCACCCCCGCAGTTTTTCCTGCTCCAGGTATTCCCTCAGAGGGACAAGCGCGCGGGGGGCGCAATAGAACGGAAGCTGCTCATTGATCAGCACAACCACCGACTGCGCATAAAATACCGACCATGACGCCGGCAGGAGCTGAGCCAGGGCAGCCCGCAAGTGCCGCCTCCCCGTTCGAGCCCCTGGGAAAGCGGACATGTCAATGGTAATGAGGCGAAACGTGGCCGCAACGTCCAGCTCGCTGCCGGAAAGGCGCTGGTGAAAAAGCATCCGGTTCGCAAAATTCCCGTCCAAAAGGTCCAGGAGCATCCCTTTGGAGCTGTCGCCGGAGGCGGCCGGACCGCCCGTCCGGGAAAAACTGACCTCCTTTGCCAGCAGCCTGGCGGCGACGGCGTAAATCCCATCGGGTATCTCCTCAAAGGGGGTCTGATTTTCCAGGACGGAAAAGTACCCGACAGGCACTCCGCTGATGTGAAGCATGGCCTGCCGCCGCCGCAGTTCACCGACGTCTGTCAGAACCTGACAGGCGTCCTCCGCCGGGTGAAGGGCCAATTTGCTGAGCTGCGCCGCGTACTCATAGCGGCAATATCCCCGCTTCATTCCGGCAAGCCAGACGGGGTCCCTGACGCAGTCCGTGGTGGAATAGGCCAGGATGCGGTAATTCGCGCTGTATACGGCTATCGGATTTCGCAGCAGCCGGGCAACCGCCTCTGTCAGCAAATTCAAATCATTTTGGGTAAAGGCAATCTGAAGCGCCTCTTTCAGCTGAGGAGAAAACAGTTCCCACATGCAGAGCCCTCCTTTTCGTGCAGGCAGTATAACAAGAATCGAAACGCACGGGTAAGCGGCCTTCCCTTAATATATAAAAGAAATTGGAGGCAATGTCAAGCCCGGTTCCAAGCAGGCCCGATTATGAAACCACAGCGCGCCGATTTTTTGCCGTTTCCCCGTTCCGGCATCGATTTTGAAAGTTTTTAGAAAGCCCGGGAAGTGCCTCTGAACAAGCGAAAAAAGAAAGCCCTGCCCGCCGCCTTACGGCATTTCAGGCGTGCGCCAAACGATGTTATGCTGAAAGCACAAAAAATCCTCGTATATTTGAGTGGCCGTACCATTTCCCGGGCGACTTCTTCATGATAAAATGGGGGCAAACCAAACGGAAAGGACGGAACTGCCATGAAATCAATTCGGATTGGATCGGGAGCGGGCTTTGGAAATGACCGGATTGTTCCCGCGCTGGATCTGCTGGAGAGAGGAAACCTGGATTTCTTATGCCTGGAGTGTCTGGCGGAGCGGACGGTTGCCATGGCGCAGCAGAACCGCAGGCTTGACCCGGAAAAGGGATACAACTCCTACCTCGTGCGCAGGATGTCCGGCATTCTTCCTCTGGCCCGCCGGCATCATGTGAAGGTAATCACAAATATGGGCGGCGCAAACGTCCGAAAGGCCGTTGAAAAAACGGCGGAGATCGCCAGGGAGAAAGGCATTTCCGGCCTGAAGATCGTGGGGATTGAGGGCGACGATGTTTTTTCCGGCCTGGAGCGGTATCAGGAAAACGACCTTTTGGAGGTCAAGGGAAAGCTGAAGGACCTGAAGGAGCCTGTGGCCGCCAACGCTTACATTGGCTGCGCCCCCATCGTAGAAGCCCTTCGCATGGGCGCGGACGTCGTACTCACCGGGCGCTGTTCAGACCCCGCGCTGTTTCTGGCGCCCCTGGTATACAGCTTCGGCTGGGATATGGAAGATTACGACAAGCTGGGAAAGGGAACCTGCCTGGGACATCTTTTGGAGTGCTCCGTACAGGTCAGCGGCGGAAATTTTTGCATCCCCGGCTGGAAGGACGTCGACCGTCTGGAGGAAATCGGATATCCCTTTGCGGACGTTCAGGAAGACGGAACCTTTACGCTTTCCAAGGTGGAGGGGACCGGCGGGCGGATCGACCAGCACACCTGCGCGGAACAGCTGATTTACGAAATCCACGACCCCAGGCGCTACCTGACCCCGGACTGCACGGCGGACTTCTCAAACGTCCAATTCGAGGAAGTGGGGAAAAACCGCGTCCGCGTAACCGGCGCCACCGGGACGGCGCGCCCGGAGATGCTGAAGGTCAGCGTGGGATACCGGGACGGCTATACCGGCTCCGCAGGACTGAGCTTCGGCGGGCCAAAATGTTTCGAGCGCACCGTGCTGGCCGCACGGACCTTAGAGCGGATCATCGCGCGGGATTATGAAACGGAAGAGCTCAAGGTGGATATCATCGGCTATAACTCCCTGTTCCCCAGGGATTATGAGCAGGGCTTTCCGGGCGGAGCAGAGCCGCTGGAGCTGCGTCTCCGGGTAGCCGCCAGGGCACAGGACCGGGAGACGCTGGAGCTGATTGCCAACGAGGTGGACACGCTGACCATCGGCGGGCCGGCCAACTGCGGCGGGCTCTCCCGGAGCATCAAGGAACTGGTCGCCGTGCTGTCGATCCTGATTCCAAGGGACGACATTCAAATCTCGTATGTGGCCGAGGAGGTTTAAACATGAAACTTTATGAACTGGCTCATTCCCGCACAGGAGACAAGGGCGATATCTCCAACATCTCGGTTATCGCCTACCGAATGGAGGATTATCCCTATTTAAAGGAGCACGTTACGGTTCAGCGGGTCCGGGAGTTTTTCAAGGATGTCGTCCACGGCGAAATCGTCCGCTATGAGCTCCCCAATATTGGAGCGCTGAATTTCGTGATGGACAAGGCCCTGGGCGGCGGCGTCACGCGCAGCCTGAACCTGGACGCCCACGGGAAATGCCTCTGCTCTTATCTGGCGGAAATGGACATTTGAACCTCATAAATAAACAGCCGTTATTTGGGGATTCTATCAGATCATACGAGTCTCTCGCAAACCTCCCGGCTGGCAGTACGAAAGCCCGGTCCACATTTACTGGATCGGGTTTTCCTGCATAGCTTTCAGCGGTCCCGCATGCTTCTGGCGGTTCAGATGCAAACCGCTTTGCGGGTAAATATCCCGCGTTTTCGTTGCGCAATCCCTTTCGCAATTCCAGTAAAGCCCGGAGAACCCGCTCTATTTGTTTCTATATCCGTTTGGTTTAAATTTGAACCGCCCATTTTCCGGTTTGTTTTGATAATAAACCAAAACCGGCCGCCGCGTTTGCCGTGGTGTAAGGGCAAACCACACCGGCAAATTATTTTTCCCGAAAAGTCCACGCGTTTTTGTGGCGCGCGCAAAGCCGAAAGCGCTTCATCCCTGAACCCCATTTCTTTCACGATAGGAGGAGCTTATGGAGAGAGAATACGAACTTTGCAGGCATATCAACAACCCCGTCATCGTCTGTGCGCCAAGCGGAATCCCTGTCTATAAAAACGCAACCGCCAGTGTGCTGGACGCCTATGCGCACAGCGCCTTGGAGCAGCTCGCCTCTTCCTATGGGGCGGGCGAGACGCCGCAGAAAAGCGTCCCCCTGGACAGCCTGGGAATGGCCTATGACGTCGTTCCCTTCCAGCTGGAGGACGGCAACATCATGCTCCTGCTGGACAACACGGCGTACCGCCCGAAGCGGAGTCACATTTTGTACGATTTTCAAATGGAGGATATCCTGAACTCCATGAGCGACGGCGTTTTTATTGCCGACCGAAACGGGGTGACGCTGGCCGTGAACAAGACATACGAGGAAATATTCGGCATTCCCAGCCACGAGGTGGTCGGCCGCTATGTGGGGGACCTTGTAAAGGACGGCACCTTTTCCGACTCCGTCATCCTCCCGGTCATTCAGAGCAAATCCTCCGTTACAAAGCTGCTGCGGACGCGAAACGGAAAGGAGGCTCTTGTCACCGGAAAGCCCATCTTCAATCAAGCGGGCGACCTCGTCATGGCGGTGACAAACGTACGGGATATCTCGGATCTAAACGCACTTCAGTACGAACTGCAGCGGGAGCGCTCTCTCAGCGAGAGCATCCTGAAAAACAACTCGCAGGCGGAAAACATCGTGGTAAAATCCCCCGCTATGAAACGCATTCTGGAATATGCCGAGCAGATTGCGCCCTTCCCCACCACGGTTCTGATTACCGGGGAAACAGGAGCGGGAAAAGACGTCGTCGCCAACTATATTCACCGCCACAGCAACCGCGCGGACAAGCCGTTCCTGAAACTGAACTGCAGCTCCATCCCGGAAAACCTGATTGAATCCGAGCTGTTCGGATACAATGCCGGCGCGTTTACCGGCGCCAATAAAAACGGGAAGCCGGGGCTTTTTGAACTGGCGGACGGGGGGACGCTGCTGCTGGACGAGATCGGCGACATGCCTCTTTATCTGCAGGTAAAGCTGCTCCGCGTCCTTCAGGACGGGGAAATACAGCGGCTGGGCGGTTCAAAGGTGAAAAAGGTCGACGTGCGCCTGATTGCGGCGACAAACGCCGATCTTGAAAACCTGAGCGAAACAGGCCAATTCCGCAAGGATTTATACTATCGAATCAACGTCGTCTCCATTCACGTCCCGCCCCTGCGGCAGCGCAGAGAAGAAATTTCCTTCCTGGCGGAGCACTATTTGTATCGTTACTGCCAAAACTACGGGCTGAATAAAATTTACGCGCCGGAGGTCCTGCAGTGCTTCAACCAATACGACTGGCCGGGCAATGTGCGGGAGCTGAAAAACATTGTGGAAAATCTGATCGTATCGAACTCCGGTCCCATTCTCACGCTGGACTACCTCCCCCAGAGCTTCTTAAAAGGGTTTAAACCGGAGATTCTGCAAAAGGAGCAGCAAAGCACCCTGCGAGCCATTACGGAAATTACGGAGCGATCCCTCATCTCCCAGGCGCTGAAAGAAACCGGCGGCCTCCGGGGCGCCGCGCGGGTGCTGGGCATGAACCACTCGACGCTGTACCGCCGGATTAAAAAGCTGGGAATCCCCTATGGCGGAGGGCAGGGCCGGAAGGAAGCCCTCCCGCCGGAGGAACTGCCGGAATAAATTTGGCACAAATATTGCTCTATAACCCGTCAAGGCATCCGCCCGAAACAAAAAAAGAATTGGAGGATTTTAACATGAAAAAGGTATGCACGCTGCTTCTTGCCCTGGCGCTGATATGCACGGCCGCAGGCTGCGGAGGAAAACAGGCCGGAACCGATGAAGGCCAAACCGGCGGCGGCGCGTCCGCCGACGGAGGCGTCATTAAAATCGGTTTTGTGGACTGCCTTTCCGGGGGATCCGCTTCTATGGGCGTCCCCAATCAGGAGGGCGTCCTGCTGGCGGTAAAGGAGATCAACGCCAAAGGCGGCGTCGCCGGCAAGCAGGTCGAATTGGTCTGCTATGACGATGAGGCCGACCCTGCCACCTCCGTGACCCAGTCCACGAAGCTGGTGCAGCAGGACAAGGTCCTGGCCGCCATCACCGGATCCGCCTCCGGGTGCTGCAACGCCAACAAGCAGGTCTTCGCCGATGCAGGAATTCCGTGCGTCGTATCCGTCGGCACGGCGGACGACATTGTGGGCGCCCCGGAAGTGGACACCTTTGCCACGACCTTCCGAACAGGCGCCAATGAGAGCTATATGATTGAAATCATGGCAAACCGGATTCTTGACAAGGGCTATCAGCACGTCGGCGTCATAGCCGATACCTCCGCCTACGGGCAGCTTGCGGTAGAGACCATCAAAAAGGTATTTGAAACGTACAATATCGGCATTGAGATCATTGTGACCCACGAGCCGGGCGCCGCTGATTTGACGTCCCAGGTTCTCTCCATGCAGCAGGCTGGCTGCGACTTTATTTACTCCTATAACCTGGGGGCCGACGCCGCCCTGACCTGCAAAACGATCAAGCGCCTGAACTGGGAAGTGGATGTGGCAGGCGCCCGCGGCCTCAACATGGATACCTTCCTGAGCCTGGCGGGAGATGCCGCAGAGGGCGTGCTGATCCCCACGGACATCAACATCGAGACGGAAAAGATGCAGGAATTCAAGAAGCTCTATGACGCCGAATACAAGGAAATCGGCAACTATATGTTCCCCGCCATGGGTTACACGGCGGCAATGACCCTGTTCCAGGCACTGGAGGCCTCCGGCGGAGAAGGCGGGGAGGCCCTGATTTCGGCGCTGGAGGCACTGTCCTATGAGTCCGTCCTGGGGCAAACCGGAGCGACAATCTCCTTCAGTCCCTCGAAGCATGAGGGAGTCGACACCAGAAGAATGACCTATCTGACGGTGGACGACGGGAACCTGGTCGTATTCGACGCCAACACCTTTGAACCGAACGCTTGACGAGGCATGGGAAGGGGGAGCCTTCATCGGCTCCCTCTTCCCGGAAACTCACATAGGAGGGCAGCATGCAGATCATCATACAGCTTTTTATCTCCGGTATTTCGGCGGGGTGCATTTACGGCATTATCTCCCTGGCGTTTACGATGATTTACAACTCGACTAAAATCGTGAACTTTTCCCAGGGCAGCCTTGTCATGGCGGGAGCGATGCTGGGGCATCTCTTCCTCTACCGGATGAAATTGCCCGCCCTGGCGGCGGTTGTTTTGGACATGGCGATTTTGTGCGTCATCGGTCTTGTGATGAAGTTTACAATTTATGATTTCCTGCGCCGGAAAAACGCAAAGGACTATCACCTGGTAATCACCATTCTGGGATACGGCATCGTCATTGACCAGCTGTTTGCCCTGCTCATCGGAAAGCAGCAATACAGCGTTCCCGCTTTGATCGGCGACGGTTCCTCCATTTACCTCAAGGCTCTGGGCATCAACATGTACCCGGAAAACCTGATTCTGATTGCGGTAACCGTGGCGCTGATTATCATATTCTGGATCTTTCTCAACAAGACCCAGCTTGGCCTCTGCATTCAGGCGATTGGCTTCAACGCCGATGCCGCCCGGCTAAGCGGCCTTCGGACCTCGATGCTCATCAGCATTACATTCTGCCTGAGCTGTTCGATTTCCGCCCTGGGCGGACTGCTGATCGCCCCAATCATGGGGGCCACGTCTTCCATGGGAGCCAGCTTGGGCGTGAAGGGCTTTGCCGCCACAATTCTGGGGGGAATGGGAAATCCCTTTGCCGGCTTTGTGGGCGGGCTTATGATCGGGCTGATCGAGACCTTCGCCTCGTACTATATCTCCTCCACCTATTCCTCCGTCATTGCGTATCTGGTCCTGCTTCTGATGCTGATCATCAAGCCCTCGGGGCTCTGGCCAGAGAAAGGAGACCGTTGACATGCTGAAGAAATGGAATCCCTCTCGCCTGATTCTGCCGAACTGGATCTGCGCTGCGGCGGCAGCCATTCTGATTATCTACGGCGCGATTTCCACGGACATCTACATTCGCCAGGTCCTCTCCATGATTGGAATCAACTATATTCTGGCGGCCGGGCTGAACCTTCTCTTTGGCCACACGGGACAGATTTCCATCGGACAAGCCGGTTTTTACGCGCTGGGCGCCTACACGGCTTCCATTCTGGAGACGAAATTGGCGGTCCCGTTTTTCGCCGCGTGGCCCGTCGCGGTCATCCTGACCGGGGGAATCGCGTTCTTGCTGGGCCAGCGGATTTTGAAGCTCCACGGGCATTACCTCGCCATGGCCACCATAGCCTTCGGCATGATTATCGAAAGCCTCTCCACGAACTGGATTGAGGTGACAAACGGGCACGCCGGAGTGTATGTCAGAAGCAAGACCTTGCTGGGAAGCTTCCTCAGCAGCAACCTCTTTGCGCTGGTGGTCCTGTTCGCGGCGCTGGCGTTTATAATCTCAAACAATATTGAATACTCCCGCGTGGGCCGGGCAATCCGCGCCGTCCGCGAAAACGAGGACGCGGCTACCTCCGTCGGCATCGTACACTCCAAATACAAGGTGATTATGTTCATTCTGGGAGCGGCCTTTTCCGCTGTCGGCGGCATTATGTACGCGCACCTGAACGGGATCATTACGCCGGAGGTATTCAATCTGGCGCAGTCTCAGACCATTTTAATCATTGTAGTTGTCGGCGGAATCGGAAGCAACATCGGGGTTCTTTTGGGGGCGATCGTAATCACGACCCTGCCGGAATTTTTATATGGCTTTGCGGATTACAATATCCTCGTCTATGGGCTCCTGGTGATTCTGATGCAGCTCTTCTGTCCGAAGGGCCTGATCGGCATGGCGGAATCCCTGGGGAGGCTGCTGAAAAAAACGGCAGGAGGAACGTGATATGGCGCTATTAGAGGCAAAAAATCTCGTCAAAACATTTGGCGGCCTTACCGCTGTCAACGACGTCAGCTTCCGGGCTGAAGAGGGGAAAATCACCGGCCTCATCGGCCCGAACGGCGCCGGGAAGACGACGACGTTCAACCTGGTGACGGGCTTCCTTCCCCTGACGAACGGCTCCGTGCTTTATGAGGGAACCGATATTACGGGACTCTCCGCAACGCAGCGGGTCTACAGGAACATTACCCGCACGTTTCAGATTCCCCACCTGTTTAACAATCTCACAGTTTTGGAAAATGTAATGGCCGGTTTTTACTCCAGGACAAAAACCGGGACCGTCAGCGCCATTTTCCGAACCCCAAAAGTAAAGCAGGAGGAGGCGATGGTCCGCCGGCAGGGCATGGAGATATTGGAATCCCTGGGGATGGCTGAACTGGCGCAGCTGCAGGCCGGCGTACTCTCCACCGGGCAGCAGAAAATGCTGGAAATTGCCCGTGCGCTCTCCACCGGGCCGAAGCTGCTGATGCTGGACGAGCCGGCCGCCGGCCTCAACACGGCCGAAACGGAAACGCTGGGCAGGCTGGTAAAGCAGTTCAACCAGAAGGGAATCACCGTGCTGATGATTGAACACAACATGAAGTTCATGATGAGTCTGGCGGACTATATCTATGTTCTGAACTTCGGCCAGTTTCTCGCAGAGGGGACCCCTGAGCAAATCATGAACGATCCAGAGGTGGCCAAGGCTTACCTCGGAAAGGAGTTCCAAAAAAATGCTTGATATCATCGGCTTATCTGCCGGATATGGAAAGACCGTCGTCTGTCAGAAGCTGTCTATTCATGTCGGAAAGGGCGAGGTTGTATCCGTCGTGGGCGCCAACGGCGCCGGAAAGACGACGCTGCTGAACTCCATTTCCGGCATCGTGACAAAGTTTGGCGGGCAGGTTCTTTTTGAGGGAAACGACATCAGCCGCCTTCCGCCCCATGAGATCGTAACCGGCGGTTTGATTCTGGCCGCCGGAATGGAATCCCTTTTCACGCCGCTGACCGTCTATGAAAACCTGCTGGTAAGCCTGTATCCCTTCCGAAAGAGGTTTGGCAAGGAAGAGACTGGGCAGCGCTTCAGCCTGGTGTACGACCTGTTTCCCCGGCTCTACGAGCGCAGGGAGCAAAAGGCGGGGACCCTCTCCGGCGGCGAGCGGCAGATGCTCTCCCTGGCGAAAGCCCTCGTCACGAACCCGCGCATGCTCATGCTGGACGAGCCCTCTCTGGGCCTTGCCCCCGTAGTCATCGACGAGCTGTTTGACACCATCTCCCGTATCGCAAAAGAGGCGGGGCTCACGGTTTTGATCGTGGAGCAGAATGTGGACCGGGCCCTGGCCATTTCGGATCGGGGCTATGTGATGGACGTGGGAAAAATTGTCATGGAGGGAAGCGCACAATCCCTGCTGAACGACCAAAAGGTGAAGGAGGTCTATCTCGGAATGACCTGATCCCTCCGAAATCACTCCAGGCACCGTCTCCGGAGGCTTATCCCAATCCCCGCAAAACAACGAGCCGCAGCTTTCGGGCCCGGCTCCGAACAAACCGACAGAAAGCAGGAATCATTATGTATTACACCATTCAGCCAATCTGCGCCGGCATGTATCATCAGTTTGAACAGTCCAGATTTACATTCGACTGCAATCATGGCGTAAAAATCGACGCGCCTCTGATCATTTGGGCAGTGCGCGGCCCGGAGGGCACCGTAATCGTCGACTCGGGCCCGCCTCTGTCCTCGGAACACGCCTTGAAGCACCATATCCGGATGGATTCGGAGTACGCCTCCATTGCGGAAGCCCTGGAAAAAAACGACGTGAACCCGGAAGAGGTCAAAAAAGTGGTCATCACGCACCTTCACTGGGACCACTGCTATAATCTGGAGCTGTTTCCCAACGCGGTGATATACTCCCAGAGGAAGGAGATGCAGTACGCCATCGCGCCGCTCCGCATGCACCAGATTACTTATGAGACAAATATGAGGGAAGTCGTTCCCGCGTGGGCCAAGCACGTAAGCCGTTTTGAAATCCTGGACGGGGACTGCCGGCTTCAGGAGGGACTGGAAATCTATACCCTCCCCGGGCATACCAAGGGGCTTCAGGGCGTCTGCGTCAATACGAGAAAGGGCCGCATTCTGCTTGGCAGCGACGCCTTCCCCATGTTTGAAAACTATGAGAAATCCCTTGCCCCGGGAATCCATATCAATCTGGAGGACTGCTTCGCAAGCATCCAGAAGGCGCGGCGCGTTTCCGACATGGTGCTGCCGGCTCACGACACCCGCGTGCTGGACCAAAGAATTTACGGCGACTGACAAAATCGAAATATAGGAGGAAAAGGCCTGTGAGCAAGGTATTGAAAAGTCCCGGGAAATATGTCCAGGGGCAAAACGTCTTAGGGACGTTCGACCAGTATCTGCAGGGCATGGGTAAGCGCCTGCTGATAATCGTGGACGCATTTGTGGACACCTTTGTCCACCCCGTTTTGGACGGCTGCTTTTACGGCAAGGACTATACGCTGCTTTACGAAAAATTCGAGGGCGAATGCTGCCAGACGCGAATTGATCAGCTGGCTTCCCTGGCAAAGGCCCAGGCATGTACCGCAGTGGTGGGCATAGGCGGCGGAAAAACCCTGGACACGGCCAAAGGCGCCGCTTACTATGCCGGACTCCCGATGATCATCGTTCCCACCATCGCCTCCTCCGACGCTCCGTGCAGCTCCTGCAGCGTGATCTACCACGAGAACGGCACCTTTGACAGGTATCTGTTCCTGGACTCCAGCCCCGACATCGTTCTGGCAGACACGGCCATTATCTCCAAAGCGCCCTCCAGGCTCCTGGTCGCCGGCATGGGGGACGCCATGGCAACCTGGTTTGAGGCCCGCGCCTGCCGCGCCTCCGGGAAAAACAACCAGGTAAACGCCAGGCCGACCCGCGCCGCTACCGGCCTCGCCCGCTTGTGCTGGGAGAACCTGAAAAGAGACGGCTTGAACGCAAAAATGGCCGTGGACGCCGGGATCTGCAACGAGGCGGTGGAGGTCATTGTGGAGACCAATACGTACCTGTCCACCATTGGCTTTGAAAGCGGCGGGCTGGCGTCCGCCCACGGAATTCAAAAGGGATTTACCCATATTCCCGCCCTGCACCGCCAACTCCACGGTTTTAACGTCGCATTCTGCACCCTGGCGCAGCTGGTTTTGGAAGACGCCTCGGAGGACATCAGCGAGGTCCTGTCATTCAGCCACTCCGTGGGCCTTCCCATCTGCTTTGAAGACCTTGGCTACGGCGAGATTGATCAGGACCTGGTCCGCAAAGCGGCCCGGCAGGCCTGCGTGCCCACAAGCACTGTCCATAACATGCCCTTCGCGGTGACGGGCGACATGGTCTATCAGGCGCTGATCTCGGCGGACGCCTATGGACGCGCTTATCGCGCCAGAGCGGGGGCGTAATCTTCTTTTTCTCAAAATCAAATCACGGGCGTTTCACGGGCAGCGGAAAAGCGCCGCTTATCCGGCGGCACATCCGCCTTTTCTGAAAGCGCGCAAAGCGGGGACTCGGAAATCCAGTGGATTTCCGAGTCCCCGCTTTGCAAAGGGTGCATTACGCCGGACGGAGAACATCCGCCCGGCATTTTTTTGCCCTCCAAGCATACCTATGAACCGAGGTGATGCAATTTGGAAAGCGCACAGCGAGAACTGGTTGGCGTTTTGCTGGACCACATTCGGGCCCTTGGCCTCATATCTGATTTCACCTATTCCAGGGCCATGGATTTCGTACATTCTGTGATAGACTTCCCGGAGCTTTTCCAGTATCCTGTGTGCTTGACAAAGGAGGCGGAGATTCGTGAACGTGCTCAGGATACGCAATGAAATGCGGAACGGGAAAACCATTTTTGACTTGCCGCTACGGGTGACCTTCTACGCGCGGGTCTCCACGGACAAGGACGAGCAGCTCAACAGCCTGGAAAACCAGGTGCAGTATTACACACAATTTATCCAGGAAAAACGGAATTGGACCTACATCCCCGGCTATGTGGACGAGGGCATTTCCGGCACCAGCACGAAAAAGCGGGACAGCTTCTTACGGATGATAACTGACGCCAAAGCAGGGCGATTCGACTTTATCATCACGAAGGAGATCTCCCGCTTTTCCCGTTCCACCCTGGACAGCATTCAATACACCCAGGAGCTGCTGGAGCACGATGTGGGAGTCCTGTTCCAGAATGACAACATCAACACCCTGGACTCCGACAGCGAGTTCCGCCTGGTGGTCATGGCCGGGGTGGCCCAGGACGAGGTACGGAAGTTATCGGAACGGCTGAAGTTTGGCTTCCGGCAGGCTATCAAAAACGGTCATGTGCTGGGAAACGACAAGCTGTGGGGGTACGACAAAAAGGACTGCGCGCTGACCATCAACGAGGCGGAGGCCCAGGTGGTGCGGCGCATTTTTGACCTATACGCCAACCAGCAGATGGGCATCCGCCGCATCTCCCAAACGCTGCTGGACGAGGGTTTCACCAGC
>CAJUOD010000006.1 GCA_910587875.1 uncultured Oscillibacter sp. | reverse complement strand
GCAATGACACCTTAAATAATGAAATGGGGATTATTAACAAAAATCAACAATTGCAAAATATTGAGTTGACAATTGTAAATTTTAGCCTTATGCTTTACTTACACCTTGCAAGAGAAACAAATTGACTCCCCGTATTTTTTGATTTAGGCTTTTCCTAGAACTGATGAAAGGAGGAAGTGGCGTGACTCTAAAAAGGAACATTACCATCTCGAGAAAGACCGCCGTCTGCGCCGTGCTTCATATTATCGCGCTGCACAAAGAAGAGTGTGGCGATGAAAAAGCAAGCTCAGCGTTTGCGTGCGCCAACTGTCCCTATTTAGCCGCACAAAAATGCAGCCCCAGCAGTTGGTTTGAAGTCCTTAGTCCATTATGCGATGAAACGGGTTTTCATATCCGCATGGGAGGCTATAACAGGGAGCCAGACTATGATCCTGATATCCCTATGTACCTTCAACCATGGATTTCGCCCTTCTGAACACAGGGCAGTCATCCACGGCGGAACAGCCTACGTCCATTCGGCGCTCGCAAGCCCAGGAAACAACCTTTTCGGGAACGGTCATACTTCCCATCACGGGCAGCTTCTCAATGGTCAGCCGGATGGGCGCCACCTTTCCCGTTTCCGGGCAAGTTCCTGTAAAGCTCTTAGCATATCTCATATCGTTCCTCCTGGCAAATACATGTGTTCACTTATATTTGCTTTTCCTGCAATTTTATCCTAGCACATACTTGCAAGAAAATCAACCGTTTACCAAAAGGAGGTGTTCCATGAACCTGCAAAAAATGCGTGAGGCCGCTGGCCTCACCCAGTCCAGCGTGGCAAAGGCCATGGGGGTGAACGTTTCCACCGTGACCCATTGGGAAAACAATGACGCCATGCCGCGTGCGGCAAAGCTGCCGAAGCTGGCGGACGTGCTCGGCTGTAGCATCGACGAGTTGTTTGGCCGCGACTCTCCCCCGGCGGCGGGCTGACGCCTGACATTTTAACCCCGAAAGGAGGTGCTGAAACATGAATCCCCGTCCCTCGTCCTATGAGGACCTTCCTTGGGTCCTGACCCCCGAAGAAGTGGCGCCGCTGCTGAACGTCAGCATGTGTACCGTCTATGCGCTGCTTCGGAGCAACCAGCTCAAGCACGCCCGGATCGGCGTGCAGTACCGCATCCTCAAGCAGGATGTGCTGGCTTTCATGGGCCAGGGAGTCCAGGCGGCGGAGGCCGTCTAAGCCGACCATATCACAAACAGGAGGAGAAAACCATGTCGGAACTGTCCCAAAACATCTACCGGACCGGGCGGATTTGTACCGGTCTTACCCAAGAGGCGGCGGCGGAACAGATTGGCGTCGCGGCGGAAACCCTCCGGGCCTACGAGGCCGGGCGGCGGATTCCCCCCCGGTGACGTCGTGGAGCGGATGGTGGTCTGCTACCACGCCCCCGCCCTCGCCTACCGCCACCTCCGGGAGACCGGCGGCCTGATCTCTTACGTGGTCCCGGAGCTGGAGGCCCGGAGCGCCCTGGAGTCGGCGGTCCTGGTGTTCCTGGCATTAAAACGGATGGCCCCCGCTGCGGAGCGTCTGCTGGAGATTACCCAGGGCGGCGTCGACCGGCGGGAACAGGCCGAGTTCAACCAAATCACGGCGGATCTCCGGGAGCTTGCCCGCCCCTGCCTGGAGCTGGATGTGTTCTGGAGAGACGCCGGAAAGGAGGAGCTATGAAACGCTATGTGATTCAGAGCCGTATCCACAACTGGGACCCCTGGGAGGTCTGCCCCGGCCGGGAGTACGACACCCTGGAGGAGGCTAGGGCGGCCTTTAAAGCCCTGCCTTTCAAAGATGGCTATCGGATCGCCGAGGCGTACGTCCAGGTTCGCTACAAAGCCGTCAAGGAACAGGAGGCCGTATGAACCAGCTCATGAGCGCCATCCCCGTGAGGGGCGGCTGGTATGTGCAGGTCGCACTTCCCAGCGGGAGGCTCCAGTGGATTCCCTGCGTGGGGACCTTTCAGGAGGCCATAGACCGGGCGCTCCAATGGGAGCCGGAGGAAGGAGAAGACGAATGAGATGCGCAAAAAAAGACCGCCCGAAGGCTGGCACCTTCGAGCAGTCGCGTCCAGGGCTTGCGCCGAGAACTCGTTACAAAAGTATTATATCAAATTCTCGGCAAAATGCAAGCCCTAATCTGGACGGGGGAGGGGGTGCCCTCTCCATGTCCTGGGCCATGTTTTTGACCTATATCGGGGCGGCCGGGCTGGTGAGCCAGTTTGCCCGCCTGATCGACTGGATAGAAAGGCGAGAGGATGGAAGAACAAAAAAGCTACTGGGGCGTGATTCCCGGTGAAGTGTTCCACGACAAGGAGCTGACTGCGGCGGCGAAGCTGCTGTACCTGGTGCTGTCCACCATGGCGCACCGGGACGGGTACTGCTGGCCCTCCAACGAGACGCTGGCGGCGGAGCTGGACCTGTCCAAGCGCAGGGTTCGGGAGCTGCTTTCCGCGCTCCAGAAGAGGGGATATATCCGGGTAGCCGTTCAGCGTTCCGAGGGCACCTGCGAGGTGGAGCGGAGATATATTTACTGCGGCCTGTTTGTGGGCAGGGAAGCGCCTCCCCCCTCCGGCGAGAATTTGCCGGACCCTCCGGCGGAATCTCGCCTCCCCTCCGGCGAAAATTTGCCCGACCCTCCGGCGGAATCTCGCAGTTGTTTAATAGGTAGAAAAGATATACCTGAAAATATACCCCCCATACCCCCCACAGGGGGGCGGCGCGGGGGGCGCAAAAAGGACAAGTCCGTCCCGGCGTGGAACCCGGAGCGGTTTGAGGCGTTCTGGGATTACTACCGGACCTATGCCCGGGGGGAGAACCGCCAGGGGGCGGTGAGGGCCTGGGACAAGCTCCAGCCAGACGACGCGCTGATCGCTGTCATGGGCAAGGCCCTCCAGGCCCAGGTGCGTTCGGAAAGCTGGCGGGCGGGCGTGGGCATCCCCTACGCCTCGACCTGGCTGAACAACGCCCGTTGGACGGATACGCCCAAGGCGTCCCGTGAGGCCGAGTCCCCGGAGGAGGAAGGAAGGCGGTACGGATGGCACTGAAGGATTCCCCCCAGTCTCTGGAGGCGGAATACGCCGTCCTTGGTTCCCTGCTGATCGACAGCGACATTGTACGGCCCCTGCTGGCGGAGGTTCGGGAAGAGGACTTCCAGCAGCCCTTCAACCGAGAGATCTTCCGGACCGCCCGGGCTCTCTTCCGGGCCGGGAAGCCTGTGGACCCCGTCACCATCCGGGAAAATCTCAAGGGCAAGTACACGGACTATCTGGTCCAGCTCATGGAGATCACACCAACTTCCGCCAGCTGGCAGGAATACGCGGCAATCCTCCGGGAGAAGGCCACCCTGGCTCGGGCCGCCGTCCTGGGAAGCAATTTGTCCGTGGCCCGGGACCTGGACGCCTGCCGGGACATCAGCGCCCAGCTGGGCCAGCTTCTGTCCGACGGGCGGAGGCTGGATGCCTGGACGGTCCCCCAACTGCTGGACAGCTTTTTCGAGAGCCAAGCCCCAGAGTCCCCAAAGCCGGAGTATGTTACCTTCGGCCTCCAGGTGCTGGATGAGGGCAGCTACATAGAGCTGGGGGACGTGGTGGTGGTGGGCGGCTATCCCAGCGACGGCAAAACCGCCCTGTCCATGCAAATGGCCTGGCATATGGCGAAAAAATACCGGGTCGGTTTTTTCTCTCTGGAGACGGCCCGGAAAAAGCTCCGGGACCGCATGATCGCCCATGCCGCCGGGTTGGACCTGGCGGACATCAAGCGCCGGGAGTTGGACGACGCGGATTGGGAGGACCTGGCGAAGCGCCAGGCGGATTTCGCGAAACGGGACCTGACGCTGGTGGATGCGGCGGGCATGAGCGCGGCGGACATTGAGACCGCCAGCCGGGCCTACGGCTTCCAGGTCATTTTCATCGACTACATCCAGCTGGTGGCCCCGGAAAAATCATCGGGCGGTACCCGTAGCGAACAGGTAGCGGCGATCTCTCGGGCCCTGCACACCTTCGCCCAAAAAACCGGGACTTTGGTGGTGGAGCTGGCCCAGCTGACCCGGCAGGACAAAAAGATTGACAAGTTCGGCAATGAAATACGCCGGGACCCCACTATGCAGGACTTGAAGGAATCCGGCCAGCTGGAGCAGGACGCGGACATGATTCTTTTGCTCTTTCGCCCCGGCCCCAAGGACAAAGGGCCCGACGGCCAAGAGCTTAGCGAGGAAGACCACCGTCTCCTGAAAATCGGCAAAAACAAAGAGGGCCGCTGGGGAGACTGGGTGCTGTACTTCGACGGCGGCAAGCAGACGTTCTCCCTTGTGACCGACAGCATGGGCGTCATGCGGAAGTTCCAGGCGGAGGGCCGGAAGGCCATGGAACGCAATAAGCGGAACCCGGACCAGGTGGAGATCAAGGAGCTGCCGGGGGAACACAAGGACGTGCCGTTTTGAAAACGATTCTGTTCAGGAAAGGGTTTAGAGAATAGTGGACCGTCCAGAAATCACAAAAACACTTTCAGATTTGCTTGAAAAGCGCATAGACCCACACCATGACCCGAGAATTTATTGGGCAAAAGAGGTCACGTTTGATTATGCGACGGAGCACCCTATCCGAGTTGATTACATGAGATTTAAGCCAGTAAACAACGCTGTTTCCGGCATAGAGAAGGGCGATTTCTACTGCTACGAGGTAAAATCCTCCGTCGAGGATTTCAAATCAAAGAACGGTCACAACTTCATAGGGGATTTCAACTACTACGTCATGCAGAAAGAGGTTTTTGAAGCAGTAAAGAGCCTGATCCCCTATCATGTCGGCGTGCTTATTCCAGGTAAATTTGGCCTTGAGTCAGTCAAGAGAGCAGGGAGGAAATCCCGCAGTAAGCCTGTCAGTGAGATGCTTTTGATGATGTGGCGTTCTTCAAGGCGTGAACTTGTAAAACAGTTTGAAAGGACTGAAAACCTATGAAAACCATCGCGATCATGAACAACAAAGGCGGGGTCGGGAAGACCGTCACCGCCATCAATCTGGCGGACATCCTGGTCCGCGATTACCACAAGCGCGTCGTCCTGGCGGACTGCGACGGGCAGGTGAACCTGACCCGCTTTTTCCTGCCGGAGTTCGACCCGGAGTTTGGTTGCACCGTGGCAGATGTGCTGACTGGGATGAATGAGCCTTGCTGGCGGGTGAACCTGATGGGGATTCGCCCCGGGCTGGACCTCCTCCCCGGCTCCCCGGCGCTGTATGACCTGGACCTGATCGCCATCCGGGACGGGCTGCGGGATACCGGCGCGCTGCGGCGCTTCCGCGAGGCGGTGGAGGAGGACGGGGAGACGGATTTTTTCATCTTCGACTGCCCGCCGGGCTACACGCTCTCCAGCGTGTCCGCCCTGCTGGCCGCCGACGAGGTGGTGGTCCCCTTGGTCATCGACGGGTTCTCGTTCTTCGGCATGATGGACATGAAGGCGCAGCTGGAGAGCCTCCGGCGCGCCGCCCCGGAGATCGCGGGGGTGCTGGTGCTCCAGTGGCGGAACAGCGAGGTGGTCAAACAGGGAGTGGAGCTGGTCCGGGAGATGGGGCTGCCTATGTTCGGGACGGCCATCCGGCGGACGGAGAAGGTGCCGGAGAGCACCTTCGAGCGCCAGCCCATTGTGCTCTACAGCCCCGGCAGCGCCGCCGCCCAGGATTACCGGCGGTGGGTGAAGGAGTATCTGGGAGGTGAGCTGTAATGGCGTTCAGCATCAGCAAGTACGCGGAGACGGTCCAGAAGCCCGCCCCGGTGGAGACCACAAGGGATATCGAGGCTGTGACCTGCGAGATACTGCACCTGAAACAGGAACTGGCTCGCAATATCGTTGACATCGGGCTTCGGCTCATTGAGGCCAAAGGGATGCTTTCCCATGGGGAGTGGCTCCCCTGGCTGAAAGAAAACGTGTGCTTCTCCGAGACAACAGCGCAGAGTTACATGAAGGTCGCAAAGGAATTTCCAAATCCCCAACTGGTTGGGGATTTGGGGGTGCGAAAAGCCTTGACGCTCTTGGCTTTGCCGTCTGGCGAACGTGAGAATTTCGTGGCGGAAAACAACGTCATTGACATGACCTCCCGGGAGCTGGAGAAGGCCATCCGGGAGCGGGACGAGGCGAGGGCGGCGGCGGAGGCCGCCCAGGCGGACGCCCGGACCGCCGAGGAGAGCCGGGCCAAGATGGAGGCGGACATGGCGGAGCTGAAGGAGCTCCACAGAATCGCCCAGGAGTCCGAACGAGAGGCGCGGGACGCTTTGGAGGCGGCGGAGCGGGATCTGTATGAGCTCCAGGAGCGGCCCGTGGACGTGGCGGTTGAAACCGTGGTGGACCAGGAGGCCGTGGAAAAGGCCCGGGCGGAAGCCGTGGCGGAGATGCAGGCCAAGGTGGACGCCGCCGAACAGCAGTGCAAGGAGGCGGAGCGGAAGCGGAAAGAGGCGGAAAAGGCTCTTTCCGACGCGAAGAAGGAGGCCGGGGCCAATGCCGCCATCCTCTCCCGCGCCGAGAAGGCGGAGGCGGAGCTGGCGGAGGCCCGGCGGCAATTGGAGGCCGCCGCCAAGTCCGGCGCCCGGGCCGCCATCGGTTCCGACGGAGATTTCGCCTCCTTCAAGCTGCTGTTCGACCAGGCCCAGGCCCAGGTCAACCAGATGCACGGCCTGCTGCTGAAAATCCGTGGCCGGGACGCGGAGGCCGCCGGGAAGTTCCAAAAGGCGCTGCTGGCCCTGGCCGACGCCGTGAGGAGGTGCGCGGAATGAGCTGGAGAGAACAGGCCCTTGAAAAGCTGAAGGCGGAGCGGGCCTCCGCCACGTATGACAAATACGCCAAGATCATGCAGCCCCAGGTGCATGGGGCCCTGGAGGACTTCTGCCGGCAGGACGAAGAATTTGCCCAGGCCGTGGTCCAGGGCGGGACCTTCGAGGAGTGCATGAAGGCGGTGGCGAAGAACTGCGGGACCGGCATCTCCGACCTGGAGGCGTTCCGCCGGGCGGCGCGGTTTTATTTCCCCGGCTCGGAGGTCCGATTCCAGATGTCCATTGACCTCTGCGGCGGAGTCCGGGAGCCGGACGGCCAGGGAGCCGTCGTGGTGAGCTTGGACGACTTCTGGTAAGGGGGCGGCGGTATGTCGGATAAACGCACGCCGGAGGAGCGGGCCATTTTGGATACCTGGCCCGTGGTCACCTCCGGAGATATCGCGTCCATGAACGCCATCTTTCCCCATTACCTCTTCTTCCGCCCGGAGAAAACCGGCGTCCGGTTCTGGACAAGCTGCTGCGGGCGCTCCGTATTCCTGGGGCGCCCGGAGCGGACAGAATTCCCCTGGCAGCGGGAGCTGCTGGGGAGCTTAAAGCATAACGAGGCGCATTTCTGCCCCTGGTGCGGCCGGGGCGTCACCGTGAAGGACTTGCGGAAAGCGGGGAAGCGGCAGCAGTTGAACAAATCCGAATGCGTCCTCCTTCTCCACGCCGCGGAGGAGGCGCTCTATGCCGACGCGGTGGTGCTGAACAAATCCTACGAGACGGAGGCGGATTTGACCGCCCCGCCCGAATACTGGCTTTCCAGCGGTTACCGTTTTGCCATTGGGGACGTGATGCAGGTGGACTATCAGGATTGGGGAGAGGGCTGGATCACTCATGAGAGAAACGGTCTGGGGCGGCGGAAGCTGGTCAGGGAGCCGTTCAAGGTGGGCTCCATTTCCTGGTTTCACTACGAACCGTATTTTATCCTGAACCGCTCTGCAATAACGACGTGCCCTGTTACCCGTTACGCCGCCTATTTTACCCACTGGATTCCGGATGGAAGGAAATGCTTCTGGAATTTCATTTCCTACATGACCGCTTACTGCATCTATCCCCGCCAGATTGAGATGCTGGTGAAGTCCGGGCTCCGCGAGCCAGTGGAGGCCCTGATTACCGAGCGAAAGAAATTCGCGGACCTCATCCGCTGGGAGGAGCCGGACGTCCGCAAGGCCATGGGCCTCTCGGCCACGGAGCTGCGGGAGGTGCTGGAACTGAAGCCGCCCATGGCGGCGCTGGAGCTGCGGAACCTGGCGCGGCGCTGGTTCTCCCTGCGCTGGACAGTCAGAGAGGCGGCGGACTTCCTCCAGGTCTGGGGAGAAGATACGGCCCGGGATTTCCTGACCTTCTGCCGGCGTTACCACTTGGCGCCCCGCCGCCTTGCCCGATACCTGGAGGAGAACTGCGTGGTAGATCCGGACCTCACTTGGAGGGATACCACGGACGTATTCACCGAGTACCGGGACTATCTGGACGCAGCCTATTTCCTGGGATTGTGCCTGGACCACAGCCGGGTTCTCTTCCCGGAGGATCTGCAGGCCGCCCACGACCAGGCGACGGACCGGCTCTTGGAGCGGCAAGCGTCCGCAGCGGCAAACAAAGCGGCCGCCAAGGGCGCGGAACGGATGAAACGGATGAAAAAGTACAGCTTTGAGCTGGACGGCCTTCGGATCGTGTTTCCCCTGACCGCCGCTTCTATCCGACGGGAGGGGAAGGTCCTGAGCCACTGCGTGGGCGGCTACGCGGAGCGGCATATCAAGGGGGTGGTCACCATCCTGTTCCTGCGGAAGGTTCGGGATCCCAGCACCCCTTATGTGACTATTGAGATGAACGGGAACCAGATCGTTCAGATCCACGGGTATGACAACGAGCGCAGCGGCGGGGAAAGCCCCCGAAAGACCCACAAGGCATTTCTGGATACATGGCTTGCGTGGCTGAAGGCCGGGAGCCGGAGGGACAAAGACGGGAAGCCCGTCCTGCCGAAACGAAAGGAGGAGGCGAAGATTGCGTGAACGCAGTCCTAAAATATCCCGGGGCCAAGTGGTCCCTGGCGGAGCGGATCATCTCCCGCTTCCCGCCTCACCACAGTTATCTGGAGCCCTTCCTCGGAAGCGGGGCGGTGCTGTTCAACAAACCCCGCTCCCATATCGAGACCGTCAACGACCTGGACGGCGAGGTGGTCAACCTGTTCCGCTGCATTCGGGAGGACCCGGAGCGGCTGGCCAGGGAGGTGCATTTCACGCCCTACAGCCGGGAGTTATTCGAGGCGGGGTATTCCGCAAAAGATGAAGAGGATCCTTTTGCCCGGGCCGCTCGATTCCTGGCCCGGTGCAACCAGGGATATGGCTATCGCACAAATGAGGCCCGGGTGGGCTGGAAGAACGACGTCGCCGCCCGGGAGCGGGCCTACGCCGCCAAGTACTGGGCGGCGCTGCCGGAGGTTATCCTGGAGGCGGCGGAGCGTCTGCGGGGCGTTCAGATCGAGTGCCGCCCGGCGCTGGAGGTCATCCGGCGGTTCAACTTCTCCAACGTGCTGATTTACGCGGACCCGCCTTATGTCCTCTCTTCCAGGAGCGGCGGAAAGAAGCAGTACGCGCATGAGATGTCGGATGAGGATCACCTGGCGCTGCTGGAGGCCCTGAAGGCGCACACGGGCCCTGTGCTTCTCAGCGGCTACGCCAGCCCTCTGTATGACCGGGTGCTGAAGAACTGGCACAGGGAGACGTTCCACACCACGGACCAGCTCTCCCGGCGGCGGGAGGAGATCCTTTGGATGAACTTTGAGCCGGAGAATCGGCAGGAAAGGATGTTTTGAGGAGACAAACCATGACATACGAAAAAGCGATTGACCTGTTGGAAACTTACGATTTCCCGGAGGAACACCCAGATTTGACTCAGGCGGCGTATATGGGAGCGGCGGCCCTGCGGGAGGAGCTGACCGAGGTCAAGCCTTTGACCCCGGCGCAGCTCCGGGAGATGGAAGAGAGCCCGGTATGGCTTGGCGGCGAGGGCTTGGACCGGTGGGATATCTTCTGCGGCGTTTCCACCGACGGCCTCGCCTGTTTCCTGCGGGCGGCGCTGCCCATGGACGGCTGCGGTAAGACTTGGGTACCTTACCGCAGCAAGCCGAAGACTCCGGCGGATGGAAAAGAGGAGGAGAACACATGAAGCGGCTGACTTCAAATAACGTCCATGAGATGAACATGACAGAGCTGGCTCTGAATCAGGTCTCTGTTGAGAACGGCTGGGCATGGTACACAAGAGCGCCCGAGGACACGTGCAGCGTGTGCGATTTAATCCGCAGCGCGGCCGCCACTGGGCTGAAGCTGGAGGATATTGAGCTTGACCCCAATTTGACGGACGAGGAGCTTGGCGACGTTATGCTGGACTGGCTCCAGTTTGGCGAAAAAGAGCCGGAGGGAATCCTCGCGATTCTCTACCGGGCCCTTTGGGCCATGGCGGAGCTGCGGGAGCGGCTGAAGCTCTACGAGGATATTTGCTTCGCGACAGACGGCACGGAGCTGCTTTCTCCCTGGGTACTTCGGGTACTCCGGGATGCAAAGTTGACCACTGGTCCGTTGACGCTGGAACAACTCCGGGAGATGGACGGGAAGCCGGTGTATTTAGACCTCGGCGACGGCGGCGAGTGGGTTCTTGTGCGGTTGGAAGAAAACGAAGTTTATTTTCTCCACAAGAATACAATCTGCGCACCGGCAAAGATCGCATTTGCGTGCGGTGTGAAAGTGTATCTCCTCAAGCCGAAATCCTCCGCAAATAAGGAGGGGATTGCAAATGCCTAAGAAGAAAACGCCCCGGCGGTGCTCTCGGTTTCGGTGCGCCGAGCGGAAGGAATATCTCTGCTGTGCGGACTGCCCGCAGCGGCCTCTGTGTTTGGCGGCGTGTCAAAACGACCCGGGCAGGTGCGGGCTGGAGGACAGGAGGGCGAAAACGTGAGCGGGGCGGTATGGCTTTGTATCAGGCAGAGGGCGGGGCCTTTGGTGAAGGAGTGCCGGGCCCTGCGGCCCCGCCTCAGCCCATATGACAGCCCCTTTGAACGGGCGGAGAAGAACAAAATCCTCCGTCCGCCCAGGGACTCCTCCGTCTGCCGAACCCGGGTGGACCGGCTGGAGCTGCGGCTGGCCCTGTTCGGCCACGGGGGCAGCTTCTACACGCTGACCTTTGATGACGATCACCTTC
The DNA here is from genome assembly GCA_910587875.1 of uncultured Oscillibacter sp. GTDB lineage: Bacteria > Bacillota > Clostridia > Oscillospirales > Oscillospiraceae > Oscillibacter. The sequence continues at coordinate 43,880 of CAJUOD010000006.1, read as the reverse complement.
CGGCCTCCTTCCATGAGGCGGAGAACGTCTGGCGGGCTTTCCTGCGGAAGCTCCGGCTGTGGCTGGGGCGCCCCTTTGATTACGCCTATGCCATCGAGGGCAGGCACGGGGACCACCGCTACCACCTCCACCTGGTACTCCGGGACAGGGATTTCTCCCCGGCGGAGCTTCGGTATCTCTGGGGCCGGGGCTGGGTGGACGACGAGCCCCTGCTCCGGGGACCGGGGGACAGCTTCCGCCGGACGGCCCGGTACATGCTGAAGGAGGCCACGGACGGCGTTGTGATTCCCATCAACAAACGGGTGTGCCGGTGGAGCCGGTCCTTAAACCAGGCGCTGCCGGAGGCGGAGTACTTCGAGGCCCGGAGCGGGGCCATCCGCATTCCAAAGGGCGCCGTGAGCCGGGGGCAGTACCGGACGGACAACCAGTTCGGGGCCTATCGCTACGCGTGGTACATCAAGGGGTGGCGGTAAAGGCGGAACTTTTATTTTAAATCAATGAATCAATATACTTGTAACTTAGTTGAATAACTCACCAATCCCAAAAAACAGGAGGCGAGCCCATTGCAAAGCGCAGCGAAACCTGCTAAACTAGCTGTAAAGAACGGATGGATAATCTGTCCGGTATGCAAGCAGCGAACGCATCAGCATGTCGGCCCGAATGTCGAGGCCAAAGGTTTGGAGCTTTGGTGCCATCGTTGCAAGACCGTCCATGTCGTGAATATCGTTGGTGGCCAGTGCTTCTTGGTTAGCCCGTGCCGATAGTCCCCTCTGCGGAGGCGGCTGTCGGGCGGGTTTTTTGTTTTGCGTGGAGGTGATAGCCCATGGCAATGAAACCGCTCCGGCCCTGCCGCCATCCCGGGTGCGGCGTGCTGGTCTCCGGCGGCTACTGCGCCGCCCACCAGCCGCCGAAGGAGGACCGGCGCAGCGCGGAGGCCCAGGCGTGGCGCTGGATGCACGGGACGGATGACTGGAGGCGCCTGCGGGGAGACCAGCTTCTTCAGGAGCCCTTCTGCCGGGAGTGCGCCCGGCAGGGCGTGCGCCGGCGGGCCGTGGACGTGGACCACATCCGGGACCACAAGGGGGACTGGGCCCTGTTCACGGACCCGGGGAACCTGGAGAGCCTCTGCCACTCCTGCCACAGCCGCAAAACGGCCCGGGAACTGTGGCAAAACCGGAGGGGAAAACGGCGCCGCTAAGGCCGGGACCTGGGCCAGCTTTGGGTGCGCGGGCGTCCCGCACGCCTATGCGCCGGGATTCCCTGCACCCCTCCCCCCGGGTCCAAAAAGTTTCAAGCCGGCGGCGCAATACCGCAAGCAGGCCTTCACACGAAAAAATTTCCCCACCGGGCCCACAGCCCCCGGCGGGGCCCCGCAGCGGGACGGAAAGGAGCTGAAAACATGCCTGGAAAGCGACAGCCCACCGCGCTGGTGGCGGCCAATGGCCGAAAGCATTTGAGCCGCCCGGAAATCGACGAGCGGCTGGACCAAGAGGTCTATGTCCCTCCCCCGGAGCAGGTCACGCCGCCCCGGTGGCTGCCGAAGCGGCTTCACAAGGAGTTTCACGAGGTGGGCGAGATCCTCCTGGCGGCGGGCCTGTACGCCGAGCTGGACCGGGACGTGCTGGCCCAGTACTTCCTGGCCCGGGACCGCTGGCTGAAGGCGGACAAAAAGGCCGCATCGGCCATCCAGGCGGACGATGAGAAGCTGGCCCGGGAGTGGACCGGCGTCCAGGGGACCTATTTCCGCCAGGCCCGCCAGTGCGCGGAGGCCATGGGCCTGTCCGTTACCTCCCGCTGCCGGATCGTGGTGCCCGCAGCGGTGGTCAACGCCGCAGGGGCTCCGTCGGAGGAAGACGACGAGTTTACCCGCCTCCTGCGGGCCCGCCAGGACGCGGCCATGGAGCAGGCGGGGATCTGACCCGTGGCAGAGCGCTTTGACCAACAAGCCGGACAGTTCGTCTGCAACTTCGTCTCGCGGCTGCCCACCACCGACACCGGCAAGCCCTTCTGTCTTTATGATTGGCAGCGAGGCGCCCTCATGGAGTTCTACGGGACCATGGAGGAAGACGCCGGGGAGCTCCTGCGAAAGTACTGGTATTTGTACCTGGAGATTCCCAAGAAGAACGGCAAAAGTGAGCTTGCGGCGGCTCTGGGCCTCTACCACCTCTTCGGAGATGGGGAACTGAACGCCGAGGTTTATGTCTGCTCGGCGGACCGGGAGAACGCGGGCATTGTCTTCCGGGCGGCGGTGTTCATGCTGGAGACGGCGCCCTGGACGGCGAAGATGATCGCCCGGGGCGAGCTGAAAATCAGCACGTCCCAAAAGCGAATCGAGTACCGCCGGAGAGTCCGGGCCAGGAACGGCGGCTATTCCTGGGTCACCGTGGGCATCATGGCGGTCCTCTCCGCCGAGGCGTACAGCAAGCACGGGTACAAGCCCAGCTGCGTGATCTTCGACGAGCTCCACGCCCAGCCCAATCGGGACCTGTGGGACGTCATGACCGCTGGCGCGGGCTCCGGCCGGAAGCAGCCGGTGTGGATCGTGCTGACCACGGCTGGCGACGACCCGGACCGGCTGTCCATCGGCTGGGAGATCCACGAGAAGGCCGTCGCCATCCGGGACGCCCGGCAGCTCCGGCGCATCCAGTCCGAGGGCGGCGACCCCCGGCAGGTACTGTCCCTGCGGCATGTGGAGGACGCGGACCTCCCGGCGGCGGAGGAAGCCCTGCTGGAGCGGGACCTCCCCAACTGGCTTCCCATTCTCTACGGCTTGACGGCGGTGTTCGGGGACGACCCGGACGATTTGGCCAAGGTGGACATCTGGGACGAAAGCGTCTGGTTCCTCTGCAATCCCTCCCTTGGAAAACACCTGTCCCTGCGGAACATCCGCATCGAGGCCCGGGACGCCAAGCTCAAAGAGACGGCGGAGAAGCTCTTCCGCTGGCTGCGGCTGAACCAGTGGATCTCCACCAAGGCCGTGGGCTGGCTGCCGCTGACCCTCTACGACAAGTGCCAGTGGGGGCCCAGCCGGAAGGCGGACCGGGAAATCTGGCTGGAGCAGCTAAAGGGCAAGACCTGCTACGGCGGCGTGGACCTCTCCACCTCCAGGGACTTGACAGCCTTCGTGCTGCTGTTTCCGCCCCAGCCGGGCCTGGAGTCGGCGGTACTGCTCCCCCATATCTGGCGGCCCAAGGACACCGTGGAAGAGGCGGAGAAGCGGGACCATGTTTCCTATCAGGACTGGGAGCGGGCCGGATTCCTTCGGCTGTGCGAGGGAAATATCATCGACTACGACGATGTGGAGCAGACCATCCAGGAGGCGGCAAAGCGCTACGACCTCAAGATGGTGGGCTTCGACCCCTACCTCAGCCGGACCATTACCCAGCGGCTTTCCAAGCACGTGACCACCATTGAGATTCCCCAGGACCTGAAGAACATGAGCCCGGCCATGAAGGAGATGGACACGATGATGGAGACGCGGCAGCTGCTCCATGTGCATAACACCTGCTTCCGCTGGACCTTCGGCAATGTGCGGTGCCATGTGGACGGGAACGGGAACATCAAGCCGCTGAAGAACCGTTCTCCGGGGCGGATCGACCCGACGGTGGCGTCCATCATCGTTGTGGCGGTGTGGATGATCGCCCGGAACCAGCCGCCGGACCTGGCGGAGGCCATGAAAACAAGAGACTATCACCTGTAAGGAGATGCTGACATGAAGGAAATCGCGAATGGACTTGTGAAGCACCTGGCGGAGCTGGCCCTGCTGGGCGGCGCCGCGCTGGTGGCGGTGGGCGCGGGCCTGATTTACCTGCCCGCCGGGCTGATCGCGGGCGGCGTCCTGATGGGGGCCGGGGCCGTGCTGTCCCTCTGGGGCGGCGAGTCGGAGAAAGGAGATGATGCCGAGTGAGCTTGCGCAAGGGCCTGGTCCGGGCCGGACGGACGCTGGACAGCCCCCGGAAGAGCCTGGGCGGCGGCGTGATTCGCACGCTGGCCCTGGACAATCCCGCCGGGTGGCTGACCGGCGGAGAGGATATCTCTATGAGCCGGGACAAGGCCATGAAGGTCTCCACGGTGAACAGGTGCGTGGAGGTGCTCTCCACCTCCATGGCGGTGCTGCCGGTGTACATCATGAACGAGCGGACCAAGGAGCGCCTGGCAGACCACCGCCTGGGGCGCGTCCTCTGGGGCCGGGCCAACGAGGCCATGACGACCTTCGATTACCAGCGGCTGATGCTCTGCAATCAGCTGCTCCGGGGGAACGCCTACGCCTGGATCAACCGAGACCCCAGCTCCGGCCATCCCCGGGAGCTGATTCCCCTGCCGCCGGACCATGTGAGGCCCCAGGTGGACCCCGCCGGGCGCCTCTGGTATTTCTTCACTCACCCTGTCACCGGAGAGCTGACGGCGCTGCGGCCGGACGACGTGCTGCACTACAAAGCCTACAGCGAGGACGGCCTGGAGGGCGTCAGCGTTCTGAAACGGGCCTCCATGACCCTCTCTACCGCCAGAGCGGCCCAGCAGTATGAAAACTCCACCTGGCAGAACGGCGGCCAGCCCTGCGGCGTCCTGACTACCGACGCGGACCTGGGACAGCCCTATTGGCAAGAACAGTCCGACAAGACCAAGGTCCTGGTGGACCCCAAGGAGCAGCTGCGCAAGTCCTGGGAATCCATCCACCGGGGGCCGGGGAACGCCTTCCGGCTGGCCGTGCTGGATTTGGGATTGAAGTACCAGCCCATTTCCATGAGCAACACCGACGCCCAGTTCGTGGAGAGCAACGAGGTCCGGGTGGCGGACCTGTGCCGGTTCTTCGGCGTGCCGCTCCACCTGGCCTACGCCGGGAAGCAGAGCTACCAGAGCAACGAGCAGAACGGCATCGAGTACGTCAATTACACGCTCCTGGGCTATGAAACCCAATGGGGCCAGGAGGACAGCTATAAGCTGCTCCTGCCCGGCGAGCGGGCCGGGGGCCTTCGCATCAAGCGGGAGCTGAAGGTCTTCCTCAAGGGCGACTCCGCCGCCCAGGCGGCGTGGTACCGGACCATGCGGGAGATCGGCGGACTCAACGCCGACGAGATTCGAGGCCTGGAGGACATGGGACCCATCCCCGGCGGAGATCAGTACTTCGCCAGCTGGAACTTCGGGCCGCTGGAGCAGTGGGCCCTGCTGAGCGTACTTCGGGCTATGGGCCGTCAGGCGGAGACGCCGGAAGGAGGAAACACATGAAGCCGATTTTGAAATCCGCCAGGATCGAAAAGAGCCTGGCGCCCACGGAGATGGACATGCTGCTGATCAACAAGCAGACCTTGCGGACGCTGGACGCCGAGGAGGTGTTTGTCTTCAAGCTGACGGCCTGCGGCGAGCAGGTGGACCGGGACCATGAGCGCTTCACCGCCGGAGCGCTGAAGCAGATGGCGGAGAAGTTTGTGGGGTTGCCGGTGCTCCAGGACCACAAGTGGAGCGCCGCCGCCCAGACCGCCCGGGTCTACGCCGCCAAGGTGGAGGGCGAGGAGGGAAACAAGACCCTGGTCCTGCGGTGCTACATGCCCCGGACGGACTCCACGGCGGATATGATCTCCGCCATTGAGAGCGGCATCCTCCGGGAGTGCTCCGTGGGCCTGGCCGTTGGGAAAGCCCTCTGCTCCATCTGCGGGGCAAACCAGCGGGAAACCATCTGCCGGCATGTCGGCGGCCGGGAGTACGACGGGAAATCGTGCTGGTTTGACCTGGAAGAAGTGACGGATGCCTACGAGATCTCCTTCGTGGCCGTCCCCTCCCAGCCCGGAGCGGGCGTGACCAAGAGCAAGCGCTACGGCGAGGAGGACCCCCCTGTGCCCAATCCGGCGGAGGCCGGTGATGATGCGTTCCTGCTGGCGCGGGCCATGCAGGAACAGGAAGAACTGCGTTATGGAGGATTTGAGAAATGACGTATCAGGTACTTTTGGAGATGAAAGACAACCGAGCGGCGAAGCTGAAGAAGGGCAACGACCTCCTGGTGAAGAAGGACTTCGAGGCCCATAAGAACCTTATGGCCGAGGTGGCCAAAATGAACGCCGAGATCGACGCCGCCGAGGCCCAGCTGGCGGAGGAGGGCCGCTTCGACGAAAAGGACGGGAAAATGAAGGGCCTTCACGCCAATTTCCAGGCCCAGCAGGAGGAGAAGACCAAGGGCAAAGCGGTGGATGATATCCGCCGGAGCAACGAGTACGCTACGGCCTTCGTCAAGGCCCTGCGTGGCGGCGTGAAGGTGCGCCAGGCATGGGGCGTGGAGGACTTCGCCCCGCTGACCAAGGCCCTGACAGAGACCGGCGGCACGCCGGAGGGCTCTGACGGCGGTTTCCTGGTCCCGACGGAGTTCGACAACCTGATCCACGAGTACGAGAAGGAATATATGGACCTGAGCCGCTTCTTCACCGTGGAGCAGGTGCGGACCCTCTCCGGCTGGCGGGCCATTGAGCAGGGCAAGCGGAAGCCCCTGCCGAAGATCCTGGAAATGGGTGCCGTGGGCAAGGACGACCAGCCCAAGTTCGACAAGGTGACCTACACCGTGGAGAAGTTCGGCGACCGGCTGCCGGTGTCCAGCGAGCTGCTGGAGGACAACACCGCCGGGCTGCTCCGGTATCTGGCGGGCTGGTTCGGGCCCAAGTACGTTCTGACCAAGAACACGCTGCTGCTGGAGCTGCTGAAGAAGCTGGAGACGGAGGTCCCCCTCCCCGCCGGCAGTGAGGCCAAGACTCTGCGCAGGGCCATGATCCAGAAGCTGAACACCGCCCACAGCATGGGGGCCGCGCTGCTGACTAACCAGGACGGCTATGCGGAAATGGACGGCTGGGAGGACAAGAACGGCCGCTCCCTGCTGGTGCCCAACCCGGCGGACCCCAGCGTGTTCCGCCTGAACGGGCGGCCGGTGGCCTATGGGGACAATGACCTGATCCCCGGCGCGGAGGGCAAGACGCCCATTTACGTGGGCAAGTTCCAGGCCCTGGGGACGCTGTTTGTCCGCAAGGGCCTGGAGATGGCGGCGACGGACGTCGGCGGCGATGCCTGGGCCACGGACAGCTATGAGCTGCGGGGCCTGTGCCGCATGACGGCAGTGATGATGGATAAGAAGGCGGCGTTCAAGGCCACTATGGGCACCGGCGCCGAGGGCTGAGGAAGGAGAGCATCATGCCGAGAAAGAAAGCTGCCCCCAAGGAGGAACAGCCCAAGGCCGTGACCTCCGCACCGGAAGCGGAGGCCCTCAAGGCCGCTCACGCGCCTCCCGCGGTCCCGGAAGCGCCCCCCGAGGCTTCTGACCCGCTCCCGGCCCCGGAGACGCTCCCCGTGCCTTCTGACCTGCCCCAGGAGCCGGAGACGCTCCCCGCGCCTTCTGACCTGCCCCAGGAGCCGGAGACGCTCCCCGCGCCTTCTGACCTACCCCAGGAACCGGAGACGCCCCCCGCACCCTCTGATCCTCCCCAGACGGGCTCCGATCTCGTGAATCCTCGCGACGGCCAGACGCCGGCTGAACAGGGGACGCCGCCGGGCCCCGATGGCGTCCCAGCCATTGTGACCGCCTCCAAGGGCCTGAACCTCCGGGCGGGTCCCGGCTTTGGCTTTGACGTTCTGTCAGTCCTGGAAAGCGGGACTCTGCTCCTGATCCTGAACCTGCCCATGGGCGTGAAGGTCCCCGGCTGGGCGCTGGTCTGGTGCGGGGAGACGGCCGGCTGGGTCTCCGACAAACACCTCCGGCGTCTGGTGGATTGAGCCATGGAGCTGACCGCAATCAGGGAAGTCACCCTGAAAGCCTTCTGCCGGCTGGACGAAGCCCTTTCTGCAGAAGATGAAGAGCTTCTCCGTGTCTTCTACGCCGCCGCTGTGGGCTACATGTCCCAGGCGGGGGTCCGGGAGCCGCCGGAGGACACGCCCCGCCGGGCCCAATACGACCTGTGCGTCAATTACCTGGTCCTGGACAGCTGGGACCGGCGGGACGTCTCCTTCGTGGGCGCCGCCTCGTCGGAGAACCCCGCCTTCCGGCGGCTGCTGAACCAGATGAAGCTGACGGAGCCGGAGGGGCCCCCGCCGCAAACCAGCGAAGCGTTTGCGGTGGGGAGAGCCGGAGAAAACGGAGCGGTGGGAGGGGGAGGCAAAGCCACCCCCGACCAGAGCGCAGTTTTTGACGGCGAGGACACATCCGCTCCCAAGGAGGATGAGCCGTTATGACGACAGGAAGCGATCTGAAGGAGCGCGTCCAAGTCCAGCATCTGCTCCACTACCCGGAGGCCAACACCTACGCCTGGGAAGTCAAGCGCAATACCTGGGCGGCGGCGGTGCAGGATGACCGGAAGAATCTCTTTTCCTCCGTCGGCATCGGGGCCAGGGGCGTCACCTTCACCATCCGGCGAAGTTCGTCTCTGACGCTCACCAACTCCTTCCTCTGGCGGGGACAGTTCTGCTTTCTCACCTCCATCGTAGACGGAGACCCGGGCTTCCAGGTGGTGAAGGCGGCGCTGTGCGATCCGGTGGACTGCATCCAAGACGCGGACCGGGAGCCCCAAGGCTGCCGCTTTCCCGGCATCCTGACGGAGAAGTACGTGGCCCATGAACAGCTGGACCCCCATGCCGAGGTGACGGGGGACCTGGTGCTGGTAACGCCGAAGGTGGTGACCCTGGCGCCGGGGAGCTGGGTCATCGCAGGGGACCGCTATTTCAAGGTGCGGGTCCCCCACGAGCTGGACCCGTACAAGAACGAGTACGAGATTCGGCGGAAGGAGGACTGTTAGTGCAGGAGTTTACGGTTGACACCAGAGGTTGGACGGCGTTCTGGGACCGCTGGCAGGAAACCATTGACCAGTTCCCCGGCCTGAAGGAAGCGATGTTGGAGAAGCTGGGCGGCCAGGTCCAGGGAGAAGTCCGGCAGACCGTGGACCACTCCGGGCTGCATGACTCCAGGGGCCGGGTGAAGCTCTGGCAGAATCCGCATGTGGGGTCCGGGCTTGGCTACGTCGCCGTGCGGGCGGACTCCGTAGAGGTGGCCGCCGGGTATGGGGACCGCCAGGTCCTGAACGCCGGGGCTCTGACCAACTTTCTCTCCAGCGGGCATAAGGTCCGGGGCCCCTCCGGGCGGTCGAAGCGCTACCAGCCCCGGGCAAGGATGACCCGTGTGAGGGGCCTGGACTTCTACGGCAAAGCCAAGGCTGAGGCTGAAAAAATCGCCGTCCAGGAGGCGGAGGACTTCCTGCGGCGGCTGACGGTAACGGAGCTGAAATTATGAGAGACGGAACCATCCTCCCGGCGGACGTCGCCGACGCCGTTGTGGAGCGGCTGAAGGAGGCGTTCCCCGGGGAGACGGTCTACACGGACCTGACGCCCAGGGACTTTGAGCGGCCCAGCAATATGGTGGAGCTGATCGGCGTGGGCTTCGACCCGCTGAGCCACGGAATGAGCGGCGTGGACCTGCTGTACAAAGTCAAGATCACCACCTTTTCCACCGTGGACGAGGTCCACGCCTCCCATCTCCCCGTGCTGGACCTGCGGGCCATGCTGGTGCTGGGGGCCTTCGCCGCCGGATACGTCCAGGTGAAGGACCGGGCCCCGAAGGTGCGGAGCATAGAGGCGGACACCTCCTTCTTCGACTGCGCCGTGGTCACGCTGACCTTAGCGCTGACCCTGGACCGGGCCGATTTCGTCGAGGCGGAGCTCTACGAGCTGATGCAAAACCTTGAACTGAAGGTTCGAGTGAAAAAGGAGAATGACAATGGCTGAAAAATTGACGATGCCCACGCTGACTATCCTGTTTCAGCAGCGGGCGCAGACCGCCATCGCCCGGAGCCAGAAGGGCGTGGCGGCGCTGATCCTCCGGGACGCGCTGACTGCCGGGCAGGCGTGGTCCCTGACCTCTACGGGGCAGATCCCCGAGAAGCTGGGCAAGGAGAACCAGAACGCCATCCGGCGGGTGTTCAAGGGCGGTGTGAACCCGCCCCGCAAGGTGCTGGTGTACTGCCTGGGAGCGGAGGACACGCTGGAGCTTGACCCGGCTCCCCAGGCAGAGGACGGCGAACCGCCCGCCGGAACGGAAGACGCCAGGCCCGGCAGCGGCGCCGCCGCCCTCAAGTGGCTGGGTACCCAGAAGTTTGACTACCTGGCGGGCCCGGCGGACCTGAGCGAGGCGGAGGCCGCCGTCCTGAAGGAATGGATTATCAAAAAGCGGGAAGACGACCATGTGATCTTCAAGGCCGTCCTGCCAAACTGCGCGGCGGGCAATGAGGGCGTGGTGAACTTCACCGCCTCCGGTATCCAGGTGGGAGGCGACGTGTTCGACGCCGCCGGGTACTGCGGCCGGGTGGCGGGTCTCATCGCCGGCACGCCCATGAAGCAGTCCGTGACCTACGCCGCGCTGCCGGAGGTGGAGGACATTGACCGCCTCTCCGCCCTGGAGGAGGACGAGGCCGTGGGCCGGGGCGAGCTGATCCTGACCCATGACGGGGAGAAGGTGAAGTTCGGCCGGGGCGTGAACTCCCTGACGAATACCACGGGCCGGTCCGACGTGTGGCGGAAAATCAAAATCGTGGAGCTGCTGGACCTCCTGCAGTGGGACCTGCGGCTGGCCATCCAGGACAACTACATGGGCAAATTCCAGAACAGCTACGACAACAAGCTCCTGCTCATCACCGCCGTGAAGCTGTATCTCCAGGCCCTGGCGAAGGACCAGCTCATCGAGGCGGATTTCTCCTGCGACATCGACGTGGAGGAGCAGGACGCCTATCTCCAGAGCACCGGCGTGGCCACAGCGGAGATGACGGAACAGCAGATCCGGGAGGCCAATACCGGGACCTACGTGTTCCTGGCGCTGGATGTCCGGCCCATCGACGCCATCGAGGATGTGCGGATCAGAATCTATCTGTAAGGAGGCTTTGACATGGCATTTGAAAACGGCTCCCGGGTAATGAACGGGAACTTCGGCACCGTCTGGGAGGACGGAAAAGAGATCGCGGAAATCTCCGCCTTTCAGCTGAAGATGGCGAAAAACTTTGATCCCATCAACATGTGCGGCCAGATGGCGGAGGACCGGAAGCTCGTGAGCGTCAAGATTACCGGCTCCATGACCCTGCACAAGGTCTACAGCCGGGGTGCGGCCGACGCGAACGCCGCCGCCCAGGGCCATGACGTGCGGCGGACGCTGGTGGCCAAGCTGGCAGACCCGGACGCCTTCGGCAAGGAACGTATTGCCGTCTATGGCATGAACTACGATGAGCAGACTCTGATGGACTTCGCCGCCGGCAAAGCGGGAAGCATGACGGTCCCCTTCCAGGCCACTGCGTATGAGTACCTGGACCAGGTGGCGCCGCCGGTGTAAGGAGGAACACATGGAAAACGAAAAGAAGGTAAGCGCGTTGGACCTGCTGCTACGGCCGGAGCTGCCGGACGTGCGGAAGGCCCTGCCGGAGAAGCAGGTGGAGGTAAAGCGGCTCTCCCAGCTCACCGACGAGCCGGTGGTCTTCACCCTGCGGGGGCTCACCTATCAGGAAATCCGGGACATCCAGGACAAGCGCCGGGAGGACCAGGCGGTGGCCGCCGTGCTGTACGGCTGCAAGGACCCGGATTTCCGGGACAAACGGCTGCTGGACTCGGAGAAGGGCGTGGCGACGCCGCTGGACGCCATCAAGGCGAAGCTGAACCCCGGAGAGATCGACGAGCTGTATATTGAGCTTCAGAAGCTCTCCGGCTATCTTCAGAGGACCTTGGCCGAGGTAAAAAACGCCTAGAGGCGGCGGAGGACCCGGAGCTGTTCCTGTTATATTACCTGTTCGCCGCCAAGGGCTGGGGGCTTCATGACTTGAAGGCCCTGTACGAGGGTCGGGACGGGTGGACGGCGGTCATCCGGGCGTTCGCCGCCTATCAGGCGGAGAGAAAAAGCGAGCACTTCGCATGGTAAAAGAAAACCGCCCTCCCGGAGGGGGAGGGCGGGGAGATTAAGAATCAGCTGTGGGCGTTATCGTGATGGTATTGTATTGACCATGCCCGTATGTTGAATAGCTGTATAACACTCCGTCAAGCGTATATGATGTGTCGTATTTTGGCGGGGTAGTATCAAGCATATTTAGCCCATCGACTATTTCCCCTTGCGCGTCTTCATTTGCGGAAACCATGAGGATTGAAACGCCCAGATAGAAACCAATGTTGGAGGTTGTATCTTGTTTTTTAGCATCCCAATGCCATTGGATTTCGGTCAGCTTTCCACCATCATTGGCAGTCAGTTTTAGAGAAAGATGCGTGCTCTCAATATCAATCGTTTTCTCTGACTCCGTGAAATCAGGGATGGTCAAAAAGCTACTGTCGTCCTGGTTTTCTATGAGATTATTTATGTAGTCAATATACTCTTGCGGAGTTAGGCTAAAAGAATCATTTTCCACTTTCATAGCGGGCTCTAGCTTAGAACCACCACAAGCGGCAAGAGAAAACAACAACAAAACTACGGCCAGAGAAGAAATCCTCTTCATGGTGATAGTCCTCCAATCATATCTTAGGCAGCAACAAAAAAGACGAAAATCTATAGTACAGACGTAAGAAACAGACACATCAAAGAAGAAATGAACATCGTGACCGCAAGGAACCAGAAAAGAACCGCCGTATCGCGGTTTGCCCGGGCATACCGTTGCCTCATGCCTATCACCGTTCCGCTCGGGCGGAGTTCTCCAGATACCAAATACACGAGGTAACAACCAAGCGCAATGGACCCAAGTGCGCAAACAACCAGTAAAGCAGTCAACTCCATCCCTCCCTTCAGTGGCTGATTTTAATATACCAGTTCCCCCAAAAGTTGTCAACAGGAGGTGACGCTTGTGGCGAACAATGTCTCCATCGTCATGACGCTGCAAACCGATATCGACGCGAAATTGAAAACCATCGCCAGCACCTCCCAGGGCTGCTCCAAAGCCATGGAGGAGCTTTCAAGAAAAGGCCAGCAGCTTGGAGACAGATACAGGGACCTTACAAGACGGTCTGCGGAGGCGTCCTCGAAGGCCCTGGAAGTCAAGCGGGCCATGGACGAGGCGGCGAAGGCCTTTAAAAAGAGCGGAGACGAGGCCGACCGCTTGACCTTTGAACGGCTGCGGGAGGAATACAACGACCTGACCGTCTCCGCCAAAGGATACGCCGACGAGGCGAAGAACACCGTGAAGGAGATTCGGGCGCTCTCCGACGAGGTTCGGAAGATGGACGGCGCCGGCGGAGGTCAAAACGTATCCGGTGGCTTCTCGGCAGGCGTTTCTGATGGAAACATCATTCAGAAGGTTGGAACCGCCGGGCTTTTCAAGATGGCAGGCGACTCGCTTTCGCAGTTCGCCGGCGCGGCTCTTGAAAGCGCCGTCGGAAAGCCAATGGCGGACCTTGCCTCCGGGATGGCCGCTGGAGCCGCGTCGGGCGCGGCCATCGGCAGTATTGTGCCTGGTATCGGGACAGCCCTTGGTGCGGCCGCTGGAGCCGGCATCGGCGCGATTAATGGAGCGACCCAGATTTTCACTGAACGGGACGACTCCTTCAAGGACTACTACCGAGGCCTGTACGAAGACACCAACGCCGCCACGGAGGAGCGGCTGTCCTCCGGCTCCGCCCTGGCGGCGGGCCGGGAGACGACGAAGCTGTCCTTCAATACGCTCCTCGGCGACGACAAGAAGGCCGGGGCTTTCCTGGAGCAGGTCCAGGACACCGCCAACACCACGCCCTTCCTCTATGACGACCTGGTGGGTATCTCCAAGACCATGCTGAGCTTCGGCACGGCGGTGGACGATATCATCCCGACGCTTACCAAGGTGGGCGACGCCGGGGCGGCCCTGGGCCTCTCTACGGGGGACATCGGCACCGTGGCCACCTACCTTGGCCGGATGCAGTCCAGCGACAAGGCCACGCTGGAGTACCTGAACCCCCTGAATGAGCGGGGCTTCTCCGTGTTCCAGTGGCTGGCGGACGACCAGGGCGTCAGCGTGGGGGACGTGTACAGCCAGATCTCCAAGGGGGAGCTGTCCGGCAGTTACGTCAGCGACGTCATCCTGGCCCAGTTTGAGAAGCTCTACGCCGGGATGATGGACGTGCAGTCCAAGTCCACCGAGGGCCTGGACAGCACGCTGCAGGGGCTCAAGGAAAACGTGAACGCCGCCGGGGGCGACGCCTACAACGAGGCGCGGAAGGTGTCCAAAGAGGCGGATATCGCCGCCTACGGCGGGGCCCTGGGGGACAAGCTGGCGGAGCTCTCCGCCATCGGCGGCCAGGTCCAGGCGTACGGCGAAAACCTGAAGGAGCAGTTCCAACGGGAGGCCCTGGAGGCGGTGCTGACAGGAACCATGGACAAGGAGACCACCGTGTTCGCCCCGGAGGACGCGGAGAAGCTGGAGGCCCTGCGGGCCCAGTTTGCCGAAGCCAATGAGGCGTACAGAAAAGGCGGCGAGGACAGCCTGGAGGCCGGACAGAAGATGGTGGACCTCCGGGAGGAGGCCGAGGCCCTGGCCACCGCCGCCTACGAGTCCAGCGAGTGGGCCCAAAAGCAGGTGGACATGGAGCTCCAGCAGATTGACGCCACCCGGGAGCTGACGGCAGCCATGGTCTCCGCCACGGACGCCTGGAGAATGAACAACGCCTTTTCCAAGGGCGGCGCGGCCGGGAATGCCTTCACCGTTACCACCACCGTGGACGAACAGACCGGGCTGGCCTCCTATACGGACAAATACGGCCAGGCCGTGGACCCCATGCTGGTGGACATCGGGGGCTCCAGCGGGTGGAAACGCCACGCCTACGGCTTGGACTACGTGCCCTATGATGAGTTCCCCGCCCTGCTCCACCAGGGGGAACGGGTACTGACGGCGGCGGAGGCACGGGGCATGGACCGAGGCGGCGGGAGTGTCAACGTCACCGTCTCCGGCAACGAGTTCCATGTCCGGGAGGACTCCGACGTGGACGCCATCGCCGAGACCCTGGCCCGGAAGCTCCGGGAGGCGATGCTGAGAGGAGGCGGCTGAGATAATGGAGATCATCTTCCGCAACGTGAAGACCAACCAGGAGCTGGTCATGCCGGTGACCCCGCCGGGCTTCACCGTGGCGGAGGGCCGGTCCGTGGAGACCCTGGACATGACGGACACGGGGCAGGTAAACCTCCCGGGCCTGAAGAGCCTGTTCAACGAGCGGATGGAGTTCCTGCTGCCCTCCTCGGAGCGGAACTATACTTCCGCAGGCTGGACCGGGGAGCCCTATACCGTGGTGGACCGGCTGACGGAGTGGTCCAACAGCGGCGACGTGCTGCGCTTCATCGTCACGGACACGCCGGTGAACCTGCCGGTGCTGCTGGGGCCCGTGGGCCATGGGCAGCGGGACGGCACGGGGGACGTGTACGTCACGCTGGAGCTGCGGCAGTACCGGGAGCTGGCGGAGGAGAGCACGGAGGTCCTCCAGGACACCGGGAACAAGGGCCGGGCCGCGCCCCAGGAGAAGAAGGAGGAGGGCTCCTACACCGTGGCCAAGGGGGATACCCTCTGGGGCATCTGCCGGCGGACCTACGGGGACGGGTCCCTGGCCTGGAAGCTGGCGGAGGCCAACGGCATTAAGAACGCGAACCTGATCTATCCCGGCCAGGTGGTGAAGCTGCCGGACAAGGGGAGCCTGTAAAAAATGTGTCCAACTTGGACACATCCGCCGAGGGGGAGATTTGAGTGGCATACGACGACCTTTTGAAGATCCGCACCTGGTCCGTGGACGGGGCGAAGACGGAACACGTCACCGAGAAGGTCCAGGCGAAGACCTGGAGCGGGAGCTATAAGGACTGCGCCCGGCAGCTGACCTTCTCCGTCCTCCCGGAGGCCCTGGCGGAGCTGGGCGGCATGGCCAGGCTGTACAAGGACGCGGACATCCTGTTCTCCGGGCACATCGTCTCCCGGAACCGGGACAGCCTGGGGAAGACGATAGACTGCTCCGCCCTGGACAACGGCCTTTACTTAAAGCGGAACAGCACCTACATGGCGGTGCGGAAGCAGACGCCGGAGGCCGTCACGGCCCAGCTCTGCGGGGAGTTCGGCATCCCCTGCGGGGATTTGGCGGCCACGGGAGTCCCTTTGAGCCGAAACTTCCTGGGCGTCAGCCTCTACCAGATCATCCAGACCATGTATACCCTGGCGGCGGAGCAGACCGGGAAGCAGTATCAAATCCGCTTCCGCTCCAACCACCTGGAGGTGGTGGAGAAGGCCATAGGCCCGGAGAGCATCCGGCTGGCGCCGGGGAGCAACCTGATTTCCTGCCGGTCGGCGGAGAGCATCGAGAAGATGGTGAACCGGGTGGCGGTCTACGACGACGACAAATTCAAAAAGGTGGCGGAGTACGACAGCCCGGAGAACTATATCGCCCTCTACGGCCTCATGCAGCAGGCTATCCGGGCCAGCGATAAGGAGAACCCGGAGGCCGCCGCCAAGGACATCCTGGAGCAGAACGGGATCTCCACCACCATCACCGCCCAGTGCCTGGGGAATGTGAAGCTCATCACCGGCAACGCCGTGGCGGTCCACGAGCCCGTCACCGGCGTGGACGGCCTGTTCTGGATCACGGCGGACAGCCACACGGTCCGGCGGGGAATCTATCAGACCAAGGTAACGCTGGACTTTCGGAATTTGATGGACAAGCAGACCGCCGGAAGCCTTCCGAAGGAGTGAGTACATGAAGGAAAACCCATACAGCGAGATTGCGGGACTCATGCGGGAGGCGGCGGAGCCCAAAGGGCCCATGGGGCCCATCCACCTTCTCCGGGGCATCGTCCTCTCGGCGGACCCGCTGAAGGTGGAGGTGGCGGGGACCATCCAGGAAGCGGATCGGTTCTATATCTCCCACCGGCTGGTGAAGGGCCACCAGGAGCTGCTGGAGCTGGCGTGTACCGGCGTGAACGGGAGCCTCTCCATTACCGCCTCCTGCGGCTATGGGTCCCATAGCTCCATGTCCGTCCACTCCGGCACGCTGTCCACGCCCCACTGTACGGCCACCCAGGCCGAGCCGGTGCTGAAGCCCGGGGACGAGGTGCTGCTGCTGACGGAGGACGACCAGACCTTCTATCTAATCGACAAGGTGGTGAAGGCGGGATGAGCGGCATTTTCCCCATTGTGCAGCCGGAGGCGGCGGCGGAGCCCCAGCGGCTCCCCCTGTGCAAAGAGGCGGCCTGGGATTTCGACAAGGGCACGCCGGTGTTCTCCGGCGGAAAGCCCCTGGTGGTCTCCGGGGCCGAAGCGGTGAAGGTGTGGATCTGGAAGACCCTGATGACCGCCCGGTTTCATTGCAGCGTCTACTCCTGGGATTACGGCAGCGAGGTGGAAAGCCTGATCGGCCGGTCCTTTACCCCGGCGGTGAAGCGCAGCGAGGCCGTCCGCTACGTGCGGGAGGCCCTCCAGATCAACCCGTACATCCGGGCGGTGCGCCAGGTGGACGTGACGTTTCAGGAGGATGATTTGACCATCTCCTGCGAGGTGGAGACGATTTACGGGGAGGTGCGGGTCCATGTATGAGGACATGACGCCGGAAAAAATCCGAAACAGAGTTCTGGGGCGGCTGAAAACAGACCTCCAGACCCGGGAGGGCAGCTTTACCAATGACGTCATTGCCGCAGCGGCGGAGGAGATCAGCGAGCTGTACCACAGCCTGGACGCCCTGGTCCCGGCCTTCTACGTGGACGAGACCAGCGGGCAGTACATCGACAAGCAGGCGGGAACCGTGGGGGTCGTCCGCAAAGCCGGGAGCCTTGCCCGCTGCGGAATTACTTTCACGGGAACGGACGGCGCGGCCATCCCCGCCGGGGCGGTGTATTACACGGCCTCCGGCCTGGCCTTCTATCTGGAGGCCCCCGTCACGATCCGGGAGGGAAGCGGGACGGGGACCCTCGCCGCCTCGGAGGCCGGGGACGCGTACAACATCGCCGCCGGGGAGATCGTCACGGCCCTGCGGAATTACGGCGGCGTCTCCGGCTTTGCCAATCAGGCGGCGGACGGCGGCGCGGACCCGGAGACGGACGAGGCCCTGCTGGCCCGATACCTGGAGCGGATGCGCAAGCCCGCCACCTCCGGCAACCCCTGGCACTACCAGCGCTGGGCCAAGGAGGTGGAGGGCGTGGGGGCCGCCCGGATCGTCAGCAAGTGGAACGGTCCCGGCACGGTGAAGGTCATCGTGGCGGACCAGGACCTCCAGCCCGCCACGCCGGCGGCCGTCAGCGCCTGCGCGGCCCACATCGAGGAGGAGCGGCCCATCGGGCCCGCCGTCACCGTGGAGGCCGCCAAGACCTTGGAGGTCCGTGTGGAGGCCTCCGTGACCCTGGAAAGCGGCGTGGGCGGCTCCACCGTCCGGGCGGCGCTGGAGGAGGCGGTGCGGGAGTACCTCCGCGCCACGGCGGCCGCCGCTTTCGGCGGCAGCGTGGACCTTCAGTTTGAGTCCATGGACGCGGGGGCCTACGCGGTCCTCTTCAACCGGATCGCCTTCCTGCTGCTGTCCATCCCTGGCGTCGTCGACTACACCGCCTTGACCCTGAACGGCGGGACGGAGAATCTGACCATCCCGGCGGACACGCTGCCGGTGCTGAAGGAGGTGACGGCGACATGAGACCCTTCGTCGCCCGGTATCCGGCCTTCCTGGCGGGTTCAGAGGAGTTCCGGGACATCCAGGAGGCCTTGGAGCCGGAGCTGCTGGCCCTCTGGTCCGCCAGGGACAGCGCCCTGGACCAGCTCTGCGTGGAGACCGCCACCTGGGGCCTCCGGTACTGGGAAGAGACCCTGGGCATCCCCGTGGACGAGGGAAAAGATTTAGATACCCGGCGAAGCCGTATCCGGGTCAAGCTGCTGGGCGCGGACGTGACCACCGTGGCCCTGGTAAAGAGCTCCGCCGAAATCTGGTCCGGCCAGAGGGCGGAGGTTACGGAGTACGCGGACCAGTTCCGCTTTGAGATCCGCTTTGTGGAGACCAATGGCGTTCCGCCTAACATGCGGGATGTCACCGCCTCCATCCGGGAGCTGATCCCCGCCCACCTACAGTGGGACTACATCTTCTTCTACGACGCGGAAACCGCCCTGAACGCCGGCGTGGGCCTTGTGACGGAGGCCAGGGGAGAGCTGGAGGTTTGGCCCCGGACCCTGCGGAGCGTGGAGATTACAAAGGCGGCGGCGGTGGGCGCCGTCACGGAACACCATGGCCGGATTGAGGTCTATCCGGCGGAACAGGAGGAGCCATGACAACTACAAACGAGGTCGCCGTCAACGGCGGCGGGAGGCAGTACGGCACCAAGCTCACCGTCCTGGGCGAGGCCGCCATTGCCGAGAACATTCTGGCGGGGACAAAGCTGGATGTGGTGGAGATCGCCGCCGGCGACGGCGGGGGCGGCTGGTACGAACCCACGGCGGAGCAGACGGCCCTGGCGGGCGAGGTCTGGCGGGGAGAGATCGCCGCCTATACGCAGAATCCCTTGAACCCCAAAATGGTGGACATCAAGGGCGTGATTCCTTCCTCTGCCGGAGGCTTCACCGTCCGGGAGCTGGGTGTCTTCGACCGGGCGGGGACGCTGATCGGCGTCTGCAACACGCCGGACATGGAGAAGGCCCGGCCGGAGTCCGGCGCGGGCGGGAAACTGGACGTCATCATGCACCTGATTGTCACGGACGCCAACGCGCTGAACATCGTGGTGAATCCCTCCCTGGATACGGTCAGCCTGGAGGACGTGATGGAGCTGCTGGGGCAGCACAACCAGGACTCCGAGGCCCACCCGGACCTTGCCGCCGGGCGCGCTGCCGTCTTCGCCTTCACGGCGGAGGACTGGGGCCCGCCCGCCTCCTGGGTGCCGGAGGAGCCGGCTGAAGGAGAGGAATCCGCCGCCTACGACGGCTCCCTGGGCTATGAGATCGCCATCCCCGCCGAAACCCACAAGCGCAGGAGCGGCGATTTCAGTTTCCAGGTCTTCCATCAGGTGGAGGGCAAGTACATCACCAACACCTGGGCGGCCCTCGGCACCGGTGCGGACTATGACGGGGAGACCGGGACCGTCACGCTGTCCAGCAGCAATCCCTACCCTGGAAAAATTCTGTTTGTGGGCTGAAAGGAGAAGATTTTTATGAGCGTACCTTACGGAAAGCACTGGAAGATCGACGGGCTGATCGCCGGGCCCATTACCCGCCATGGGAGCGTCAACGGCAGCTACTCCATCCTCTTCGAGCGGGCCAACGGCGTCACGCTGGAAAAGATCGAGGCCGTCAACTGGGACAAGCCAAAAATCCAGGAGCTCCCCGGGAACCGGGACCTGCCCGGCCTCCCGGAGGGCTACGGCTTCCAGCTGGGGAACATCGAGTACCACCACAACACCGGGCTTTTCACGGTCACCGTCACCACTGCCAAGCAGTATCTGGGCGACGTCACCGGCTACCAGGCCCGCATCGAGGAGCTGGAGGGACAGACCACGGCGCTGTCCGGGCAGGTGACCGATGCCCGGGCGAAGGAAGCGGAGCTGGCCTCCGCCTATAAGGAAGGAGTGGAGAGCAATGGCTGATATTCATACCCTGGCGCTGGACGCCATGAGGACCAAGGGCGCAGCGGACGCCGCCGCCCTGGCGGCCAAGGCCGTGGCCGGAGAGGCCGACGGGACCTATCTCACCGCCCATGCGGCGGAGGTTCCCACCTGGAGGCAGCGGGACTATTCGGACGTGCCCATTGGGACCCCCTACAAGTGGCAGGGCCGGGTCTATACGCTCTGGCAGGCCCACGACGCCTCCCAGCAGCCGGACTGGAGCCCGGACAAGGCGGTCTCCCTTTGGGACCTCTGCCACACGAAGGACCCGGCCCTGGCGACGGAGTACCAGCCGCCCCAGGGGAGCCGGGGGCTCTGGCAGGAAGGGGAGTGTTGTGCCCAGAATGGACACATCTGGCGCTGCCTCGCGGCGGATAACGCCTATGGCCCCGCCGAACTGCCGGAGCGCTGGGAGGACCTGGGCCCGATTGGCGGAGAGGAGGCGTCGGAATGAAGAAGTTCATGAGCTGATTGGAAGGAGGCGCGGCGGCGTGGCATCCATGAAGGAGTTGGTTCTGGAATACCGGAAGGCGTCGGCCAGGCTGGCCATGCGCATCGCGGAGAAGAAGGCGGCCGGGGCCTCCCCTGCGGAGCTGCGCCCCCTCCAGGAGGCCCTCAAGGATGTCCGGGCCGTCCAACGGCTCATGGACGGCTACTACGACATCCCCCGCTCCCCCGATGTTGCCGCCGTAGGCTGGAGGGCCCGGAGGGTGAGTGATGACCATTGAGGAACTGCGGGCCCGCAAGCGGGAACTGCTGGCCCAGAAAAAATACGAGCTGGATCTCCAGGCCCGGGGCGAGGGGGACAATCTGGCCCTCTTCATGGTCAACGAAGCGCTGCTGGACGTGGGGGACCAGCTCCGGGCCCTGACCTCCGGCCGGAGAAAGCAGGGCGGCCAGACAGCGGCGGACTATGCCAAAGACCGGCAGCAATACCAAAGCTGGCGGCGGGAGGAGCAGTCCCTGGATGATGAGATCGACGAGGGCCGGGCCAAGATGAAGGCGGCGGCGGTCCATGGCCTGGACCTGCTGACGCCCCGCCAGCGGGAAATGTTCCAGCTCCATCTCTCCGGCAGAAATATCCCTGAGATTGCCAGGGACCTGGGCGTCGACAAGTCCACCGTCTCCCGGACCATCGCCCGGGCGAAGAAGAGGCTCCGGGAAGAAACACTTCGGGCCATAACCGAGGCGAAGCTCCTGGAGAGGTCCGCCCGCGTGGACCTCCAGGACCTGGCGGCGGCCAAGGCCGTGCTGCTGGCCATGAGCCCAAAGCAGACGGTCTATTTCTACCTGTACTACTCCGAATGCCTGACCATGCGGGAGATCGGGGCGCTCACCGGCACGAGCCACGCCGCCATCAGCCGGACCCTGCGGCGGGCGCTGCGGAATATCGGGGCCCTGCTGGGCGGACAGGACACGGTTCTGGACCACCCGGAGGCCCTGGACGAGCTGGCCTACCAGGCGTACTGCGAGCTGGAGGCGCACCCGGAGCTGATTCCCCGGGGAGTCCCTGCTCCCCGGCCCTACCAGCCGCCGGAGCGGCACGGACCCAGGCCCCAGTCCTATATTCCGCCGATGTCCGCCGCCACCATTACTATCCGCCGGGGCCGTATGAAGCCCCCAGGGAAGCTCCTGGAGGCCCTGCGGGCACGCCTGGAGAACCAGGGCGGGGTTTCTATACGCCAGCGCCTGGAAGTGTTTTTTGCAGCTTGGCGCCGCCTTTTAAAACGCAAGAAAGGAGAGAAGAAACGTCTATCATGAGCATCCAAGATATCTTTATCAGCGGGGGAGGTCTGCTGCTGGCCCTGATGTCCCTGGTTCAGATCGCCCCCGTCAAAGTATATCCCTGGTCTTGGCTGGCGAGGGCCATCGGACGGGCCATCAACGCCGAGGTCATCAAGAAGCTGGACGCGCACATCACCATGGACGACCGGCGCACGGCGGACGGGCACCGGGCCCGCATCCTGCATTTCAACAATGAGCTGCTTCGAGACATCGGCCACACGCAGGAGGAGTTTTTCGAGGTGCTGGCCGAGATTGACGCCTATGAGGAGTACTGCCGGGAGCACCCGGAGTACCCAAACAACCGGGCTGTCCTGGCCATTGAGAATATCCGGGAGGTCTACAAGGAGCGCCTGAAGAAGCGTGACTTCCTCCAGGTGAGCAGCGCCGCCAGGAGGGATGAGGAATGAGGCGGGTCCTCGCCCTTCTGATTGTCCTCCTGGCCGCTGGAAGCATCGGCCTGGTGCTTACCCTTGGAAAACGAGGGAATCGCTCTGCGGCCTCCCTGCGCGGCGTGACAAGGCTCCTTTTTGTAACGACGCAGTTCTGTGCCCTGGTGTGGGTTTTCATCTCCTACGCCATCGCCATTTATTCCACAGTCCGCCTTCAGCAGGTCCAGACCCTGGCGGAGCTTAGTGAGCCCGCCATCCGCACCATACTGGGCGTCAGCGCCCTGAAGGTGCTGGAGAACATCTTTGAACATAACGACGGCAAAATCTTTGGACAGAGCAAACAGGAAAGCCCGCCGGAAGCCGGCGGAGAGGAGGAACATTTTTATGACGAATCTGTATGAAATCATCGGCAATCTGCTGGCGGCCTTTGTAGTGGGCCTACTGTTCTATTTCAAACCGAAGGTCGCAGAGTGGCTGGAAGCCCGAACCGGAAAGGACCATTATGACCAGCTGATGCAGCTGGTGGCGTCTTTTGCCCGGGCGGCGGAGCAGTTGTACCATGACCAGGACCCGGACGGTACAAAGCGGCAGCAGTTTGTCCAGGATCAGCTCCGGGACCTGGGTGTGGAGATCACCGAGGCGGTTATCAACATGATCGAGGGAGCCGTCTGGGAAATCAACACGGAGAACAGAAAGACCCTGGTCCAGACCAAGGAGCTTGGGGCAATGGCCAATGAGCTTGGAGAGGCGGCGGTTCAGGAAACGCTGGCCCGGCTTCAGAAAGACAGCAGCCATGAATAAGAAGCCTATCTCCTACATGCAGGGAGACCAGCGGTGGGGCGGCAAGCCCTACCGGGTTCCCGGTGAGACCTCCACCATTGGAAGCGCCGGCTGCGGGCCCACCTGCGCCGCCATGGCTATCGCTTCGCTGAAGGACAAGCGGGTCACGCCAGAGACCACCTGCGCTTGGAGTGTGGCCCACGGTTACAAGGCCTTGAAGCAGGGGACCTATTACAGCTACTTCAAGCCCCAGTTGGCCGCCTACGGCGTCGGCTGCCAGCAGCTGCTGGGGAGCCGGATTCTTAACCAGCCGAACCACCCCATTCATGAGAAGGTCCGGGAGTACCTGCGCCAGGGTTACTGGATCATTGCCCTGATGGGCCCCGGGACCTGGACCAAGGGCGGACATTTTGTACTGGTGTGGGACTGGGACAGCAAGGTCCGCATCCTGGACCCGGCCAGTTCGGCGGACAGGCGTCTGAACGGCGACCCGGCGGCGTTCCGGCGGGAGGTCCGGTGCTATTGGCTGGTGGACGCCCGGGAATACAACAAGGAGGACGATGATTTGAAAATCGAAGATCTCACCGACGCACAGGTCCTTCAGCTGGGCAAGCGCCTTCAGGCGGTCATGGGCAAGCAGCCCGTCAGCCCCGCCTTGGCGGCGGAGCTGCAGGAGGCAAAGGCCAAGGGCATTACCGATGGGACGAGCCCTGGTGCGTTCTGTACCAGGGCCCAGGCCGCGGTGATGACGCTGAGAGCGTCGAAAGGATAAGGAAGGAGGGGTATCTCCCCTCCTTCCTCTCACTTATTCTGACAAACTTGACGCTGTTTCGTTTACTTTGCCTTCCTCATTCTTTATTTCCTGCCACTTTTCTATCCACTCTTCTTTAGCCGAATTTGCTGAATTAAGACGATATGTGGAATATACCTCTGCCGCAACAAAGATCAATGGCCATAACATTCCCCAAATCCCTTCAAAACTAAAGTCGGCCTTTCTGTTTTGTACAATTACATATATGTAGCAAAAGTAGCATACAATGGCCAAAATTAAACATTCATAATAACTAGCGCCCGCAAAAGAGCGTAAATCTATTTTCTCTTTCTTTTTAAGTTTTTTTAAAACTCTGTTATTTCTTGTTTCCCAATTTAACCCGTCTAGGTCACATTCCAGGAATACTACCATATATGCGGCTAATTTTACTATTGCTGAGCGATAATATGTAATACGCATAGACATCGGTATCAAGATACCAAACGGAACCAAACACAAAAAAGGTGTATGTATCCCATTTGATAAGGCAAATGTAAGTACTGCAACTACTGTTGTAATTGTAAAGGTTAGAAATGAATTGTGCATTTTGATTTTATCATCTATTTCTTTTCGCAAATTATTATACTCAAGTATTTTATTGCTGTATATAAAATTTTCCTTGTCCATTTTTTCTATCTCCCGTCTCCCTTTAAAAGTTGCGTCGTTACTTTATTATGAGTTATATCACAAGCTAAGCAATATGTAAATATGGAAAAATAATTACCGAGTAAATCTAGAGTTTGATTCCTGTCGGGTGGAAATTTTTTATCTTATTTTCCCTGTTGTTTCCCTTTGTCGGGAAATAGCATGTATAGATAAAAGACAGTAAATAACACAAAAAGTACGGAATACCTTATTTATTATTAGCAAACTGCAACGTCTAATACACACTAAACGACTGGCAAGGAGTTCGATTCCCGTACCCTGCTCCAGCTCAGAAAAAGCCCTAAGGCGATAAAAAAAGCCTTAGGGCTTTTTTCATACGCCGGACGGACTTTTTCTTCGCTTCCCCACCGGAACCGCTTCGCTGGATTCCGGCGGGGGCCCCATCAGGTGCGTCTTTTTCGGCAACACCCGACAAAAGGGAAGAGCACCGCTTTGCGGTGCTCTTCCCTTTTGGAGCAAAGC
Organism: uncultured Oscillibacter sp.; assembly: GCA_910587875.1. Taxonomy (GTDB): domain Bacteria; phylum Bacillota; class Clostridia; order Oscillospirales; family Oscillospiraceae; genus Oscillibacter. Next base: position 18,448 of record CAJUOD010000006.1, on the reverse strand, counting down.
CCCCTCACCGCCCGCAGTGGAGGTTGCGCCACTCCCCGGCGGAGACTCCCTCGCTCTTTTTGAATACCCGGGAAAAATGGGCGGTGTCGGCGTAGCCCACCCGCTCGGCCACCTCGCTGATCCGAAGGGCCGGGTCCTCCAGCAGCTCCTTGGCCCGGCGCACCCGCTCCGCGTTGAGCAGGTCGTAGAAGGGCTTTCCCAGGTGCTTGTTCAGCAGCTTGGACAGGTGCCACTGGCTGACGAAGCAGTGGTCCGCCACCTCCTGGAGGGTCAGCTTTTCCGCGCAGTGCCGGGCGATATACCCCTTGGCCTGCCGGACCAGGAAGCTGTTGGCGGCGTCCCCCTCCTCCTGGGGCGCCTCTCCCCGCTCCCCCTCCAGGGGCAGGCGGTCCAGGACGCCGGTCATATAGTCCAGGGCCTCCTCCAGCTCGTCCATCTTGGAGGGCTTGAGCAGAAACCGGGCCACGCCCAGCCGGATGGCCCGCTGGGCGTACTCGAAGTCCCGGTAGCCCGTGAGCACGGCGATCTGCATCCGGGGGAACTCCCCCTTCAGCCCCGCCAGCATGGTCAGGCCGTCCTCCCCGGGCATCTTAATATCAGTGAACAGGATATCCGGGCGGTGCTCCCGGATGGCCCGGGCGCCGGAGACCGCGTCGCCGGCGGCGGCGGCCACCCGGCAGTTGTGGCCCGCCCAGTCCACCACTTTTTGCAGGCCCTCCACGATGAGGGCCTCGTCGTCCACCAGCACCACCTTGTACACCGCGCTCACCTCCTGTCGCCATCATAGCAGGAAACAACTGGAAACGCAAGGGTCACCCCTTGATGGCCCCCGCCGTCAGGCCCTTGATGATGTGCTTTTGCAGCAGGACGTAGACCGCCAGCACGGGGATGACAATGAGCACCACCGAGGCCGCCATGAGGCCGTAGTCCACCCCCGCCTGAGAGCTGATCTCGTTGAGCAGCAGGGTGATGGTCTTCTCCCGGGGCACCCGGAGGAAGAAGTTCTGGGTGAACAGGTCGTTGTAGCTCCACAGGAAGGAGAAAATGGCCACCGTGGCGAAGGACGACTTGGCCGCGGGCATGATGATGTGGAAATACACCTGGAACACGTGGCAGCCGTCCACATAGGCGCTCTCCTCTAGCTCAATGGGCACCGACTCGATAAAGCCCATAAGCACGATGGTGGCGAAGCACAGGTTGCCCGCGATCTGGGGCAGGATCACGGCCAGCAGGGACAGCCAGCGGCTGCCGCTGCTGGCGATGCCCCAGGCGGCCTCCATGCGGAACACCGGGATGATGGTGGAGAACACCGGGAACATCATCCCCGCCATGATGAGGCTGTAGCATACGCCCCGCAGCTTGAAGCGGTAGCGCACCAGCCCATAGGCCGCCAGCCCCGCCAGAACCACCACCACGATGGTGACGGAGACGGACACGATGAGGCTGTTCAGGTAGGCGTTGCCGAAGTCAAACCGCTCCATGGCCTTGGTGTAATTGTCCATGGTGAAGCCGTTTCCCGGGGTGGGAATGGAGAAGGAGTCCTTGCGGATGAGCCCTTTGTCCCGGAAGGAGTTCAAAATGACCCACACAAAGGGGTACAGGGTGGTCAGCGCCCAGACGGTGAGGGCCCCATAGGTGCAAACCTTTGCCGGCGTTATTTTTCTGCCCATGACGCGCCCTCCTTACAAATCGTTCCGGGGCTTGAACACCCGGTTGGCCACGTTGGACAGCACCACCCCCAGCACCACGATGAGCATGGCGATGGTGGAGCCATAGTCCACGTTGCCGCGGTTGAAGGTCTGGTGGTACATATAGGTGCCGGTGAGCCAGCCCCGGTTCTGGGGCATCCCCGCGCCGAACATCACCCAGGGCAGGTCAAACACCTTCAGCGCCCCGGTGATGGCCAGCACCAGGCAGGTGCACAGCACGTTGCGCAGCAGGGGCAGGGTGATGTAGCGCACCTTGGCAAGGCCCACGCAGCCGTCCAGGGCGGCGGCCTCGTAGAGGTCCTGGGAGATGTTGTTCAGCCCCGTCACCAGAATCACGAAGTAGAAGCCCACGTACTGCCACATCACAGGGGTGAGCATGGTGGGCAGGAAGTGGTCCGCGTCCTTCCAGTCGATGTTTTTGGAGATCAGGCCCAGGTTCATCAAAAGCTGGTTGAGCATACCGCCGTTGAACAGGAAGATCAGGTTGAACATCAGGCCCAGGGCGGTGGCGGAGATGACGATGGGGAAGAAATACAGGGTGCGGAACGCCTGGGCCCCCACCCGGATGGAGTCCACCAGCAGGGCCAGAATGAGGGCGATGCCCACCTGGAACACCACGGTGCAGACGGTGAGCAGCACCGTATTGATCAGGGCGGTGCGCAGGTGGGGGTCCCGGAAGAGCTCGGCGTAGTTGGACCACCAGGGGTCGTTGAGCCCCTGGGCGGGAGTGCCCAGGCCGGTGATGTCGGAGAAGCTGTTGACGATGTTCTGCAGGAAGGGGTAGTAGAGATACAGGATCAAAAACGCGAACGCCGGAATCAGAAAGACCGCCAGGGGGCCCTTCTTTTTATACAGGGTCGAGCTGGAGTTCATGCGCGGTCACTCCCTTGCCGTAGTTTTGGAAAAAGGCCCCGCCCGGTAGGCGGGGCCTTTCAGCGCCGAGTCAGTTCAGTGCGATGGCAGAGTTGACGGCGTCCTCGGCGGTCATGGCTCCCGTGACCACGTTCTGCACATTGCCGAACAGATCCGTTTTGCACTCGCTGGACACCGTGTCCTGGACGGCTCCCACCACGCCGGTGATGTTGGCGTTGGCGTCCGCCGCGGACTGCTGGAGGGCGTTCAGGCCGGAGGGAGAGGCCCCGTTCTTCAGGGCGGTGACCTCGGTGGTGACGAAGGTGCTCATCACCTCATCGGAGGTCATGTGCTCCACGAACTGCACCGCCGCCTCCCGCTTGGCGGGGTCGTCCCAGGCCTTCTTGGTGATGAAGTAGCCCATGGAGATGCCGCCGATGGCCTCGCTGGCCTTGCGCTCCCCCTTGGCGGGGACGTAGGAGATGGCGAACTCCTCCAGGTGCTCGGGGTAATTGTCCACAAAGTGGGTGACCTTCCAGGAGCCGTCGATGAGGAAGGCGGCCTCGCCGTCCCCGAAGAGCTGGACGGTCTCGGCGTCGGTGGCGGTCAGGGTGTTCGCCGGGAAGAAGCCCTTCTCATACAGGTCCTTGATGTCGTTCAGGGCGGCCACCCACTTCTGCCCGGCGGCGTCGTCCGCGGAGGCGGGCAGGTCCAGCTGATTGGCCAGGGTGCCGTTGTTCATGACGCAGAACTCAAACCAGTAGTGGGGCACCTCGAACAGGGAGCAGGCGATGGGGGTGTAGCCCTTGTCCTTGATGGCCTGGCAGTCCGTGAGGAACTGGTCCCAGGTGTAGTCCGGACCGGGGACGGCCACGCCGCAGTCGGCCAGAACCTTGGTGTTGACAAACATGTTCTCCCAGAAGCCGGAGGAGGGCACGGCGTAGTTTTTCCCGTCGGAGGCCACAGCCAGCATGGAGTCGCGCATGTTGGAGCCATAGTCGGGGTACTCGGCCCGGATGGAGGCGATGTCCACCACCTTGCCCGCCTTCACGATGGGCTCGGCGTCGGCGTTGGTGAAGAAGAACAGCACGTCGGGCTCCGTGCCCGTCTCAAAGTCGGTCAGCACCTTGGCCTTCCACTCCTCGTTGGAGGTGGCGGAGGCGTCCAGGATTTTGTTCCCGGTGGCTTCCTCATAGCCCTTGACCGCGTTTTCATAGTCCTTCCGGTGGCCGTCGTCTCCGCCGTAGGAGGTGACCACGTTCAGCTCCACGGCGGCGGGCTTCCCGGCGTCCTGTCCGCCGGAGGAGGGCGCGGAGCTCCCCGAAGAACCGGAGCCGCTTCCTCCTGATGTTCCTCCGCAGCCCGCCAGCAGGCCCATGAGCATCACGGCGGCGAGGAGCAGGGCAAGAACCTTCTTCTGTTTCATAGCAAATCCTCCATAATTCATCGCGCGCTTTGCGCTTCCCTTTGTGCAATATCATCATACACCCTTTCGGGCCCGGGGCGAATAGCCGAAATTGCCATTTCTTGTATATTCTTGTGAGGAAGCAAGCTCATCCCTCCCGGGGGAGGGCCACGGTGAGCCGGGCGGTGACGAGATCGCCCTCCCCCCGGAAGATGGACAGGCCGCAGGAGCGCCCGTAGAGGATGCGCAGGCGCTGGTTCACGTTGGCGATGCCGATGTTGCCCGAGGGCTCCGCCGCCATGTCGTGGTCCGGGGAGAGGAGCCGGGCGATGTGGGCCTCGTCCTCTGGGGAGAGGCCGCCGTTGTTCTCGATCTCCAGGATGAGGAACCCGCCCTGGAGATAGCCCCGCAGGGCCACCCGGCCCGTGCCCCCGGGGCCGATGCCGTGCTCCACGGCGTTTTCAATGACGGGCTGGAGGATCAGCCGGGGCACCATGCAGTCCATCAGCTCATCCGGCAGGTCGATGTCCACGGTCAGCCGCCTGCCGAAGCGCTGGGAGATGATGTAGAGGTAGGCGTTGACATAGGTCATCTCCTCGGAAAGCCGGACCTCCGGCCTCCCCTTCCGGTCCAGGGCGGCGTCCAGCACGGTGGACAGGGCCTCAATCATCTTGGACACATTCACGTCCCCGCTGATCCGGGCCTGCCAGTTGATGGTCTCCAGGGTGTTGTTCAGAAAATGGGGGTTGATGTGGGACTGGAGGGCCTTGATCTGGGCGTCCCGCCGGGCCAGCTCCTCCTGGTAGAGGCAGTCAAACTGGCTTTGGAGCTGGGCGGACATCCGGTTGAAGGAGGCGGTGAGGTACTCGAATTCCCGGCTCCCCGTCCGGCAGTCGATTCGGCGGCCCCACTGGCCCTTTTGGATGTCCGCCGCCCCGGCCATCAGGGCCCGGATGGGCTGGGAAATCCTCCGCCGGAAGAAGCGGAAGGTGAACAGCAGCAGCAGGAGCAAAGACAGGGCCATGGCCCCCAGCACATAGCGGTAGGCCCCGAAGCCCGCCAGCAGGGCCTGGTAGTCCACCGCCGCCCGGCCCCGCAGAAGAAAGTCCCGCTTGCTCACGGACACCTCCAGCACGCCCTCCCCGGCCTCCGGCTCCCCCTTGACGGCAAGGACCGTGTCCGGCCCCAGCTCCACAGACACCGCCGAGGCCCAGCTGAGGAGGGACAGGTCCTCAAAGTAATAGGGCTGGTTCAGCGCCAGGGCCAGCACGCCGATGGTCTGATAGCCGGAGTCCAGCAGGTTGCGCACCAGGTAGACCTGGCCGTCCCGGTCCAGGAAGCCCACGGCGGTGTCCAGTCCCGCGGCCCGCTCCGCCACGGCGGGCAGATCCCCCCGCCAGCGCTCCCGCACCTGGCGCTCCGAGGCGCCGGAGCTGCCGTTGACCACCGTGATGGCCCGGTCCTCCGGGTCGTCCGAGAAATAGAACACGGCGTAGCGGAAGCGGCTGTCCGACTGGTACAGCCGGGTAAACAGGGCGGAGCAGCGGCGGTACAGCAGGGCGTAATTCCCCTCCTGCCGGTATTGGTTCCACGCCTCCCTCAGCTCCGGGTCATAGGAGGGCAGGCGGCTGGCCTCCACGGCGCTCTCCACCCGGTCGGCCCCCATCCGGAGGTTCAGCTGGAACTGCTCCGCCGCCGCCCGCTGGGACTGGCGTCCCAGGCCGAAGGCCAGATAGCCCCCCAGGGCCCCTGCCGCCAGCAGCATGGGCACCAGCCAGCACAGCAGGATGATAAAGGTCATTTGCCCCCGCAGGGAGCGCCCGCGCCTCGGTTCCTCCATGGGACAGCCCTCCTTTCTCTCCCCTCCATGATACCACGCCGGCCCAGGGATTTCCAGGGCCTTCCAAAACAAACGGGGGACCGGCGCGCGGTCCCCCTTGGGTCACTCGATATTCCGGCCCTCCAGGCCCAGGAAGCGCTCCATGCAGGCCGCCATGTCCGCCGCCTCCCGCTCGCAGGACATCTCGCAGAACACCCGCAGCAGGGGCTCCGTGCCGGAGAAGCGGGTCACCACCCAGCCGCCGCCCTGAAAGCAGACCTTGCAGCCGTCGGCGTAGCTCACCCGCTCAATCTCCCGGCCGAAGTCGGGCAGCAGCTTGTCCACCATGAGCTGCCGGTGGATGCGCTCCTTTTCCTCCTGGGAGAAGCGGCAGCCCCGCTCCACCATCTCGAAGGCGCCGCAGCGCTCCGTGATCTCCCGGTAGAGCTCCGAGAGGCTCCGGCCCGTGGTGGCCAGCATTTCCACCAGCAGGGCGGCTGCGTAAATGCCGTCCTTGCCCTGGATGTGTCCCCGGACGGTGAGGCCCCCGGAGCTCTCCCCGCCGATGACCGCCCCGGTCTCCAGCATCTTGCCGGACACGTGCTTGAAGCCCACGGGCACCTCGTAGCAGGTCTCCCCGAACTCCGCCGCCACGGCGTCCAGCAGGTGGGTGGTGGCCAGGTTGCGCACCGCCGCCCCGTGCCAGCCCTTGTACTTCAGCAGGTAGTAGTACAGCAGCACCAGAATCTTGTTGGGGTGGAGGAACTCCCCCCGGTCGTCGATGATCCCCAGCCGGTCTGCGTCCCCGTCGGTGGCAATGCCGATGTCGCAGCCGTTTTCCACCACGAAGGACTGCAAGCCGATGAGGGTCTTGCTGTTGGGGGCCGGGAGGCGCCCGCCGAACAGGGCGTCCCGCCGCTCGTGGATCACATCCACGTCGCACCGGGCGGTGATGAGGATGGTGCTCAGCGCCGTCTTGGACACGCCGAACATGGGGTCCAGCACCACCTTCAGCCCCCGGGAGCGGATGGCGTCCATGTTCACGGCCCGGATGATGGAATCCACATAGGGGTTCATGGGGTCGATGATCTGGATCTTCCCCATGCGCACCCCCTCCTCATAGGGGACGGCGGGAATCTCCCCCTCCGGCAGGGCGGCGATATAGCCCTCGATATCCTGGGTGACGGTCTCGTCCGCGTCCCGGCCCCCCTTGGTGAAGACCTTCACGCCGTTGTACAGGGCCGGGTTGTGGCTGGCGGTCACCGCCATGCCGTAGGACAGCTCGTAGTACTTCACGGCGAACATGATGAGGGGCGTGGGAGCCTCCCGCTCCACCACCATGCAGGGCACCTCCGCCCCGGCCATGACCTCGGCGGCCCAGTGGGCGGCCTCCTTGGAGAGGAAGCGCCGGTCGTAGCCGATGAGAAAGCCCCGCTGGGCCACGCCCTCGTCCTTCATTTTCCGGGCCAGGGCGGCAGCCAGCCGCTGGACGTTGGCCTTGGTGAAGCCGTCGCCGATGACGGCCCTCCAGCCCCCGGTGCCGAATTGGATGCTCATACGGGCTCCCTCCTTCCCATGGTAACCACAACTTCATTTACGCTCCCGGCGGGCCGGGCCGGAATTAATCCCTCCACAGCCCGCCCATTGCAGGTGACGGAGGCCACGCCCTTTTCCACCCCGTCCGGGTTTTCCACGGTGATATGGTACACAGCCCCCCGCCAGGCCCGGGTGATTTCAAACCGCCTCCAGTCCGCCGGGACGCAGGGGTCCACCAGCAGCCCGCCGAACTGGGGCCGCACGCCCAGGAGATACCGGGTGGCGGCGTAGTAGCTCCACCCGGCGGAGCCCGTCATAAAGGGGTGCCGGGCCCGGCCGAAGGCGCTGTGGTCGGGGCCCATGACAAACTGGCAGTAGGAGTAGGGCTCGCTCTGGCGGGTCTCGATTTTGTCATTTTGGGCGGCGGGGCACAGGGCCCGGTAGAACTTCATGGCCCGCCCGCCCCGGCCCAGCAGGGCCTCGGCGCACCAGGCCCAGGGGTTGGAGTGGGAGAAGATGGACCCGTTCTCCTTCACGCCGGGGTACACCCGGGCGATGAAGCCGATGGCGTCGTCCGGCTGGGTATAGGACGGGGCGTTGAGCCGCAGGCCGTACTCGGTATACAGGTTCCGGTCCACCGCGTCCATGGCCCGGAGGGCCCGCTCGCCCTCCGCCGCGCCGGACAGCACCGCCCAGACGTTGCTCTCCAGATGGACCCGCCCTTCGGCGTCGGCGTGGGTCCCGATCTTCCGCCCGCCGGCGGTGATCCCCCGGAGATACCAGTCCCCGTCCCACAGCTCCCGCTCACAGGTCTCAATCACGCTCCGGCGCATGGCCCCGTAGCGCTCCGCATCCTCCTTCCGGCCCAGGGCCCGGGCCGCGTCCACGAAGTGCCCCAGGGCCCAGACGTGGAGGAAGGAGACCATGGCGCTCTCCCCGCCTCCCAGGTTCAGGCAGTCGTTCCAGTCCGCCCGAAGGCCCCTGCAGATCCCGTGGGGCCCCACCTGGGCGGCGGAGAAGTCCAGGATTTTTTTCAGGTGCTCGTAGACGGTCCCCTCTCCCCCGTCGGCGTAGCCCGCCACCTCGTCGAAGAGGGACAGCTCCCCGGTCTCCCGGGCGTATTCCACCACCGCCGCCACCAGCCACAGCGCGTCGTCAGCGCAGGCGTCGGCCAGCCCGTGGACAATGGAAGCCTTATCCGGTGTGGGGATGACGGTGGGGGACTTGAAGGCGGGTTTCTCGGGCTGGGGGCCGAACCAGGCCGGGTCGAAGAGGTGAAGCCCGTAGCCCCAGGAGGTCAGGCCCTGCATCAGCTGCATGATGCGCTTCTTGCAGCCCTCGGGGTTGGAGTGGGGGATGGTCATGGCGTCCTGGGCCGTGTCCCGGCAGCCCAGCCCCGTGCGCCCGCCCACCTCGATGAAGGAGGCGAAGCGGGAGAACATCACATTGATCTCGCTCTGGTACAGCGTCCAGGTGTTCAGCATCACGTCCATGTCCAGGTCCGGGGTGGCGGCCTGGAGCCTGGAGAGCTTCCGCTCCCAGAAGTCCGCCAGATCGGCCAGAGCCGCGTCCACAGCGGCGGGGCCGCCGTACTTGGCCCGGACGCGCCGCCCCTCCTCGATACCGCCCTCCCCCAGCATCCAGACCAGCCGGGCCTTCTCCCCGGGGGCCAAGGTCAGGCGCTTTTGCAGCACGGCGCAGTGGTTCCCGCCCTTTTCATAGGAGCCGGAACACTGACCCCGCTCCACCGCCAGGGGGTTGGACTCCGTGCGGTAGGGGCCCAGGAAGCTGTCCCGGAGGCAGTCGAAGCCGTCGGGGACGAAGGAGGCCGCCATGAACTGGTGGGCGCCCTCGTAGAACAGCTCGTAGTCGATGATCCCGTCCTCGTACCCGCTCCCGGCGCAGTAGAGGGACATCTGGAAGTTCTGGTTGTCAATGGGGATCTGGTGATAGGAAAACTCGGCGTAGGAGTACACGCTCAGCCGCCGCTCCCGGCCTGAGGCGTTCTCCAGGGCCAGGTCCCACAGCTCCACGTTTTCCCCCCGGGGGATCAGCAGGGTCTGGGCCGCCCGGATGCCGTTCCGTTCGCACTCGTAAACGGAGTAGCTTAAGCCGTGGCGGCAGCGGTAATCCTCCAGCGGCCCCCCGCAGGGCTGCCAGGAGACGGACCAGTACTCCCCCGTGTCGTCGTCCCGGAGATAGAGGTAGTGCCCCGGGCGGTCCATGGGCACGCCGATGGGCCGGAAGCGGGTGATCCGGTGGTGCTCCGGGCTCTTGTAAAAGAGGTAGCCCCCGGCGGTGTGGTTCACCACGGCGCAGAGGTCCTCCACTCCCAGGTAGTTGGTCCAGGACACGGGCACGTCCACCCGGTCGATGACGTACTCCCGCTTTGCCCGGTCAAAATGTCCATACTCCATGGTATCCGCCTCCCCCCTTATTCTGTCATAATTTTACATCGGGAGGGCGGCGGAAAGCCATGGCGGGAAATGCGTTCTTTTGCCGTTCGTTGGCCCCCTCTAGCGTTCCGCCTCCGGCGGGTTGTCCAAATCCAGCACATAGCGCTCGTAGGCGTTGATGATGGTGGTCTCCCCCCGCCGGAGCACCCGGGGGATCTGAAAGCCGTAATTCACGTGGACATGCCCGTGGATCAGGTACTTCGGCCGGTACTTGTCCACCAGGTCCAGCAGGCACTCAAAGCCCTGGTGGGCGTAGTCCTCCCCGTCCCCGTAGCCCATCATGGGCGAGTGGGTCAGCACGATATCCACGCCCCCCGCCCGCCGGAGCTTCCACCAGAGCCGCCGGACCCGGCGGGCCATCTGGGCCTCCGTGTACTGGTGGGGGCCGCCGCTGTACTCCACGCTGCCCCCCAGGCCCAGGATGCGCAGGCCCTTTACCGTCACCAATTTGTCCTCCACGCAGTCGCAGCCCTCCGGGGGAAACCGGTCATAGGTCTTGTCGTGGTTCCCGTGGACGTAGAGCAGGGGCTTCCCCGTCATGGTCACCAGGAAGCTCAGATATTTGGAGCTCAAGTCCCCGCAGGAGAGGATCAGGTCGATGCCGTCCAGGCGGCCCGGGCGGTAGTAGTCCCACAGGTACTCGCTCTCTTTATCGGACAGTAACAGCAGCTTCACAGGATGGGGTCCTCCTTCTCCGGGGGAATGGCCTCCCGATAGACGCCCTGAAGCCGGGCGAGGGGCCGGGCCATGGGCAGCAGATCCTCATACCTGGGGATACTGCCGTGGACGCAGTCCAGGAGCGTATCCATGTGGAGGATTTTCTCCGGTGCGGCCTCCGGGAAGGGCTGGAGGGATCCGTCGATGATGCCCCGGCGGAGAACGCCCGCCAGCTGGCGGACCCCGGCGGGCAGATCGTCCCCCAGGAGGATGTCCACCGCCCGGCTGTCCAGGCCCCACCAGTAGTTGACCGCCTGGCCCTCCGGGGCGGCCAGGGCCTCCCAGCCGCCCTCCAGCACGCTGCGGACCAGGTTCGTGTAGACGTTGCCCCAGTGCCAGTAGGGGGAGGCCACGGAGTGGAACTTCCCGTTCTCAATGCGGCACAGGCCCCAGGGCTCCCGGATGCGGTCCGGCGTGGGGATGTCCCGGTTGGAGATGAGGGAGACCCCCTCCCAGGCCAGGGCGTCCATGGCGTCCTCCTCCACGCAGGACCAGCGGAGGGTAATCTCCGCCCGGGGGTTCGTCAGCTGGGCCCCCAGGGCGAAGGCGTTGATGCTGGCCGGGACGCCGAAGATGGGGTTGCTGGCCACGTAGCCGATGCGCCCGTTCCGGCTCAGGGCCCCGGCAATGGCCCCGGCGATATACTTCGCCTCGTAGATCCGGCTGTAGTAGGTGCGGACCCCGGCGTAGGGCATGGAGACGGAGCAGTTCAGGATGCGGACCTCCGGGTGCTTCGCCGCCGTCTTCCGGCAGGCCCCGATGAGGGGCGGCGTGATGGCGAAGAGGATCTGGGCCCCGCCCACGATAGCCTCCTCCATGGCGGCCTCCGCCTCCTCCCCGGGGCGGACGCCGTAGAAGGTTTCCGTCTCCACCCGGTCCTCCAGCACGGTCTCCAGGTACTCCCTTCCCAGGTCGTGGGCCCGGGCCCAGTCGCTCTGGTCCGGCAGCTGGTCGCTGATGAAGGCCACGTGCAGGCGGTTTAGCTGCTTGGGCTTGAAGATGCGGCCCAGGAGATTGCCCTCCTCCTTGGCCTCCGGCGTGTCCGTGCGGACGGCGATGGGCTCCGACAGGGCCTTGATATCCGCCCAGACGGCCTTGACGCTTTTGAGGAGCTCCGCCGAGGGCAAGGAGATCAGATCGTCGAAGCTGTAGACCTTCAGCCACACCAGCATGGCGTCCGCCGTGGTGATGGGCAGCTCCCCGCCCCCCAGCTTCAAAAAGGGGTCCTGAAAATAGGTGTAGCCCGCGGCGAAGCGGCGGCGCTCGTCCTGGGTCCAGGCGTGGTCCGGCTCATAGCCCAGGGCCTTCTGGAGCTTGACGAAGCTCCCCGCCCGGGTGAACCGGGTCCGGTAGAGCCTGGTCAGGGGGAAGGACTGCATGAACTCGTAGTAGGCCGCCACCCCCGGGTCCTCCGTCCAGACGGGAATCATGCGGATGACATAGGCGGGAATGGTGGGCGCGCCGTAGCTCCGCAGGACGCTGACCCGCTTGTTCCCCTCCTGGACGTAGAAGCGCCCGAAGTACTCATAGCACCGGATGGGGTCCCGGATGCCCTCGTCCCCCAGGTGGGCCTCGCACAGGGCCACCCACTTCCCGGCGAACTCCGTGTCCGGGTCCAGCAGGGGCAGGAAGTCCGCCGAGAAGGCGGACCGGCGGCCCGCCGTCTTGGTGCCCACAATCTGGTCGATGGGGATCTCCATGACCCCCAGCTCCGTCTGGCCCGCCACCATGGAGTCGCTGATGATCTCGTCCAAGACCTGGGGATAGGGATAGCGGCCCCGGACCAGGGCCTCCTTATAGGATTTGCGCCCCTGCTTCAAGGCAGCGGCGTACTGTGACATGGCCTCCTGACGGCTCATATGGACCTCCTCCTTGCGCTTCCGGTCAATGGTGATTGGGCATTATTGTACCTTGCCGGCCCGGAAAATACAATGGTATTTTCGCCGAAAGCCCCGGCCCCCCAGCCGGGAAGGTCCGGGCCTTTTTCCAAAAAATGACGGACCCGGGAACCGGGGCGGGATTTTAAAATTGCCCATACCAAATCCGGAAGGACCGTGCTATAATAGAGGGACAACCCAAACAGAAAGGAATGCTGCTCTCATGAACGATCAAACCTGCGGCTACTGCACCCGGAAACAGGAGCTCCTGGACGGCTTCGGCATCTACGTCTGCGACCTGGAATCCAGCGTCCTGGTCCTCTTCAAGGAGCAGAGCCACCCCGGCCGCTGCATCGTGGCCTACAAGGAGCACGCCGGAGACATGACGGAGCTCACCGACGAGGAGCGGAACGCCTTCTTCGCCGACGTGAACCGGGTGGCCAAGGCCCTCCACGCCGCCTTCCACCCGGACAAAATCAACTACGGCGCCTACGGGGACACCAGCGGCCACATGCACTTCCACCTGGTCCCCAAGTACAAGGACCAGGCCGAGTGGGCCTCCACCTTCGCCATGAACCCGGAGAAGGTCTTCCTCACCCAGCCGGAGTACGACGAGATCATCGCCAAAATCAAAGCGCACCTGTAAGCGGTACATAAAAGAGCGCCGGAGGCTTTAGCCTCCGGCGCTCCGCCGTTGTTTGCTTTAATCCTGGGACTCCTTGCTCAGGTCCAGACTGCGGATGATCTTCCGCAGGGGCAGGACCGAGGAGGGCGAGACGCTCAGCTCGTCCACGCCGTAGCGGAGGAAGGTCTCCGTCAGCGTCTGGTCCGCGCCCAGCTCGCCGCAGATGCCCACCCAGCAGCCGTGGCGGTGGCCCGCCTCGATGGTGTGCTTGATCATGCGGAGAACCGCCGGATGGTGGGAGTCGTAGAAGTTGTCCAGCTTGGGGTTCTGCCGGTCAATGGCCAGGGTATACTGGGTCAGGTCGTTGGTGCCCAGGGAGAAGAACTCCACCTCCTCGGCCAGCTCGTCGGCCATCATGACGGCGGCGGGGGTCTCCACCATGATGCCGATCTCCACGTCGCCGAAGGCCACGCCCCGCTCCTGGAGCTCGGCCTTGCACTCCTCCAGGACCTCCTTGGCGTCCCGGACCTCCCGGACGGAGATGATCATGGGGAACATGATCGACACGGTGCCGAAGGCGCTGGCCCGCAGGATGGCCCGGAGCTGGGTCTTGAAGATCTCCTTCCGGGTCAGGCAGATGCGGATGGCCCGATAGCCCAGGGCGGGATTCTCTTCCTTGTCCAGCTCGAAGTAATCCGCCTGCTTGTCCGCGCCGATGTCCAGGGTCCGGATGATGACCTTCTTCCCGGCCATGGTCTCCACCACCCGCTTGTACAGCATGAACTGCTGGTCCTCGCTGGGGTAGTCCTGGGAGTCCAGATAGATGAACTCACTGCGGAAGAGGCCGATGCCCTGGGCGTCGTTCTGGAGCACCAGACCCACGTCCCCGGCGTTTCCGATGTTGGCGTAGACCTTGATTTCCTTCCCGTCCAGGGTGATGTTGGGCTTTTTCTTCAGGCTCTGGAGCAGGGCCTGCTGCTTGAGGTCGTTGGTCCGCTTCTCCTCCATGGAGGCCAGGAGCTCCGCGGCGGGCTCGATGTACACGCAGTGGTTGTACCCGTCGATAATGGCCAGCTTGCCGTCCCAGTCGTCCTGGAAGTCCACCCCGACAAGGGCGGGGATGTTCATGGTCCGGGCCAGGATGGCGGTGTGGCTGTTGGAGGAGCCTCCCCGGGTGATGAAGCCCAGGAGCTTGCTCTTGTCCAGCTGGACGGTCTCACTGGGGGTCAGGTCGTCCGCCACCAGAATGGCGGGCTGGTCGGCCATCATCTCCGCGTCGCCCACGCCCATGAGCACGTTGACCACCCGGCGGGAGATGTCCTTCACGTCGGCGGCCCGGGCCCGCATGTACTCGTCCTCCATGGCGGCGAAGGCGGCGGCGAAGTTCTCTCCCGTGGCGGAGACCGCGTATTCGGCGGTGGCTCCCTGGGTCTCCAGGATGCCCTTGACGGCGTCCAGGTAGTCGTCGTCATCCAGCATCATCTGGTGGATTTCAAAAATGGCGGCATTGTCCTCCCCCACCTCGTCCAGGGCCTTGTCGTACAGGGCTCCCAGCTGCTCCTGGGCCTTGACCCGGGCGGCGTCGAAGCGGGCGTACTCCTCCTCGGGGGTGAGGGTGGAGGTCATGGCGGTCTGGGTCTCCGCCTTCTTATAGATGCGCAGGGGGCCGATGGCGATGCCGTTTAAAATGGATTTGCCGGTCGCTACTTGCATAACGGTTCCCTCCCAGCGGTCTTACATGTTGTCCTTGCAGAACTGCTCCATGGCGGCGGCGCTGGCTTCCTCGTCTCCGCCCTCGATGGTAAAGGTGATGGTCTCCCCGGTCTTGACCCCCAGGCCCATGACGGCCATCAGCTTGGTGGCGGCGGCGGATTTCTCTCCCTTGGTGATGGTGACGGTGCTGTCCAGGGCCTTGGCGGCCTTCGCCAGCATGCCGGCGGGACGGGCGTGGATGCCCACGGGGTCGGTGATGGTATAAGTGAACTGTTTCATGAGACTGCTTCCTTTCTGATCGTGGTGGCCGGAGCGCCCGGCGTCTTGTCTATAGGATACCACGTCCCGGACCCATTTGCAATTGTTATTTAATCGTTTACCTAAATTTTGCGCAATTGAGAACTTCTGATTGAAAAAGCACGGAAAATCCAATTTGGATTTTCCGTGCTGAAAAACGCTTTCGGACGCTCAGTCCCGCAGCAGCCAGGCGAAGCCGTTGGGCCACAGCTCCACGTCCCGGAGGCCGTCATAACGGGTCCCGTACATCAGCTCCGTGTACCCGCCGTCCCGGTCCACATGGGCGCGGACGAACTCCCCGGCGAAGTTGAAGAGGCACACCAGCTCCCGATCCCCTTGTCTCCGGCAGAGGGCCAGGACGTGGGGGCTTCCGCTCTCCTCCACCCGCACGTCCGCCCGGGCGTCGAAGCAGGGCTCCTGGGCCCGGATCTCCTCCATGCGCCGCAGACCCTGGAAGAGCTTGCCCTGATAGGACTCCGGGTCCGTCCGCCGCTCCGCCAGGTCCCAGGGGAAGTCCCCCCGGTGGATGTAGCGGCTGTCCTCCCGCTTGTCGGGGTCCTCTTTATAGCTCCAGTCGTTGAGCCGCCCCACCTCGTCGCCGCTGTAGATGACGGGGATGCCGCTCTGGCTAAGCATCCAGGCGTGGAGGGTCAGGTCGCAGGCCACGGCCCGCTCCAGCTGAAAGGGGTCCCCCTCGGCCTCCGCCGCCTCCACGCCGCAGAGGGTGGCGGTGGTGCCGCAGAGGCGGGCGTCCCCCAGGCGGGGATCGTCGTTGTAGAGCTCCCCCCGGCTGGGGCTGCCGGGCCATTTGCCGGTGAAGTAGTCGTTGAGATACTTCTTGTGGGCCACCTCATCCATGCCGAAGGTCCGGCCCAGCCAGGGGTAGTCCAGGCCCCAGCCGATGTCGTCGTGGCAGCGGAGGTAGTTCAAAAACAGGAAGTCCTTGGGCAGGGCGCAGACGGCCTCCATCTGGCGCTTCAAGAGGGATGCGTCCCCCGTGGCCAGGGTGTGCCAGGTGGTGGCCATAGTAGTGACGTTGTAGAGCATATGGCACTCGGGCTTCTCCCGCGTGCCGAAATAGGGGGCCACCTTGGCGGGCTCCATGACCACCTCCCCCAGCAGCAGCACGCTGGGGCAGACGATCTCCGTCACCATCCGGAGCATCCGGGACAGGGTATGTACCCGGGGCAGGTTCCGGCAGTCGGTGCCCAGCTCCTTCCAAATGTACGGGATGGCGTCCAGGCGGATGACGTCTACGCCCCGGTTGGCGAGATACAGCAGGTTCTCCGTCATGTCCCGGAACACCACAGGGTTCGCATAGTTCAGATCCCACTGGTAGGGGTAGAAGTTCGTCATCACCACGGAGCCGTCCGAGAGCTCCGTGAAGCTCCCCGGGGCCGTGGTGGGAAACACCTGGGGCACCGTCTTCTCAAACTCCCGGGGGATGTCCCAGGAATCGTAGAAGAAGTAGCGGTCCCGGTACTCCGGCTCCCCGGCCAGGGCCCGCTTGGCCCAGGCGTGGTCCTCGCTGGTGTGGTTCATCACGAAGTCCAGGCACAGGCTCATCCCCCGGCGGCGGCAGGCGTCCCCCAGGGCCTCCAGGTCCTCCATAGTCCCGAGTTCAGGCTGGACCTTCCGGAAATCGGAGACGGCATAGCCCCC
Source organism: uncultured Oscillibacter sp. (assembly GCA_910587875.1). Classification (GTDB taxonomy): domain Bacteria; phylum Bacillota; class Clostridia; order Oscillospirales; family Oscillospiraceae; genus Oscillibacter. Next base: position 1,780 of record CAJUOD010000006.1, on the reverse strand, counting down.
GTCGCTGCGGCCCTTGGGGCTCTCCAGCAGGGGCATCAGGTGCAGGTAGTTCACGCCGCACTCCCGGAGGTAACCCAGCTTTTCCTTCACGCCCTTCAAATTCCCGGCGAAGGCGTTCACATAGAGCATCATGCCCAGCAGGTCCCGCCCTCTGTACCAGTCCGGGTCCGCCTCCCGCCGTTTGTCCTGGTCCCGGAGGGGCTTCTTCCGCTCCGCCCAGCTGCGGCGGAGCATCTCCACGAAGTCGGCGAAGGCCGCCTCGTCCTGATAGAGCTCACAGTAGAGCCACTTCAGCTCGTCGTAGTGCCGTTCCAGGCGCTGGTCGAAGATAGAGGCTCTCACGGCGTCTGCCCTCCCTCCAGCTCCGCCAGGGCGGGCATGGCGGGGATGGCCCCGCTGCGGGAGCAGGTAATGGCCGCCGCCCGGTTGGCGAAGGCCAGGATGTCCTCCAGTTCCGCCCGCTCCAGGCCCTCCAGGGGCTTCTCGCCCCGGGCGCAGAGGCGGCTGAGGACGGCCCCCAGGAAGGTGTCCCCCGCGCCGTTGGTGTCCGCCACCTTGACGGCGACGCCGGGCTGCTTCCAGGTCTCCCCCTTCCAGCGGCAGAAGACGCCCTCGCCGCCCAGGGTCACCATGATGAGGGACAATCCCCGGTCCTCCAGGACGCGGGTCCCCTCCTCCAGGTCCGCGGTGCCCGTCAGCAGGGGCAGCTCCTCCTCCGCCAGCTTGATGATGTCCACCAGGGGCAGGGGGATGGTCATCCACTCCGCCGCCTCGGCCTGGTTGGCCCAGAGGGCAGGGCGGTAGTTGGGGTCATAGCTCACCAGGCCGCCGTGCTTGTGGGCCGTCCGGGCGGCGAAGATGGTGGCGCTGCGGCACATGCCCGCCGTCAGGCTGACGGAGCCGAAGTGGAGAATCTTGCTCTTCAGCACCTTGTCCTCGTCCACCTCCTCGGGGCAGATGTCCCGGTCCGCCCCCCGGAGGAAGCGGAAGCTCCGCTCCCCGGCCCCGTCCACGGAGACCACGGCCATGGTGGTGGGCTGGCTCCCGGTCCGCAGGCCGGAGGCGTCCACGCCGTTGTCCGTCAGCACCTTTCTAAGGTAGCCTCCGAAGCCGTCGTCCCCCACTTTGCCCCAAAAGGCGGACTTGGCTCCCAGACGGGCCGCCGCCACCGCGACGTTGGCGGGCGCTCCGCCGGGGTTCGCGGAGAATTGGGGCACCCCCGCCGCGTTGACCCCTGTCTGGGTCAGGTCAATCAGAATCTCACCAATCGCTGTCACATCCATGATACGGCCTCCTATCTGTATTATTCTATGGAGCAAACTGGAAAAGCGTCCTTTTTTTGCCAGTTTTTCCACTCCGTAATCGATTGCCACGGATTATATCAAACATTTTTCCCCTTGTCTAGTACTTTGTTGCAACTAACTTTCAGCTTTTTTCGACGTTTTTCTTCCCCCTTCCGGCAGAAAAAGGAAGAAAAGAGGCCCCCAGGGACCTCTTTTCTTCCAAATTTCCAGTTTTTGTAAAATTTTATCCGTTCTTGCCCAGGTAGGCCTCCCGGACCTTCTCGTTGGCCAGGAGCTCCGCCCCGGTGCCGGAGAGGGTGATGTTGCCCGTCTCCAGCACGTAGGCCAGGTCCGCGATTTTCAGGGCCATGTTGGCGTTCTGCTCGATGAGGAGCACCGTCACGCCCTGGCGGTTGATCTCGGTGATGATGGAGAAGATATCCTGCACCACCAAAGGCGCCAGCCCCAGGGACGGCTCGTCGAGAAGCAGCAGTTTA
>CAJUOD010000005.1 GCA_910587875.1 uncultured Oscillibacter sp. | reverse complement strand
CACAAAAGGAGCGCGGCAAGCCGTGCTCCTGAACTGTTTTCAGACTTTGGTTTTCTTTGGAGCCGCTTGCCGCCGCGATTATGGCGATAGAACATACTCATTTTCTACTCTCCTTTATGTTTTCACGAATGTTTAGGAACGTCCCCTTTTTTGGCGCTGGGCTGCAAAAATATTCCGTGTTATTTGTTCCTGATCGACTTCGGTCAATTCCAAAAATCGGCACCCGTACTCGAATTTTCCCTCGTCCTTTTCTACAACGCGCACGATTTGGCTGAACATGACCGATTCCGGCCTGTCCTCCAACAGCCTGACCTTCAGCAGAAATTTGTCTCCCTTGTGGTATCTGTACTCCGAGCTGACGCTGGCCCCGCCCACACTGATGTTCAGCAGCTTGCAGGGCTTTTCTCCCATTGCCAATCCGCTGAACATGGTGGCGGTGGCGTCAAGGTTTGTGGTCAGGCGGAAAAAGGCACGGTCATTTCCCACGCGGACGATGGTCAGCTCCTCCACTTGCCATATATGCTTGGGGCCGGGTGTAATTATGCCCTCCATATAGACCGCTTTGCGCTCATAGTCGCTATATCCTCTGATCCTGGCATGGATGGTTTCAACATCCTTGACAATCGCGGCCTCCGAATATTGGTGCAGCTCCGCCTTGTCCCCATGCAGGCCCATCAGCTTTGCCACAAAGAGTATCTGTCCTGCGGCGGTTGTTACTTCCACCCGCATACCCGAATAAATATCGAGTTCTTCTGTGCCATTTGTATCTTTATCCTCTTGAGGTGGCCGTTCTTTTGCCCTTTTTCTGAAAAGCTCCAATAAGCTCACAATATACCTCCCATATGAATTGATATTTTGATGTCAGTCAGACTACCTTTTTTCCCACAACTGTTTCAGCCTTTCATCGGCCCAAACGACCCGGTTCCGGCCGTTTTTCTTTGCATCGTACAGCATGGTGTCCGCGATTTTTAAGTAAAAATCATAGGCGCTTTCCGTATCAGGAACAATCGTGACCCCTCCGACACTGACCGTGACCCATTCAGCCACAGACGGATCATGGGGGATGTGCAGGTTTTCTACTGCCTGTCGGATTTTCTTCAAGTGTTCAAAAATCTGCTGCGAACTGTCGCCCAGGGACAATGCCACAAATTCCTCGCCGCCATAGCGGGCAAGAAAATCCGTACTGCGTTTCAAATAGGACGCCGCTGTCTGAGCAACGGAAGCGATCACCTTATCTCCGGCAGGATGGCCAAAGGTATCGTTATACACTTTGAAGCGGTCAATATCAAACATACAGATGGAGAACGGAACGTGCAGGCGGATCGCTTCTCTCCATTTTGTCGCGCTGTATTGTTCATACCGACGCCGGTTGGCAATTCCTGTCAGTTGGTCGGTCATGGATTGCTGCTCAATCTGTCTGCGATATTTGTAGAGTTTGATATGTGTGTTGACCCTTGCCTTAACGATCAGGGGAATGTATGGCTTTGTAATATAATCCACGGCCCCTAAAACAAGTCCACGCTGCTCATTCGTCACATCTGCAAGGCTGGTAATCAAGATGACCGGGATGCTTTGAGTCACGATTTGCTCCTGCAACATTTTCAGCAGCGTAAAACCGTCCATTCCAGGCATCACGACATCCAGCAGAATGAGGGAAAAATCCCCCTCGCTCACTAAACGCAGCCCGTCCTCCGCAGTTTGTGCGACGGTAATATCATACTCATCTTCTATAATTGACTTTAGCTGTGCTGCCTGCACAATGCTGTCGTCCACGATCAATATTTTTTCCATACTCATATCCCTCACTATATTTAACTCAAGCTGCCTATTAACAACTTAATTTTTGTTATGTTGTATTAGAGTGAAGCCCAACCGCCCCAATTTCACTGTAAGGACGCAGAGAATCTGAAAAAAGTGCAAGAAAAGACAGGCGAGATAAATATAGAGAGCATCCCGTCAGTTTCTTCATGCCTAAGTTGTAAAAGGACTTGTCAGAAAGCCGTTTTTCCTGTATAATGCGATATGTATATTGACCTGTTGCGGTCTAAACAACAACATAACAAAAATTATGTTGTAAGGATCAGACCCAGCCGCTCCATCTGTCGGGCGTGAACAAAACCGCTCTCTGCGGTATAAATGCGGGTGGTGCTGACATTGGAATGGCCCAGAATATCCGCCAGCCGGGACAAATCCTTTTCCAGCGAGTAATACGTCCGGGCGAACAGATGCCGCAGGTTGTGGGGGAACACCTTGTCTGGCTCAACCCCGGCGCTTTCACACAGAGCCTTCATATCCCGCCAGATATTGGAGCGGTCAAGGGGTTTGCCCGTCCGCGTCACAAACACCGATCCGTCGGTGATTTTTTGTTTTTTCAGATACTTTTTCAGCAGCCCGCACAGCTTCCCAGGCAGAAAGACAGTTCGCCGTTTTCCCTTGTTCGTGACCACTGTACGGCCCAGGGTCACAGCGTCCACGGTGATAAATCGGAGTTCTGATACCCGGATGCCTGTGGCGCAAATTGTTTGAAGGAGCAGGGACAGCCGTTCATTTCCCTGCCGCTGGGCCGCGTTCACCAAACGGACATATTCAGCGCGGGTCATTTCCCGGCTTTCATCACAGAAAAGGGGACGCTGTACTTTCAGCGGCCTGACAGACAGCTTCGGCCAGTCCATGAACTGGAAAAAACTGTTGACCGCTGCCAGCATGGAATTGACTGTGGCTGGGGTATAGGTATCAGCCAGATGCTCTTTCCACGCAATCACGGCCACCTTTGTGACGGCTTTCCCATTCAGAAACAACATGAAATCGTTAAGGTCATGAACATATTTCTTTACAGTGTTCTTGGCTCGCTCTTGTTCCTGGAGGTGCGCCGCATATTGGGAAATGTGGTCGGCGGTAATTGTGAAAGCTGCTTCCTGGCTGAACATGGCAATAATCTCCTTTGTATTCGATGCAGATAGTTTTCCGAATAGAAAGAAGGTTATTCCAAAGTTAGTGAATGTTCACCCCCCCTTAGCGCCAAAAAAATTTGAGAACCGAGCGTGCCTTTAACCGGTATGATAGTGAACGTTCATTATCAAACTACTAAAAATGAACCGCCTCCAGCGGCACATTTTCATTTTCGTCTTGATTTTTTAGGCTTCTCCGGTTTCAAATAGCCGCTCAGTCCAGTGGTTAACAACTGAAACACAGTGTCCTCGGTTTCCTGATTGTCTGGAAGCGTCCCTTCCACCACATACTTTGCGTACATAACAGTGGATGTGAGGACGTGGAGCCACAATAAATCCTGATTGATTTTGTCCAGGCTTGGAAATACCTTTTTGAAAACGTCAACCATTCCAATAAACGTCTTGAAATAGGTCACATCCCGGCTCTTGTCATACTGGGGGAAAAACGTACTGTCCCGAAAGCGGTGATAAAAAACTGTTTCGTCCGGGCGGGATGTCCAAAACCGAAAATAGGGCACCCACAGCGCCTTTACCGCACCCATAGGGTCAGTGAGCATAAGCAGCGGGTTGAATTTCAAATGTTCAAAGATTGCCGCCGCCTGCTTGTCCACATAAGTGAAGCACTCCACCAGCAGTTGATCCTTGCCGTCAAAGTGGCGGTAAATCGCTCCTGATGAAATCCCCGCCAGCTCGCTGACGTTCTGGATGCGCACCCCTTCCAGGCCATACTGCCGTACAGCCTTGATTGCGGCAACGATGATCCGGGTCTTGGTGTCATCCAGTGTAATCACTTCCCCCCTGCAATAACCACTTCTCCTGTCACCTATTCACAGAGGAATTATATACTAAAGCGCAGCTTTTGACAATACTCTTTTCTCGCTGCTACCAAGAATGCTTTCTTTCAAGACCTTTCCCGCCTTAAACACCGGAACGCTCTGCGCCGGAATTTCCACAGTCTCCTTGGTTTGCGGATTGCGGCCTGTTCTGGCGGCCCGGTGCTTCACCTCAAAAGTGCCAAAGCCAGTCAGCTTTATTTTGTCATCCTTTTGCAAAGCCTCTGTGATTGCAGACAGCATACCATCCAAGGCAATACCACAGTCCTTTTTTGCCATCCCGGTCTTGCCCGCCATACGTTCGATCAATTCCTGCTTATTCATATTTTCCTCCTATTCTGGCAAAGAGTACCCCTTTGCCAATAACATTTTGTGTGTCCAATCAAGTAAAAGACTGGACAAATCTGCATTATATAGTTGAACATCAGGAGTGTCAATAAATTTATGTATTGGAAAGCATCAAGGCAGCGTCAAAGACACAGACTTTTGGCGTGTCGATGAAGACGCTGTTCAGAATTGCGGATGCGCTCGAAGTTCCCGTTTCAAAGCTGCTTGAGGAATGAAAAAAGCCGCCCTGTCCTGGGTCTGGCCATGGATAACAATATCAGAAAGAGTATTTCTGCGCTTTCTCCTGGGCGGCAAAGAGCCGGTTCATATCGGCGGTGATACTGCCAGCCATCACCCGCAGAAAGTCGCGCTCGGTGGTGGAGGCGAGGATGGCCCGGTCAATGTCGGCCCGGATGGTGCCCCGGTGGGTGGGCTTGCCGTTCTGCTCGGCCTGCCATTCTGCGTAGTTTTTGGCCCGCCCGCCGGGGTTCTCTATCACAGAAATAGCGTACTCCCGGCAAAGCCGGTCTGACACCTCACGCATACGGGCGTAATCGGCAGGAGAATTGTAGAATTTATATGTGAAACATATTTTTCTTTTAAATCTCCTGTTTTCACCCATGGAATAGTTCCATTTTCATAATACTTCGCCTGTCTTTTATCTGGTGTTCCACCAGAAGATATTGTAAAAATGTCCCCCAATCTCGCCATCACACCATCCCCTCCAATTCCTCCAGTCCCTTCTGAATCTCGGCTTCCAGCTGGCGCAGCTGGACGAAAATCTCGCTGGTGGGCGGGTACTCCACGGGGACATACTCGGTCTTTTTGTACTTGTTGATAGACAGATCGTAGCCATTCTCCACAATCTCCTCCCTGGGCACCAGGAAGGACTGCTCAGTCCGGGCCCGGTCCGCTTCCCCGGCCAGGTCATGGAACCGGGCGACGATATCGGGGATGTCGTTCTCCGCCACGGGGGACCGCTTATCATCCAGGGAGAAGCCGTCCGCCCGCATATCGTAGAACCACACCTTGTCCGTTCCGCCGTGGCCGGTTTTGGTGAAGATGAGTACCCCGGTGGACACCCCGGCGTAGGGCTTGAACACCCCCGAGGGCATGGAGATAACCGCCTCCAGGCGGTGGTTGTCCACCAGCTCCCGGCGGATATCCCGGTGGGCCTTGGAGGACCCGAACAGCACGCCGTCCGGAACGATACAGGCGCACCGCCCGCCCACCTTGAGCATTTTCAAAAACAGGGCCAAAAACAGCAGTTCAGTCTTCTTGGTTTTGCACAGCTTCAGCAGGTCGGCGGACACGATATCCGCGTCCAGGCTGCCCTTGAAGGGGGGATTGGCCAGGATGAGGGAGTACTTTTCACGGTCCGGGTTCTGGTCGGACAGGCTGTCCCGGTACTCGATGGTGGGGTTGTCCACCCCGTGAGTCATCATGTTCATGGCCCCGATGCGTAGCATGGTGCGGTCCATGTCGAAGCCGTGGAACATGGCGTTCATGTAGTGGGCTTTCTTCTCCCGGTTGAAGAAGATTTCCTCCTTGCGGTTGGCTTTCAGGTACTCCCCAGCCGCCACCAGAAAGCCCGACGTACCGCAGGCCGGGTCGCAGATGACCTCGTCTGGACCGGGGGCCATCAGCTCCACCATCATTTTTATGATATGCCGGGGCGTGCGGAACTGGCCGTTCACCCCGGCGGTGGCGATTTTGGACAGAAGGAACTCATACACGTCTCCCCGCACGTCGCCGTCCCGGAGCTGGGCCATCTGGGCGTAGATCTCGTCCAGGGCGGTGACAACCTTGTCCAGCATCAGCGGTGTGGGGATTTTGAAGATGGCGTCGTCCATGTACTTGGCGTAGGCGCTGCCCTTGTCCCCGTGGAGGTTCTTGATGAAGGGGAACACCTGCTCCTGCACCACGGTGTACATCTTCCCGGCGGGGAAGTCGTGGAATACCGACCACTTGAGCTGATTGCCCGGGACAGTCCGCTCCCCAATTTGGACCTCCTCCCCGAACATACTCTTGTAGGGCAAGCCCAGCATGGCGCTCTCCTTGGCGCGCAGATTGTCTGTCTCATCCAGATCGTGGATGAACATCAGGTAGGTCATCTGCTCCACCACGTCCAGAGGGTTGGTAATGCCGCCCGTCCAGAAGATCTCCCAGAGGGCGTTGATCTTGTTTTTCAGTTCGCCTGTAATCATAGCGGTTCTCGCTTTCTGGTTTTTATGATTGATCACCGGATATCCGGATTTGTCTGGTAGGTCTGCTTCGGGCTTTTGGGCCGGTCCGGGAGGGTCATCAAAATCATCCCGGATTTCACCAGCGGCTCCAGGTAGCGCCGGGTAGCGTACTGACCGGAGGCAATCCCCAAAAAACGCACAATTTCCTTTCGCGTGCGGGGCGTCCTGCAAAAGTCAAGCAGTCCGCGGTCGTCCAAGGGCAGTTTTTCAGCGGAAAGCGCCGGTTTGCGTTCTGGAGGCTGTTCTGCCGCCTCCTTGTTATAGAGGCAGACGGAAAATTCCCAGCGGTCATCCCGGAATACCGGTTCGGGCAGGCCGGCCTCCGCCATGGCACGGCGGATTCTTGGGATACCGGAATAGCGGTTTTCCGTCTGTCCCAAGGCTTCCATTGCGGTGATCACGGCCGGATTTCGGGTATCCGGCTGGATCTTTCCCAGTTGATCCACCGTCAAACGCCCATAAAGTCCGCCAGGGTTTCGAATTTCCACCCGGTCATAAAACATGATCAGCTGGATGGGCATATTTTCTGTATGGGTACTGTAATCCCGGTGGACCAGCGCGTTCAAAACCGCTTCCCGAAGGGCGTCAAGGGGATATTCCGGCATATCCTGCCGCTTTCCTGTTTTAGGATCAATGCGCACAGCCATGCGCATATTACTTCGCAGGAAGCTGACCGCACCCTCCAGCATTTCCACCAGACTGCCCTCAATGCGTTTGCTGTCCAGAAACCGCTGCCCTGTTTCATCCACTTCACCCATCTCAGTACCCGGCACACGGGATGCAATAATGCTGAGCTGCGGAAAATAGGCTTGGGGATACAGGCCAAACAGCAGGACCGCTGTGAGGGTAAACTGTCCCTCCTTTTGCAGTCCGGTCAGCTCATAGAGCTGTTCCGTCGGAACAGAGGCAAAATTGGGGCGATCCAGCTTGCGCTTCAGCAGATACTGCTCCAGCTGGACCTGATCCAGAGCGGACAATGAGATCCCCTCCACCGGACGCAGATCGTCCCGGCTCCGCTTGCGGTAGGCCTCGTAGCTGTAAACCTCATACTCCGTCATAGGCTTATCCGCGTCTCCTACCCGGATGAAGGAACCCTTGAGCCGGCCCCGGGCTGTTTTGAAGCAGGGCCGCTCTGCCAGATCCAGGGGGGGAATCTCCGCCGCCACAAACAGCATAGCCCCCTCCACATAGACAGACAAAACAGGACGCACCACCGGTGTCATGGATTCGCCCACCTCCATCAGCTTCTTTTGCAGGTCCTGGGCATCATAGACCCCGACCTTGGCAAACCCTTGTTTTTCATCCAGACCAAATAAAAGCATCCCGCCCTCGTTCTGGTTGGCAAAGGCAGAAAACGTGTCATAGAGCCGCTCCGGACATCCCTTGTTGGCGGCCTTGACCTCCAGGGTCTGTTCCTCGCAATTTCGCTGCTGAACTCTTAAAAGCAGTTTTCCAAATTCTTCTTCCAGCATAAGCACACTCCTTATTTAAGCCGCAAGAACATAAGAAAGAAAGGGGATAAGTAAGACTTTTCTTATATTAGTTCTTATGTTGTTATGTTCCTAGAAACATCATAACAGACAAGAGAAGAAAAATCAATCGAAAATGCACAATTCACCCGCAGAGAGCTGTTTCCCTGCGGGTGGGTTTTCTTTCTATTCACTTTACAGGTATAGTCCCGCCCGATATGTAACCGTGACCTGATGCCCCCTTGCTGTCCGGTCAGTCCGCTGGAAACTCGCGGTTTGTACGGGTATCATCTTCTTGACCATCTGGCCGCCGACGGAGCCGGCCTCGCGGCTGGTCAGGTCGCCGTTGTAGCCTTCCTTCAGGTTGACGCCAACCTCAGAAGCGGCCTCCATCTTGAACTTATCCATGGCCTCCCGGGCCTCGGGGACGTTGAGCTTGTTGTTGTTCTTGCTGGACATAATTGAATCTCTCCTTTTCATCAAATCATGCGTTTGCGGGTCACTTGGGTATCGCGAGCATAGTTTGACTCGAAAAGGGGGGAATATGCTGTTTTTACGGCGGTAATTTTTTCTGGGCCGGAGTCAGCCGAAATAGTCCTGCATCAGGGATTTTTTTAATGTCTCCAGCTGGGCCAGGCTCTGCTGAACCAACGCCTTTGCTCTGTCGGTCCGCTCCACAAAAGCGGCAAACCGCCGCTGGATAGACAATGGGGGCTGGATATAAACTGTTTCCAGGAAGGGCTTCTGCGTGACCTTTTTCAAATCACCCGCGTCTTGAAAGCGTGTAAAATCAATAGCGTTCATCAGCGCATATAGAAACTCCAGGTCGTAGCGTTCCGCATCGTATTGCGCCACATACATGGCGTTATCTGTCACCCACAGCGGCCCCCTTGCAAGGTGAACGTTGCCGCTTTGAAAACCGACGCGGCCAATTACCAGAGTGTCTTTTGGGAAAAGAGCCTCGTCGGTGTACCAGGAAATTCCGTTCCCTCCATAGGCGGGAATACCGGACCTCCTGCGCTTTTCCTCCAAGACTGGTTTCCCGTTTGAGAGCTTGAGAAATGCGGCTCCCCGCGCCGTTATAAAGTTTTTGTTGTTTCGCACCGGATCCCCGAACATCTCCACAAACCGCACTTTAACTAATTCGTCCAACTTAGCAAGCTGCTGTTTGCGGAGGGAAATCAGCTTCGACGTCTGGTTTAGCACAGCTGCGATGCGGCGCTGTTCCTCCGTGCTGTGGCTGCGCAGCGATTCCCGGCAATAGTCTTTGAAATAAATATGCGGAATGGTTGCGCCGGTGTAATATCTCGCAAGGTCTAAATGCTCCATAGCATATGCCAAATAGGAGACGCTGACGCCCTCATTGGGAATAATGTACTGCATCGTCCCAATGACGGACGATTTTCCCGGCAGCTGCATGACCCGGCCCACTCCGGCCCCGTCTTTCACCACTGCGATATAAGGCCGCTCCTGCTGATAGAAATCCACATGCTTGATTAACCCGCTGGCCCCAAAAATGGGATACTCGCCGTTCCGTTGGACCAGGTCCTTCTGCGCAATGTTGGAGGATGCTTTTGAACAAAGCTCGTCCAGCCTCGCCATGACTCCACCCCCTCCGCACGCTTACGCCAGGGCGTTTTGGTTGATGCCCTCAATCACCCTCCGGATGCCCAGCCAGACGGAGAGGTCCGTGAACACCTCCACCACGCTGCCCTTGTCCGTGAAGGGCGGGCCTTGGAGGACCGAGAGGTCCTTCATCAATCCGTTGCGGACGATGTACTCCACAATCTGGTTGACAAAATAGATCTGACGGCTGTCCAGCCCGGCGCCGTCCAGGTACTCCGCAAACGCCGCCTTCGCCGCGCCCATGTCCAGGCCCACGATCTCCCGGACAAACTCCCCCAGGGGCTTGGCCCCCAGCTCCGCCTCGTACTCCTGCCGCGTGCCCACCTCGCTCCAGAGGATGCGCTCCAGGGCGGCGACGTCCTCCTCCGTCAGGGGGACGTTGCCCTTCAGCTTGGCGATGGCGGCCTCGTCCTGGTGCTGGCGGACATAGAACTCCGCCTTGGCCTTGTAGTTTTTCAGGTCGTCGTTTTCCAGCGCCGATGCCTTCCACTCCAGGGAGAGGATCTCGTCGTCGAAATTTGTGTCGTAGCGGAGCCGCTCCATGGGGATGTACTTCATCAGGTCCCGGAGCTCTTCCCGGATGCGCTCCAGCTCATCGACTCCGGCGGTTTCCAGGTGATCCGTGTGGAGCAGTTTGCCGATCAGCTCCGACCGGGCCGCCACCTCCGGGATGTTGGACAGCTTCGCCACGGCCCGGACCTTGCCCAGCAGGTCGCCCCGGGCCCGGGCGCTGGGCTTCCCCGCCAGAAGGGCCAGCTCCAGGCCGTAGAGCAGCGCGTCGAAGCGCAGGGCCTTGGGGTCGTCCGGGTCCGGCTGGATCAGCGGCGACAGCTCTTCCTTGATGTGCAGCGTGTCCTCGTAGGTGAGGGCGGCGTAGCCCTCCGGCCTGGCGAAGCGATCCACGTATTTCAGGTGCTGCCGGACGGCGAAGTTCTCCCGGTTCAGCCCGTTCACCTTGCGGACCATGACCTCCACCAGCTCCGCCCGGAAGGCCGCCAGCTCCTCCGTCTGATACTCGGGTTCCTGCAATTGCAGGGCGATCTGGGCCTTCAGCTTGAACAGCGCCCCGGGGAGGGCCGGCTGGCTGGGGGAGGCCTTGCCCTTGTTCATGCGGAAAAACTCGAAGTTTCCGCAGAAGTCGAAGATGTAGAACTTCTCCTTGTCCGCCCCGTCGATGAGCCCCGGGCACAGCCGGGTCCCCCGGCCAATCATCTGCCAGAACTTGGCCCGGCTCATGACCTTCTTGAAAAAGACCAGGTTCAAAATCTCCGGCACGTCGATGCCCGTGTCCAGCATGTCCACGGAGATGGCGATCTGGGGGAGCTTCCGCGCCTCGGAGAACTCGTCGATGGCGGCCTGGGCGTACTCCGTCCGGTTGTCGATGACGGCGGCGAAGCCCGGCAGCTCCGGGTAGGCCTTGCCGAAGACCTCCAGGATTTTTTCGGCGTGGTCGTGGTTCTTGGCGAAGATGATGGTCTTGCCCAGTTTTCCGCCGTAGTCCACTTTTAAGCCGTTGGTCATGCGAATGTGGAGGGCCTGACGGCTGGTGTCCTCGTTGAACACCCACTCGTTCAGGGCGGAGGAGGAGATGCTGTCCGGCGCGTCCCCCTCCCGGCTGAAGGTCTCCTCGTAGGCGGCCTTGTCCTCCTCGGAGAGCTCGTCGTAGACGATGCCCTGCTCCAGGAATTTCAGCTCCGTCTCCACGGAGAGGAAGTCCACCAGAAACTCGTCCTTCACCGCCTGGGCCAGGTCGTAGCCGTAGGTGGGCACGCCGCTTTCCAGCTCAAAGATCTCATAGGTGTTTTTGTCGATCTCGTCCTTGGGCGTGGCGGTGAGCCCCACCAGGGGCGCGTCGAAGTAGGTGAAAATGTCCTTGTATTTGTTGTAAATCGACCGGTGGGCCTCGTCGCAGATGACCAGATCGAAATGCCCGCAGGTGAAGATCTTTCCCGTTTCGTCCGCCGCCGCGTCGATGCAGTTCATCATGGTCTGGTAGGTGGACAGGACGCAGTGGGCGGCGTAGTTGTCCTTTTCCTCGCAGAGGTTGGTGACGGACAGGTCCGGCAGCAGCTTGGCGAAATTCCGCTTCGCCTGGGTGACCAGGGAGTTCCGGTCCGCCAGGAAGAGGATGTTTTTCACCCACCCGTGCCGCAGCAGCACGTCGCACAGGGCGATGACCGTCCGGGTCTTGCCGGAGCCCGTGGCCATGACCAGCAGGGCCTTCCGGCGGTTTTGTCTGTCGAGGGCCTCGCAGACGGCCTTGACGGCCCCCTCCTGGTAGTAGCGCCCGGCAATGGACTTGTCCACCTCCGCGCCGGAGAGGCTCCGCCGCATGGAGCGCAGGTTCATCAGCTTCTCCAGGTCCCGCCTGGAGAAGACCCCGGCGACCCTGCGCTCAGGGTAGCGCCCGTCAATGACGCGGGTCTCGAAGCCGTTGGAGAGGAAGATTACCGGGCGGCGGCCGTACTGCCGCTCCAGGCAGTCGGCGTAGAGCTTGGCCTGCTGGCGGCCCTGGGCCACGTCGGCGCAGGTCTTTTTGGCCTCCAGCACAGCCAGGGGGCGGCCATCGCCGCCGTAGAGCACATAGTCCGCCCGGCCCTCGCCGCTCTTGCTGGGCATGCCGTCCACCGGGACCTCGTTGAGCCAGTCCCGGTCCTGGGTCCAGCCCGCGTCCAGAAGCATGGCGTCGATGTAGATCTTCCGGGTCTCGTACTCGGAGAGGTCCAGGGGCTTGGGGGTGTAGGTGGGCAGCTGCTCCTCCCGCCGGGCGGTGAGCTGGGCCTTGAGAGCCTTGTTCTCCTCGATGAGGGCCGCAAGGTCCACCTCCGGCGCGGGGGGCGCCGGGACCGGCTCCGGCTTCGCGTCCAGCAGGGAGGGATCGAAGGGGCGCTCTATGTAGTCCTGGCCGTAGCAGTAGGCCACGAAGTCCAGGAACAGGTAGAGGTTTTCCAGGCACAGGGCGGCCTCGGGCGCCTTGAGCTTTTTGCCGTTGTTGTGGGCTGCCTGGTTGCCCAGCTTCCGGATCAACTTCAACCGCGTGTGGAGGTCCGGCCCCACGATGTCCCGGAAGTCCCCGCCGTCCATCAGCACCGCCAGGCGGGTGTCGTAGGGCAGGGTGAGGCCTGCGTCCACGGAGTACATCCACTTGACGGCGGCCTCCAGGCAGCGGCGGCAGGCCAGAATGCAGTCGGCGGGGGAGATCCGGTAGATCTGCTCCGCCGCCGCCGCAGCCGGGGCGAAGGAGGCGAAGTCCGGGTCGGGGAGGAGGTGGTCGAAGTTGGTCATGGCGTTACCTCACTGTTGCGGGGTTAGGCTCTCCAGCCTAACTCCTTGGCGATTCGTTTTACATGGGCGACAAACGCATCGTCCGGCCGTTTTGTTTTGACTTCCTGGTCGGTCGTTGACGCCCACCGGTAGATTTGCTCAATGCTCCCGTAGCCTCTTCCAAACAGGTTGGCGTATTTTACGCAATTGCGCATGGTGGGAGCATCCCGCAGGACAATACGCAGCTCCTGATCGGTCCAGGGTTTTCTGTGGTTTGGCCTGTCCCTCTGGTCATCGGTCTTTTTTTGATATTCGACCAGATATTTTTCAATCAGCCTGATCTTTTCCTCATATGCGACGCCGTCCACCGGCTCCGCGAACAGTTCAAGCAAGCGCGATTTAAATTCAGAGCTTTGCATGTTCTCCTTCACCTCCAAAATACTCCTGCATCAGCGATTTTTTCAGTATTTCCAGTTTATCCAAGCTCTGCTGGATTGTCAATCTGAACTCGTCAATTTTTATGCTAAAATCGTCAAAATCCTGCTGCATATGGTCAGGCGCAAGTGGGATTTTATACCCTAATACATCTGAGCTTTTTATTGCGGGGTAATTTGCGCCAGTTGTCACTTTTGTCATGGCATCCGTAAACTCATCGGATAATACAGCTGCCCGCAGGTAAGATGAACAGCAAAGCTTTGGCCTCAACACACAAAATCCACTGGATGCCACCATGTTAAAATCTTTAAAATAGTTTTGAGCAATGTTTCTAAGGTTTGGCCGAACGGTAGAAATTAAAATGTCTCCCTCTTTGATACATTGCTGTGCTCTGGAGGGCGCGCTTGAAAACACGTATTCTGTAAATCCAGTCATAACGTTGCGCTGATTGTCAATTGACGATATGTCTACATATTTAATTATATCTGAAAATATAAATTTCTTTTTTGCAGGTAAAATATTTCTGTCGACAACATCAGAGATACACACTAAGGGGTAGTTTTTTCCTTCAAACATCTCCATAAACCGCACCTTGACCAGCTCGTCCAGTTTGGCAAGTTGTTGCTTGCGGGAAAAAATCAAATCAGTAAGCTTATCTAATAACCTAGCTATATTTTGCTGTTTTTCTATTGGTGGAAGAGGAATGCTTATTTCTTTTAATGATGTCACAGTAAAACTTGCCTGATTTACGGATTTTCTTGTGATCTTCGTTATTTGTTGCTGGAAAAATGGAGTTTCAAAATAATATAGGGCATACTTGGGCCATATTACCTGAAAATTTGCTCGTAGCATTAGCAAGTTCATCCCATGAATTATCTGCTCATCACCTTGCTTTTGGTAGATAGCAGCTTTTCCAAGGTGTTTCTCACTGTTGATATGTGACATTAAGATGTCATTATCTTGAAGGATGTAGTCACTAAACTTCTGAATATTGAAGATTCCCGCATATCCGAATTTAGTTCTATTCACTTGACGATCGGATATTGTTTCGATTCTTGTGATTGGAATCCCGCCTGAGCCTTCGGTTTGCTTGATTGATGCCCCATTTCTAATCAGTACAAAAGTGTCTCCCAGCCTCGCCATCAAACCATCCCCTCCAGCTCCTCCAGCCCCTTCTGGATCTGCGCTTCCAGCTCCCGGAGCTCGGCGAAGATCTCGCTGGTGGGAGGGTACTCCACCGGGACATACTCCGTCTTTTTGTACTTGTTGATAGAGAGGTCGTACCCATTTTCCGCAATCTCCGCCCTGGGCACCAGGAAGGACTGCTCCGTCCGCTCCCGGCTCTTCTCCGCCGCCAGGTCCCGGAACCGGGCCACGATGTCCGGAATATCGTTCTCCGCCACGGGGGTCCGCTTGTCGTCCAGGCTGAACCCGTCGGCCCTCATGTCGTAGAACCAGACCTTGTCCGTCCCGCCGTGGCCCGTCTTGGTGAAGACCAGCACGCCGGTGGACACCCCGGCGTAGGGCTTGAAGACGCCGGAGGGCATGGAGATGACGGCCTCCAGCCGGTGGTTCTCCACCAGCTCCTTTCGGATGTCCCTGTGGGCCTTGGAGGACCCGAAGAGCACGCCGTCGGGCACGATGACGGCGCCGCGCCCGCCGGTCCGCAGCATCTTCAAAAACAGGGCCAGGAACAGCAGCTCCGTCTTCTTGGTCTTGCAGGTCTTCAGCAGGTCGGCGGACACGATGTCCGCGTCCAGGCTGCCCTTGAAGGGGGGGTTGGCCAGGATGAGGGAGTAGGCCTCCCGGTCCGGGTTCTGGTCGCTGAGGCTGTCCCGGTACTCAATGGCGGGGTTGTCCACCCCGTGGGCCATCATGTTCATGGCCCCGATGCGGAGCATGGTCCGGTCCATGTCGAAGCCGTGGAACATGCGGTTCATATAGTGGTCCTTGTTTTCCCGGTTGAAGAAGACCTCCTCCTTCCGGCGCTCCCGGAGGTACTCGCCCGCCGCCACCAGGAAGCCCGCCGTGCCGCAGGCCGGGTCGCAGATCACATCCTCCGGGGTGGGGTCCGTCAGCTCCACCATCATCTGGATGATATGCCGGGGCGTGCGGAACTGGCCGTTGACCCCGGCGGTGGAGAGCTTGGACAGCAGGTATTCGTACACGTCGCCCCGGACGTCGCCCTCGTGGCCCATCTGGTCGTAGATGCCGTCCAGGGCCGTGACCACCTTGTCCAGCATCAGGGGGGTGGGGATTTTGAAAATGGCGTCGTCCATGTATTTGGCGTAGGCGCTTCCCTTGTCGGCGTGGAGGGTCTTGATGAAGGGGAAGACCCACTCCTGCATGAGACTGTACATCTGCCCGGCGGGGAAGTCGTGGAACGTGGACCACTTAAGCTGATCGCCGGGGATGGCCCGCCCGCCGATTTGGACCTCCCGGCCGAAGACGCTCTCATAGGGCAGGCCCAGCATGGCGCTCTCCTTGGCCCGGAGGTTGTCCGTCTCGTCCAGATCGTGGATGAACATCAAATAGGTCATCTGCTCCACCACGTCCAGGGGGTTTGTGATGCCGCCGGTCCAGAAAATCTCCCAGAGGGCGTTAATTTTGTTTTTCAGTTCTCCTGTCAGCATGGCGCTTCTCTCCCTTTTTAAGTATGGGCGGGTTGCCGCCGCCCCTGGCGCAAGCCGCCGTGTCACCTTCTCCCGTGACACGGCGGCTTTTACCGTAAGTATGCTGCCCGGCTGCTTAAGCCCGTATATCCACCCCGCCGCCGATGGAGGCGAGAAAATCCTGCCAGCTGTTAACGTACTTCTGGTAGGCGGAGGTCCTGGGCTTCGCATTCGTCAGATACTTGATCTGCAGGCCCAGGAGCGTGACCTCCTGCTCCTCCGGGGCCTTGTAGAACTCCTGTAAATAGTGTTTCATGCTGACGCCCCAGCGGGCGGCTTTTGGAGCCCTGGCAGCGGCCTGGGCGGTCAGCTTCTCCCCGGCGGAGACCCCGGCCTGGATTGCCTTGGCCCCGTCGCCGCCGTTCTGCCGGTAGGCGCTCATGACGGCGTCGTAAATCCCCCGGAATACCGCGCTGTCCACCGGGGCGTAGGTCCCTTTGGGCTCCCCGGCGGCCCGGCGGCTCTCCCGCTGGGCAAGGGCCTGATTCAAAGCGGCAAGGGCGTTCTCGTGTCCCTGGGTGCGGCTGCCCCGGAGCAGGGCCGCCATGTCTTTGCCCACCAGCCCCTTGGAGATCATAGCCTCCGCCTTCATGTCCGCCATGGACAGGTTCAGGGCCAGCGTTGTTTCGTTCCGCCCGCAGGAGGACGCGCCGTCAATCTCCGTCCGATAGTCCTGGGCGATTTTTCCGGCGGCGGTCAGGTCCTGGACGGAATACCGGGCTTCGCTCCGGCCCTCCGCGCCGCCCGCCGCCCGGAGCTGGGAGGCGATGTAGGCGTCATGGTTCTTCAGCCACACGCTGTCGGGGCCGGTTTGGGCCACGGCCTCGTGGACCTGCTTCAGCGCGCCCCGGTAAGCCTCCTCCTTCTCCGCGAGGATGGAGGAAAGGCTGTCCCGGACCGCCTGGGCGCCGCTGTCCGGGATGCCCAGATTATCCTGCAAAAGCTCTGTGTAGCCGTCGATCATCCCGGCCTTTCCGGCCTGATAGATCTCCTCCAGCTTGGCCCGCTGAGCGGCCAGCTCCTCGCCGCTGAAATTGCGCTCCAGCTTATCCAGTGCCGCCACGTAGCGGGAGGCCATATAGTTCAGCCCGTCCTCCAGCTCCTCCGGGGAGGTGGCCTGAAACGCCTTCAGCTCATGGGTCAGGCCGTTCCAGTCCACCGAGCCGTCCAGGCCGTTTTGCCGCAGGTCCTGGATATAGGCGCTGAGGACTTCCTCCTTCGTAGGGCCGCCGCCCTGAATGCCCAGGTCCCACCGGGCCTGAATGCGCCAGTTTTCCAGAAATTCCTTGGACTTCTCCGGGTCGTCCAAGTCCTTTAGGTTGAAGGTCTGGGTCTCCTTCCTCCAGAGGGCGTCCGCCGCGTCCCGGATGGAGTAATCCTCGCGGTAGCCCTGCCGGGCGGCTTCGTCAATGCTTTTCAGCGTCCCAACGCCGCTGATGTCCGTGCCGGGGGTCACATCCCTGCCGGCGGAGCGCACTGCGGCGCTGGGGTCACAGCGAAAGCCCGCCTGAGGCGCGCCGGTGGTGATTTGATTGGAGAGGTTATGGGCGCTTACCCAATTTGAAATATCCACCGCAGCCGCCTCCTTTACACCACAGTGTCCATGCCCTGCCGGTAGCCGTCCAGAATGCCGGTGTCAAAGGACTTGCCCCAGTCCCAGCCGGGGTCCTGCTGATGGACGAACTCGCCCAGCCGGACGGCCTCGCTGTGGAAGATCTCGTTCAGCGTCCAGGAGGCGCTGAGACGCTTCTCCGGCGCCAGGGACATGGTGTAGTCCCGGATGACCTTGCTGATATCCTCCCCGTCGCTGACCCCATAGCCGGTTTTCATATGCTCGAAAGCCAGCTGCTTGACCTGCTGGACGACGCCCTCGTCCACGGGGACCATTTTCCGGTAGTCTCCCGCGCCATTCAGGCTCATGCCGGGGGTGCCGTAGGGGTTGACATGGGGCTTCCCCTGGGTCCTTTGGGCCAGCTCGCCGATTCGCTGCTGCTGCCGGTTCTGCACCATCTGCGTGATAGTCATGGGAGTACCTCCTGTCTAAGCCGTATGAGAAGCGATTCCTCTTTCTTTTTACGTCGGCATTTTTAGGAAAAAATTAAGGTTCGGCGTACGGCGGGGGCGGATTCTCCCGTTACCTCCGCCCCAGCTCCCGCCGGACGGCCTTGGCCAGGAGCTCCTGCCCCTCGGGGGAGCGGAGGGCCTCCAAGGCGGCGGCCCGCATCATGGCCTGGAAGGAGGGGCTTTTCAGCAGCGCGCCGAAGACCGCGCCGTCCTCCTGCACCGCCGCCGGGCGGGGCTTTTTCTGCACGGACGGGGCCGCCGGGGCACGGGGAACCGGCTCCTCCGCCGGGACATTGCCGGACAGCCAGCTGTCCCCCTCCGCCGGGTCGTCGCTCTCGCCCCGGAGATAGGGCAGGGTGACGCCGAAGTAGTCCGCCAGCTTCCGCTGCTGGTCCTGGGTGGGCGTCTGCCGCCCGGTCTCGAACTTCTCCATGGCCGTCTTGGGGAAGCCCAGGGCAGCGGAGAGGGCGGGGCGGCTGAGGCCGCGCTCCACCCGGAGCGCCTCCAGGCGCTGTGCCATTGTTACCATAAAATGACCTCCACTAGATAGAAAAGCGGCTTTCGCCGCTTTTCCCTTTGATTGAAATTTGAACTTATCGCCGGTCCGGCAGGAGGACGATCCGCCCCGTCTCCCGGGTGGCGTTCAAGTCGATGAGGCGCTGGTTGGAGCTGCCCCGGAAGCGGAGGGAAATGTCGTGCAGGGCCTCCACGAAGCGGCCGTCCACCAGCACGTCCAGCAGGGACAGGATCCCGTCCGTGGCCTCGCAGCGGGCATAGCTCCCCTCGGACAGCAGCTCCTCGTAGGTAAAGCCGCTGAAGGCCCAGATGGTTTTTTCCGGGTAGGCGGCCTTGACCCGCCGGAGGAAGGGGAGCAGCACACGCTGGTTCTTGGGCTCGAAGGGCTCGCCGCCCAGGAGGGACAATCCGTTGACATAGCTGGGGGCCAGCAGGGAGAGGATATGCGCCTCCGTCTCCTCCGTGAAGGGCTGTCCGTACTCGAAATCCCAGGTCTGGGGCTGGAAGCAGTGCTCGCAGTGGTTCGTGCACCCCGAGACGAAGAGGCTCACCCGGACGCCTTCCCCGTTGGCGATGTCGCAGTCCTTGATTTCGCCGTAGTACATGGCGGCTTACAGGTGGAGCACCCGGTCCCGGATCTCCTGGGTCCGGCCCTGGTTCCAGTACTGGGTCCCGATGTAGCCGCAGGTCCGCCGGGCCACATTCATCTTGTCCTGGTCCGTGTTGCCGCACTTGGGGCACTTCCAGACCAGCTTGCCGTTTTCCTCGGCGATCTGGATTTCCCCGTCCCAGCCGCAGACCTGGCAGTAGTCGCTTTTCGTGTTCAGCTCGGCGTAGATGATGTTGTCGTAGATGAATTTCATCACCTGGAGCACCGCCTCCAGGTTATTCTGCATGTCCGGCACCTCCACGTAGCTGATGGCGCCGCCGGGGGAGAGGTGCTGGAACTGGGCCTCGAATTTCAGCTTGTCGAAGGCGTTGATGGGTTCCGTCACATGGACGTGGTAGGAGTTTGTGATATAACCCTTATCGTTGATTCCCTCTACGATGCCAAAACGGCGCTGGAGGCACTTGGCGAATTTATAGGTGGTGGACTCCAGGGGGGTCCCGTAGAGGCTGAAATCGATGTTGTGCTCCGCCTTCCACTTCCGGCAGGCGGCGTTCATGGTCTCCATGATCTGGAGGGCGAAGGGGGTGGCGGCGGGGTCCGTGTGGCTCTTGCCCGTCATGTATTTCACGCACTCATAGAGCCCCGCGTAGCCCAGGGAGATGGTGGAGTAGCCGCCGTAGAGCAGCTTGTCGATGGGCTCGCCCTTCTTGAGGCGGGCGCAGGCGCCGTACTGCCACAGGATGGGGGCCACGTCGGAGGGCGTGCCCTTCAGCCGCTCGTGGCGGCACATCAGGGCCCGGTGGCACAGCTCCAGCCGCTCGTCGAAGATGTCCCAGAATTTCTCAATGTTCCCGCCGGAGCTCAGGGCCACGTCGGGGAGGTTGATGGTGACCACGCCCTGGTTGAAGCGCCCGTAATACTTGGGCTTCCCGGTCTCCGGGTCCACGTAGGGCGTCAGGAAGCTGCGGCAGCCCATGCAGGTGTAGCAGTGGCCCTCGCCGTTTTTGTCCACCTTCAGCTCCAGCATCTTCTTCTCGGAGATGTAGTCCGGGACCATGCGCTTGGCGGTGCACTTGGCAGCCAGCTTGGTGAGGTACCAGTAGGGGGCGTCCTCGCGGATGTTGTCCTCCTCCAGCACGTAGATGAGCTTGGGGAAGGCGGGGGTGATCCACACGCCGTCCTCGTTTTTCACGCCCTCGTAGCGCTGCTCCAGGGTCTCCTCGATGATGAGGGCCAGGTCCTTGCGCTCCTGCTCGTTTTTGGCCTCGCCCAGGTACATGAAGACGGTGACGAAGGGAGCCTGTCCGTTGGTGGTCAGCAGGGTCAGCACCTGGTACTGGATGGTCTGGACGCCGCCCCGGACCTCCTCCCGGAGGCGGGTCTCCACCAGCTTGGAGAGGCTGTCCTCGTCCAGAATGACGCCGATCTCCCGCATCTCCTTCTCCACGATGACCCGAAGCTTTTTCCGGCTCACGTCCACGAAGGGGGCCAGGTGGGCCAGGGAGATGGACTGGCCGCCGTACTGGTTGGAGGCCACCTGGGCCACGATCTGGGTGGCGATGTTGCAGGCCGTGGCGAAGCTGTGGGGCCGCTCAATGAGGGTCCCCGTGATGACGGTGCCGTTTTGGAGCATGTCCTCCAGATTCACCAGGTCGCAGTTGTGCATGTGCTGGGCGAAGTAATCCGAGTCGTGGAAGTGGATGATGCCCTCCTGGTGGGCCTCCACGATGTCCTTGGGAAGCAGCAGCCGCTCGCTTAAGTCCCGGGAGACCTCGCCGGCCATGTAGTCCCGCTGGGTGGAGTTCACCACCGGGTTTTTGTTGGAGTTTTCCTGCTTGGCCTCCTCGTTGCAGCACTCGATGAGGCTCAGGATCCGGTCGTCCGTGGTGTTGCTCCGGCGGACCAGGGAGCGGGTGTAGCGGTAGGTGACGTAGTTCTTCGCCACCTCAAAGGCCCCGTGGGCCATGATCTGGTATTCCACCAGGTCCTGAATCTCCTCTACGGAAGGGGAACGGCCCAGCTCCTGACACGCCAGCTCCACGGATTCCGCGATCCGCCGGACCTGGGTGGAGGTCATGCGCTTTTCCGCGTCGATGCTCTCGTTGGCACGGGTGATGGCCGATAGGATTTTGGTGATGTCGAACGAGACCTCGGTGCCGTTCCTCTTGATGACTTTCATTTGTATCCCCCTCAGAAATTATACCCACCGTAGTAATCATGCCTGTGATTACCACAATACTTTGGCAGTAGGCCAAGCATAACACACAAGATATGGGGGACGCAAGTGTTTTTTGCCACATTCTTAAAAAAACGCCCGGCGGGGTTAGCCCCGGCTGCCCGCAATGCCAAGGGCGGCAAGGGCTTGGGAAGATTTGGAAGCGGCTGTAAAAAATTCCGGCGAAAATTCTACGTTCCGCCGAAGGTCATTCCCCTTCCGCCAGCCGGTAGCCCACCCCCACCTCGGTGAAGAGGTACTCCGGCTCGGCGGGATTGCGCTCGATCTTCCGGCGGATGTTGGCCATGTTGACCCGGAGGATCTGGTTTCCGGACCCCGCCCGGGGGCCCCAGAGCTCCCGGATGATGGCGTCGTAGGTCAAGACCTTCCCGGCGTGCTTGCCAAGCAGGGCCACGATGCGGAACTCGCTGAGGGTCAGCTTCACGTTCTCCCCCCGGACCAGCACCTGGTGCTTGTTGTAGTCGATGACCAGGTCCCCCACGGAGTAGGTGCCCTTCTGGGCGATTTCGTCGTTCCCGCTGGCGGTGCGGGTGTGGCGGATGGCGGTGCGGACCCGGGCCAGCAGCTCGGCGGTGCCGAAGGGCTTGGTCAGGTAGTCGTCGGCCCCCTGGTCCAGGGCCGTCACCTTGTCCCGCTCGTGGGACCGGGCGGAGACCACCACCACCGGCAGGCTGGACCAGCTCCGCAGCTGACGGAGGATGTCCAGCCCGTCCATGTCCGGGAGCCCCAGGTCCAGAATCACCAGATCCGGACAGTGGGAGGAGATCATGGAAAGGCCCTCCTGCCCGGTGCGGGCCTGGATGGTCTCGTAGCCCTGCCCGTCCAGCACGGCGGCGATGAACTGGGCGATGCTCTTCTCGTCCTCGACGACCAGTATTTTTTCCCGTATATTCATGTGGATACCTCCTGTAGGACTTGAGCGGCGAGGGGCAGGCGGAAGGAGAGCTCCGCCCCCCGGAGCAGATTCCGGGCCGTGATGCTCCCCCCGTGGGCGGCGACGATGGCCCGGCAGACGGAGAGGCCCAGGCCCATGTTGCGCTTCCCGTCCCCGTCCGCCGGGCGGCGGGACTTGAGGCGGCCGTCAAACAGGTGGTCCAGCTCGTCCCGGGGGATGCCCCGTCCGTCGTCCCGGACGGTGATTTTGGCGGAGCCCTCCTCCGCCTCCAGCAGCAGGGCGATGCTGGAGGCTTTGCCGTGGACGGCGGCGTTCTCCAGGAGGTTAGCCAGCACCTGCTCAATCAAGATGGGGTCCATGGGGACCATCAGCAGCTCCTCCGGGGCGGAGACGGTGACGTTCACCTGGGGGAAGCGGCGGCGGAATTTCTGGGCCGCAGCCCCCAGGACTTCCTCGGCGGGCTCGGGCTCCTTGGAGATGCGGGCCTGGGCGTCCCCCATGCGGGTGATGGAGAGGAGGTTTTCCACCACCCGGATCAGCCACTGGGCCTCCTCCCGGGCGTTTTCCAGCAGCTCCCGCTGCTCCTGCCGGGAGAGGCCCGGGTTCTCCAGCACGGCGGAGGTGGACCCCACGATGGAGGTTAAGGGGGTGCGGATGTCGTGGGACACGGAGCGGAGGAGGCCGGAGCGCATCTTCTCCCGCTCGTTTTCCGCCAG
This sequence comes from uncultured Oscillibacter sp., assembly GCA_910587875.1. Classification (GTDB taxonomy): domain Bacteria; phylum Bacillota; class Clostridia; order Oscillospirales; family Oscillospiraceae; genus Oscillibacter. The sequence goes on along the minus strand of CAJUOD010000005.1, from coordinate 41,601 downwards.
GAGCTGGGCCTGGCGCTTGGCCTGGGCGGTGAGGGTGCTGGTGATCAGGGAGATCATCAGCAGGGTGACGAAGGTGACCAGATACCCGGGGTTCTCCAGATTGAAGGCCCAGTAGGGGTAGGTGAAGATGAAGTTTACGCAGACCACCCCCAGCACCACGGAGATCAGGCCGTAGAGGTAGCCCCGGGTGAGCCGGGAGATCAGCAGCACCGCCAGGACGAAGACCGGGGCGGCGAAGCCCTCGATGCTGCCCGCCTGCCAGAGGACGAAGCACAGCAGCACCGTGGCCAGGAGGATGACGGCGGTGATGAGGAAGTCCCGCCGGGAGACGGGGAAGAGGGGGGAGGACCAGGGCTTACGGAAGGTCATGGCGGCGGCTCCTTTCCTGTCGTTTTCTCTATTATAACAGGAGCTTCGGCAAAATTCAATCTCCCGCCCTCCGCCGGGCCCCCAGGAGGCCCCAGAGCCACAGCAGGTCCCTCCGCCCGGGCCCCCGGACCAGGGCCCCCAGGGGCCCCAGCTCCACGGAACGCCCCAGCCGCCGGAGGCTGAGGCCGAAGTTCACCAGGTGGGAGGCGGCGAAGCTGAAGTAGTAGCCCCCCATGCCGAACCGGGGCAGCAGCAGCCAGAGGAGGGCCACGTCCAGGAGATTGGTCAGCAGGTTGTACCGGGCGTTGGCGCTCTGCTGGCCCAGGCCCTTGCACATGGCGTCCACCACGATGTCCAGGTAGAGGATGGGGACCAGAGGCGCGTAGAGCCGGAGGCAGGCCCCGGCGGCCTCACTGTGGTAGAGGGCCTCCCCCAGGGGCCGGGCGGCGAGGAAGATGATTCCCCCGGCGGCCAGGCCGAAGAGCCAGGAGACCCGGAGCCCCTGCCGGGCCAGGTAGCGGACCCGGACCTGCCCCGGGCGGCGGGCGCAGCGGGAGAACTCCGCCACCAGCAGGTCCGCCAGGGAGGCCAGAATGGCGGCGGGGAACATGAGGACGGGGAAGACCATGCCGTGGAGCACGCCGTAGTCCGCCATGGCGTTCACCGTCCCGCCGTAGAGGGCCAGGCGGCGGGGGATGATGAGGTTTTCAATGGTATTGAGCCCCGCCCGGAGGTCGTCCGCCAGCCCCACGGGCAGGGACAGGCCGAAAACCCGCCGCCAGGGGGGCCGGTCTTCCCGGCCCAGGGGGGAGCCCTCCCGCCGGAGGAGCCACAGGGCTCCCAGGGACGCCGCCGAGGCGGCGGAGGACCCCAGGGCCACGGAGAGGCAGGCCCGGGCCGGGTCCCCGCCCGCCCAGCGGGCCAGCAGGGCGAAGGTCACCGCCATGGCGCAGCCCTGCTCCAGGAACTCCACCGCCACCAAAGTCCGCAGCCGCCCGGCGGCGGTGAAGAGGCCCGTCATCACGCCGTTCAGACAGCCCACGGGCAGGAACAGGGCGAAGGCCCGGAGGGCCGCCTCCGCTGCGGCGTCCCCGATCCACCCGGCGGCGATCCGGGGCGTGAGGGCCCAGAGCCCCGCCGCCGCAGGCAGGGCGAAGAGGAGGCAGTACCGGATACAGCCCGACAGGGCGGGCCGGACGCTCCGCCGCCGCCCCAGGGCCTCGGCGGAGAGGTAGAGGGCGCAGGTCCGGGCCCCGGAGGAGCCCAGGGTAAAGGCCAGCATCCGCACGGAGAGGATCAGCTGTAAAAGGCCCACCCCGGCGGCCCCCAGGCGGGCGGAGAGGTAGACCTGAAAGCTCATGCCCGCCAGCCGCAGGGCCAGGTTGGCCCCGGTGAGCAGCAGGGCGCCGTAGAACATCGCGCTTCCTTTTTTCAAAACAACACCCCCGTCCTACACTATATGGACGCGCCGGAGCGGCTAGGACAAAAAGGGCGGGGTTGAACCAGCGGCGGGACTGTGATACAATTAAAAAATGTCATCAATATCATCTTTTCGGGAGGGTAAGGGATGAAGCAGTATATTGTAGATGCGTTCGCGGAGGAGCTGTTCACGGGGAATCCGGCGGCGGTTTTGCCCTGTAAAAAGATACCGGAGCCGGAGCTGATGCAGAATATCGCCATAGAGAACAACTACTCGGAAACCGCTTTCGTAGTCAAGACGGGAACTGGGACGTATGACCTGAAATGGTTCACCCCCAGCGGGGAAATCGACCTCTGCGGCCACGCCACCCTGGCTTCGGCCTATGTCGTCAGTGAGTTCGTGGACCCCGGCGTGAAGGAGCTGTGCTTCCGGACCTTAAGCGGAGAGCTGCGGGCCGCGAGGGACGGAAACCAAGTTACCCTGGATTTTCCCGTGGGGAAAACCAGGCCCGTTCCGGTGACGGAGGCGATGCTGGCTGCCTCGGACGGCCTGGCCCGGGAGGCGTATTTCGATGGCGGGGACCTGGTGATCGTCATCGAGGACGAGGAGGCGCTGGCGCGATTCGTTCCCAATGACGAGCGAATTTTAAGACTGGAGGGCGTCAGGGACGGACTGGGATTGGCTTTAACCGCACCCTCACGGAAATACGATTTTGTGTCCAGGTACTTTTACCCCTGCACCTATCCAAGGGCTTATGTGATGGAGGACCCCGTGACCGGGCGGGCCCATACTTTTATGGCGCCTGTCTGGGCAAAGAAGCTGGAAAAGACCCGTATGACGGCCCGGCAAATTTCCCGGCGGGGCGGTGTGATGACTGTCCGGCTGGAGGGGGACCGGGTCTTCCTAGGGGGCGGGGTCCAGCTGTTCATGGAGGGAGAGATCCCCTTTGATCTGTGAGGAGGCTCCCGGCTCTCCCGAGAGAACCGTCCCGTATCCATACGGAAGAATAATAAAGGAGAAAACGCGTATGAAAATCGCCGTCATCGCCGGGACTCCGGTGGACACCCAGATGGGCGTGGACCTGATGAAGAGCAAGGGCGCGGAGGCCCTGGGCTTCCCCGTCTCCCGGACCCCGGAGGAGCAGACCGCCTTTCAGGTGGGCTCCCAGGCCGCCCGGGAGGAGGCCGTAGGGGCCATTCTGGACCAGATCAGGGCCCAGGGTATGGACCGGGTGCTGCTCTACTGCAACTCCCTCAGCGCCACCATCGACGCCCATGCCCTGGCGGAAGCCCGAGGCCTGCGCATCTGGACGCCTATGGACGTCTACGGCGAGATCGCCCGGCGGTACCGCCGGATAGGCGTGCTGGCCGCCAACTGCCAGGGGGCCGCCGGGGTGGAGCGGGCCATGGTGAACGCCTCCCCGGAGACTCTGGTCTTCGGCGCGGGGGTGCTGCCCCTGGTGTTGGGCGTGGAGGCCGGGACGCCGCCGGAGGCCCTGGCGGAGGACTGCGGCCTGGAGCATCTGCTCCGCTTCTTCGAGGACAACGGCGCGGAGGCCGTGGTTTTGGGCTGCACCCATTTCCCCTACGTGAAGACCGCCCTGGAAAAGCAGACAAGCCTCCCCATCCTGGACCCGGCGGAGCGCCTGGCGGAGCTGGCCCTGGCCCCCTGAAGGGGGAAATTTCCAGGTAAACGATTACGCGCCGTCCCTCTGGAAAACGGAGGGGCGGCGCCCTCTTTTTTCCAGGGCCGGGAAGGGCTTGGGGCTGTAAAGGATCCGCAAGAAAAGGCAAAAAATCCAGAAAAATTGGCGTTCACAGACTGGACATTTTTCAAAGAAGGGTGTACAATGCAAGGAAGTATGTGATGGTATGTCCAGGCACGTCAGTCGTCCCGACGGTGGGCGGCAGGACCGTCTCCGCCCGGGCCGCTGTCAGCAGTAAAAAATGAGGTGAAATAATGGCACAAGCGTTCTTTGGCGGCGTTCATCCCCACGACATGAAAGCCGCGACCAATGAAAAGGCCATCGAGCAGCTGCCTGCCCCAGCTCAGGTGGTCATCCCCATGTCCCAGCACTTCGGCGCGCCATGCACCCCCCTGGTAAAGGCCGGCGACCACGTGAAGGTGGGCCAGAAGATCGGCGAGTTCCGCGGTCTCGGAGCCCCCATCCACGCCAGCGTCTCCGGCACCGTCAAGGTGGTGGAGCCCCGGCCCTACTCCATGGGCGGAAACGTCATGTCCGTGGTCATTGACAACGATATGCTGGACGAGGTCAGCGAAGAGGTTCAGGCCCCGGCGAACCCGGACACCCTCTCCGCGGACGAGATGGTGGAGATCGTGAAAAACGCCGGAATCGTCGGCATGGGCGGCGCGACGTTCCCCACCCATGTGAAAATCTCCGGCGGCATCGGAAAAGTGGACACGGTGATCATCAACGGAGCCGAGTGCGAGCCCTACATCACCGGAGACCACCGGGCCATGCTGGAGCGCTCCGAGGAGATCATCGGCGGCGCGACTTACCTTGCCAAGATGTTCGGCGTGGAAAAAGTGGTCATCGGAGTCGAGGTCAACAAACAGAACGGCATCGACCAGCTGAACAAAACCATCGCCGAAAAGCACGCCCCCGTGGTGGTGGAGGGCCTCCGGTGCCGCTACCCCCAGGGCGGTGAGAAACAGCTCTGCCAGGCCATCACCGGCAAGCAGGTGCCCCCGGGCGGCCTGCCCAGCAACATCGGATGCGCGGTCTTCAACATCAACACGACCTGCGCCATTTTCCGGGCCATCACGACGGGCATGCCCGTGGTGAAAAAGGTGGTCACCGTCTCCGGCTCCGGCGTGGTGGAGCCCAAGAATGTGGAGTGCCCCATCGGCACTCCCGTGTCCCTCCTGTTTGACTACTGCGGCGGGCTGAAGGACGGTACATACAAGCTGATCGCCGGCGGACCCATGATGGGCATGGCCCAGTACACCGCCGACATCCCCGTGGCCAAGGGCACGGGCTGCATGCTGGCCTTCTGCGAGAAGGAAGAGCAGACCGTCGAGCATCCCCAGTGCATCCGCTGCGGCAAGTGCGTCGCCGCCTGCCCCATGCACTTAGAGCCCCTCTTCCTGTACCAGTACGCCTCCAAGGGCCTGGTGGATGAGCTGAACGACGCCCACATCATGGACTGCATGGAGTGCGGCGCCTGCGCCTACACCTGCCCCGCCCGGCTGCACCTGACCCATATGTTCAAGACCGGCAAGCAGCTGGTCAAGGACGCGGCGGCGAAGGCCAAGGCCGCCGCCGAGGCCAAGAAAGCTGTCGAAGAGGCGAAAAAGGAGGTTGTCAACAAATGACGGACTACAAGAATCTCAAGCTGATCGCCACCTCCTCGCCCCATATCCGCGGAAGCGAGACCACCCAGGGCATCATGAAAGACGTGATCATCGCCATGGTGCCCGCCCTGGCGTTCGCCTGCTTCAACTTCGGCCTCCGGGCCCTGACCATGACCGCCGTGTCCGTGGCGGGGTGCATCTTCTTCGAGTGGCTGTACCGCAAGATCATGAAGAAGCCCCAGTCCATCCAGGACCTGTCCGCCGTGGTCACCGGCATGCTGCTGGCCTTCGTCAGCCCCGTGCAGATTCCCTATTGGATGATCCTCATCGGAGACGCCTTTGCCATCATCCTTGTCAAGCAGCTCTTCGGCGGCATCGGCAAAAACTTCGTGAACCCCGCCCTGGCGGGCCGGGCCGTGCTGCTGGCCAGCTACGCCGGGTCCATGACCACCTGGGTGGACCCCGCCGTGAACAAGGCGGCCCTCTTCGGGTCCAACGTGGACATCGTCACCGCCGCTACCCCGCTCTCCTATATGAAGGGCACGGACCCCGCCGCCCTGGCGGAGAGCTTCGGGACCCTCACCGGGACCTACGGCGTGAAGGAGATGTTCCTGGGCCAGATCGGCGGCTCTCTTGGCGAGGTCTCCGCCCTGATGCTGATCATCGGCGGCGTGTACCTCATCTGGCGGAAGGTCATCAACTGGCAGACCCCCGTGGCCTACATCGGCACCGTGGCCGTCCTCACCTTCCTGTTCCCCAAGGCCGGCAGCAGCCTGGACTGGATGCTCTACAGCATCTTCGGCGGCGGCCTGATGCTGGGCGCGTTCTTCATGGCCACCGACTACGCCACCTCCCCCGTCACCAAGAAGGGCCAGCTGATCTTCGGCGTGGGCTGCGGCCTCTTCACCGTGCTGATCCGCTACTTCGGCTCCTACAACGAGGGCGTGTGCTACTCCATCATGGTCATGAACCTGTTTGTGCCCTTCATCGACAAGTTCACCAAGCCCGTGCGCTTCGGCGTTGAGAAGAAGGAGGGAGCCGCGAAATGAGCACCGCGAACAAGGAAAAGGTCCAGATGGACCCCAAATACATCATCACCCTGACGGTGACGCTGCTGGTGACCTGCGTGGTCGTGGCGGCCTGCCTGGGCGGCGTCAACGCCATTACCCAGGGAAAAATCGAGGACATCAACAAGGAAAAAACGGAAATCGCCATGAAGGCCGTGGTGGCCGACCCGGACAACACCACCTTCTCCGACAAGCTGACCCTCACCGACGAGATGATCGCCGCCGCGGGAAGCGTCACCCTGGACTCCGTCTATGAGGCGCAGGTGGGCGGCCAGAGCGCGGGCCACGCCATCAAGGTGGTGGCCAGCGGCTCCCAGGGCAAGATCGAAATGATGGTGGGCGTGGACGCCGAGGGAACGGTCACCGGCGTCTCCATCGTCAAAAACGCGGAAACCTCCGGCATCGGCTCCAAGGTCATGACCAACATGCCCACGGCCTCCGGCGTCGGCGTGTTGAGCCAGTTCGAAGGCAAGAGCGCCGCCGACGGGACCCTGACGGTCGGGGCCAATGTGGACGCTATCTCCGGCGCCACGGTCTCCACCCGGGGCGTGACCAACGGCGTCAACGCCGCGCTGGCCGTGGCCGGCGTGCTGGGCTGAGAAAGGGGGAGCTGAAACATGAATATCGGTAAACAGTTCAAAGAGGGCCTGCTGACCCAAAACCCCGTTCTGGTGCAGATGCTGGGCCTGTGCTCCACCATGGCCATCACCACCTCCATCATGAACGGCTTAGGCATGGGCGTATCCGTGCTCATCATCCTGACGGCCTCCAACGTGGTCATCTCGGCCATCCGGAAGATCGTCCCGGACAAGATCCGCATCGCCATGTTCATCGTGGTCATCGCGGGCTTCGTCACCTGCGTGGACCTGCTGCTCCAGGCGTTCGTCCCGGCTATTGCCGAGTCCCTGGGCGTGTTCATCCCGCTGATCGTGGTGAACTGCATCATCCTGGGCCGGGCGGAGGCGTTCTCCTATAAGAACGGCATCGGCGCGTCCTTCTTCGACGGCATCTTCCAGGGCCTGGGCTACACCGCCGTGCTCTTCGTGATGTGCTTCATCCGGGAGCTGCTGGGCGCGGGCACTCTGGCGGGCTTCCGCATCATCCCGGAGCAGTTCCCCATCGGCATCCTGACGCTGCCCGTGGGCGGCTTCCTGGTGCTGGGCTGCCTCATCGCCGCCATGCAGTGGGCGCTGTCCAAGACTAAGGAGGGCAAGTAAATGGATCAGATTTCAAAACTCCTGGCGATTACGCTGGGCGCTATCTTAGCGAATAACTTCATCTTCTCCCAGTTCTTAGGTATCTGCCCCTTCCTGGGCGTGTCCAAGAAGGTGGACACCGCCGTGGGCATGGGCATCGCCGTGACCTTCGTCATGGGCCTGGCCTCCGCCATCACCTGGGCGGTGAACAATTACATCCTGGTGCCCCTGGACCTGATCTACATGCAGACGGTGGCCTTCATCCTGGTCATCGCCTCCCTGGTGCAGTTCATCGAGATGTTCCTCCAGAAGTCCATGCCCTCCCTGTATACGGCCCTGGGCGTGTACCTGCCCCTGATCACCACCAACTGCGCGGTGCTGGGCGTGGCTCTGCTGAATATCCAGGAGGGCTACAACTTCATCGAGTCCGTGGTCTACGGCATCACCGGCGGCATCGGCTTCCTGGTGGCCATCGTGCTGTTCGCCAGCATCCGGGAGCGGCTGGTCTTCGCCGAGTATCCCAAGAGCTTTGAGGGCTTCCCCGTGGCTCTGGTCACCGCCGGTCTCATGGCCCTGGCGTTCATGGGCTTCTCCGGCCTGAAGATTTGGTAAGGGGGAGTTATTGATGAATATTCTGTTTGCTGTCATCGTCCTGGGCGTCCTGGGCGCGGTTTTCGGCCTGGTGCTGGCCGTGGCCTCCAAGATCTTCGAGGTGAAGAAGGACCCCCGTGAGGAGGCCATTCTGGGCCTGCTGGCCGGCGCCAACTGCGGCGGCTGCGGCTATCCCGGCTGCGGCGGCTGCGCCGCCGCCATCCTGGCGGGGGACGCCCCTGTCACCGCCTGCGCCCCCGCCGGGGCGGAAAACGCCGCCGCCATCGCCAAGATCATGGGTATGGAGGCTCCCACCGGGGAGCGGCAGGTGGCTTTCGTCCGCTGCACTGGCGGCGTGAACGCGAAAAAGCGCTTTGACTATGTGGGCGTCAAGGACTGCATCTCCGCGACGAAGGTTGCGGGCGGCCCCCTGGAGTGCGCCTTCGGCTGCCTGGGCTTCGGTTCCTGCGTGGCGGCCTGCCAGTTCGGCGCCATGTCCATCGGCCCCAACGGCACCGCCGTGGTGGACCCGGACAAGTGCACCGCCTGCATGGCCTGCGCCAACGCCTGCCCCCGGCACCTGATCGTGTCCGTCCCCGCCTCCAAGAAGGTCCACGTGGGCTGCGCGAACCAGGACAAGGGCAAGGCCGCTATGAGCGTCTGCTCCACCTCCTGCATCGGCTGCGGCCTGTGCCAGAAGGAGTGCAAAAAAGACGCCATCCACGTGGAAAACGGCGTGGCGGTCATCGACTACGAAAAGTGCGTGGGCTGCAAGCTCTGCACCAAGGTCTGCCCGAGAGACGCCATCCTCCCCGCGGCTACCGCCGAGGAGAAGGAAAAGTACAAGGCCATCAAGAAGGCCCAGGCCGAAAAGGCCAAGGCCGCCGCTGAGGCCAAGGCTGTGGAAGCCGCCGAGAAATAAGCGAAACGCCCCGGAGAAATCCGGGGCGTCTTTCTCTGGGTGCCCTGTACCTCTGCGGAGAGGTCCGGTCCGCCTGGTTTAAAACATGTTAAATCGTTGAAAACTCCGCCCGGCGGCTTGACAAGCCGGGCGGATCCCTTTATGATAAGGAAGAATCTACATTTTGCCCCGGCGGCGAGAGGGCTTTTTCGTCAGGATGCCGGGAATGGCAGGGGAGGAGGCGCGCCGCCATGGAAGTTATTACCAGCAAGAGCAACGCCCTCTGCGTCCATCTGCGGAAGCTGGCCTCCTCCCGTTCCTACCGCGAGGAAACGGGAGAATTTTTGTGCGACAGCCCCAAGCTCCTCCGGGAGGCGGTCCAGTGGGGCGCGCCCATCCGGGCCGTGCTGTTCACGGAGGGGACGGAGCTTCCCCAGGTCCCGGCGGCGTGCCGCCTGGTGCGGGTGACGGAGGGCGTCATGAAGTCCGTCAGCCCCATGGAGACCCCACAGGGGGTGGTGTTCTCCTGCGCGGCTCCGGATTACGCGCCGCCGGAGCGGCTGGAGCCGGACGGCCTGGGGCGGTTTCGCTTCCTGGCGCTGGACGGGGTCCAGGACCCGGGCAACGTGGGGACTATCCTCCGGGCGGCGGACGCCTTCGGTGCGCGGGTCATTCTGCTGCCGGGCTGCGCCGACCTGAACAACCCCAAGACCCTCCGGGCGGGCATGGGGGTCCACTTCCGCACCGCCGTCTATCGCTGCACCCTGGCGAAGCTGATGGCACTTTTGAGGGAGGCGGGCCTGCCCCTGTACGGCGCGGCCCTCCGGGACGACACGGCGGACGCGCGGGTGGTGGACCTCCGCCGCTGCGCCATGGCCGTGGGCAGCGAGGGCCGGGGCCTCTCGGCGGCGGTGCTGGCGGCCTGCGACAAGACCATCCGCATCCCCATGGATCCCCGGTGCGAGTCCCTGAACGCCGCCTCGGCGGCCTCCGTGCTGCTGTGGGAGGCGGCCCGGGACGATTATTAAAAATTTGACGCTTGCAATTTGACTCTATTTAATATAGTATAAAGGACCCTGGAAAAAGGAGGGGCGGGACATGCTGAAATACTGGGTGTGGCTGGCGGAGCTGCCGGGCCTGAAAAATCCGTCGCGGCTGGCGCTCCTGCGCCACTTCGGCTCGCCGGAGGACATCTTCTTCGCCGACCGGGAGGAGCTGCTCCTGGCGGAGGACGTGCCCCCGGCCCAGGCGGAGCTGGCGCTGAACCGGGACCTCTCCGCCGCGGACCGCATTCTGGCGGACTGCCAGAGGCTGGGCCAGCGGATTTTGACCATACAGGACGCGGAGTATCCCCAGCGGCTGCGGAACATCTTCGACCCGCCCCTGGTGCTCTACGTCCGGGGCCGCATGCCCGCCATGGACGAGGAGGCGGCCGTTGCCGTGGTGGGAACCCGGGAGTGCACGCCCTACGGCGTCGCCTGCGCGGAGCGGCTGAGCCAGGAGCTGGCGGCCTCCGGCGCGGTGGTGGTGACGGGCCTTGCCAGGGGCGTGGATTCTGCCGCCGCCCGGGGCGCCCTCCGGGCGGGAGGGATCGTCGTAGGCGTGGTCGGCGGCGGCCTGGACGTGATTTATCCCCCGGAGAACCGGGATTTGTATGAGGACGTGGCCGCCGCCGGAGTCCTGCTGTCCGAGTACCCGCCGGGCTCGCCGCCGGACAAGGCCCATTTTCCCGTCCGGAACCGGATCATGTCCGGCCTCAGCGTGGCGGCTTTGATCGTGGAGGCCCCGGAGCGCAGCGGCGCGCTCATCACCGCCCGGCTGGCCCTGGAGCAGGGCCGGGAGGTCTACGCCGTCCCCGGGCCCATCGGGGCCCCGGTCAGCGTGGGCTGCAACCGCCTCATCCGGGACGGCGCGGGCCTGGCGGCGGAGGGCTGGGACATTCTGCGGGACTTTCAGGAGCGCTTCCCGGAGAAGCTCCGTCCAGCCGGAGACCTGCCGGCCTGGACGCCCCTGCCCACCCGGCGGCGGGCCGAACCCCGGCGGAGGCCGGAACCGGAGCCGGAGGAGGAACCCAAGCCCGCCCTTCGGACCGTGAGCCGGTCGGGCCTGACGGACGACCAGATCGCCCTTCTGCGGGTCCTGGAGCCGGAGAGCCCCATTCAGGTGGACGACCTGATTGAGACGGCGGGCATCCCCGCCCGGCGGGTTTCGTCGGCCCTGACCATGCTGGAGATCGACGGCTGCGTAAAGCAGCATGACGGCAAGCGGTACACCAGGACCGTGGAGCTGTCGGAATAACGCGAATTTCATTTCCCCTCCCGCAAAGGCGGGAAACAACGGAGGTAGCTATGTCAAAGCAGTATCTGGTCATCGTGGAATCCCCGGCGAAGGCCAAGACCATCGGGAAGTATCTGGGGAAGGAGTATACCGTCAAGGCCTGTATGGGCCACCTGCGGGACCTGCCCAAGAGCAAGCTGGGCGTGGACCCGGAGCAGGATTTTGAGCCGGTCTATCAGCCCATCAAGGGCAAGGAAGATATCATCAAGGACCTGAAAAAGTCCGCCAAGGCGGCGGACACCGTGTTCCTGGCCACCGACCCGGACCGGGAGGGCGAGGCCATCTCCTGGCACTTAAAACACCTTCTGGACCTGCCGGACGAGAAGACCCGGCGGGTGACCTTCAACGAGATCACCAAGAAGGTGGTCCAGGAGAGCATCCAGTCCCCCCGGGCCATCGACCAGAATCTGGTGGACGCCCAGCAGGCCCGGCGCATCCTGGACCGGCTGGTGGGCTATGAGCTGAGCCCCCTCCTCTGGAAGAAGGTCCGCCGGGGCCTCTCCGCCGGGCGGGTCCAGTCCGTGGCAACCCGGATGGTGGACGACCGGGAGCGGGAGATCGAGGCCTTTGAGCCCGAGGAGTACTGGACCCTGGACGTAAACCTCCTGGGCCGCAGCAAGCCCTTTGCCGCCCGCTACCACGGGAAGGACGGCAAGAAGGCGGAGCTGAAAAGCCAGGCCGAGGTGGACGCGGTCATCCGGGAGACGGAGAACGCCGCCTTCTCGGTGAAGAGCGTGAAGCGCACCGACAAGCAGCGCAGCCCCTCGCCCCCCTTCACCACCTCCACCATGCAGCAGGAGGCCTCCCGGAAGCTGAGCATGACCCCCCGGCGGACCATGGCCATCGCCCAGCAGCTCTATGAGGGCGTGGACATCGCCGGGGAGGGCGCCGTGGGCCTCATCACCTATATGCGTACCGACTCCCTGCGCCTCTCCGAGGAGGCCCTGGCGGAGGCCAAGGACTTCATCCTGGGCCGCTACGGGGAATCCTACGCCCAGACCCACCGCTACAAGGCCAAGGCCAACGCCCAGGACGCCCACGAGGCCATCCGCCCCAGCAACGTCCGCTGGACCCCGGAGGACCTGAAGGCGGACCTGACGGGGGAGCAGTACCGGCTGTACCGGCTCATCTGGAGCCGCTTCGTGGCCTGCCAGATGTCCAACGCCGTCTATGACAGCGTGGCCGTGGAGATCGGGGCCGGGAGCCACGACTTCCGGGCCAGCTCCTCCAGCCTGAAATTCGCGGGCTATACCGCCGTCTACGAGGAGGGCCGGGACGAGGAGAAGGAGGAGAAGGATTCTCCCCTCCCCGAGCTCCAGGAGGGGGACGCCCTGGACCTGAAGGGCTTCGCCCCCAATCAGCACTTCACCCAGCCCCCCGCCCGGTACACGGACGCCTCCCTCATCCGGGCCATGGAGGAGCAGGGCATCGGGCGGCCCTCCACCTACGCGCCCACCGTGTCGACCATTCTGGACCGGGCCTATGTGGAAAAAGAGGGCAAGTACCTGAAGATTACCAACCTGGGCCGGGTGGTGACGGAGCTGATGAAGGATAAGTTCACCGACATCGCCGACCTGAAATTCACCGCCCACATGGAGGAGAAGCTGGACTCCGTGGAGGGGGGCAGCATCCCCTGGAAGGGGGTCCTGCGGGACTTCTACGGGGACTTCGACAAGAACCTCAAGCAGGCGGAGCAGGACCTGGAGGGCGTGCGTATCAAGGTGCCCGACGAGGTCTCCACGGAGGTCTGCCCCGAGTGCGGGCGGAACCTGGTGGTGAAGATGGGCCGCTTCGGCCGCTTCCTGGCCTGCCCGGGCTTCCCGGAGTGCAGCTTCACCATGCCCCTGGTGGTGGAGATGCCGGGCCGCTGCCCCAAGTGCGGCGGACGGCTGATGAAGCGCACGGGGAAGAGCAAGAAGAACGGGAAGCAGTACACGTACTACTGCTGTGAACACTCCACCAGCAAGGTGGAATCTGAGAAGTGCGACTTCATGACCTGGGACGTGCCTGTGAAGGACGACTGCCCGGTCTGCGGACAGACCATGTTCAAGAAGGCGGGCAAGGGAGCCCGGAAGCCCTTCTGCATCAACCCGGCGTGCTCCAACTTCCTGCCGGAGGACAAACGGGGCTATCCCCGCTTCGCCGCCCGCAAGGAGGGGGAGGAGCCCCCCGCCGAGGAGGAGAAGCCCGCCAAGAAGACGGCGGCCAAGACCACGAAAGCCGCCTCCGCCAAAAAGACAACCGCGAAGACCACCAAGGCGGCCTCCGCGAAAAAGCCCGCGGCGAAGAAAACCACAGCCAAGAAGACAACCGCCAAAAAGCCCGCCGCCAAGAAGGCGGAAGCGCCGGAGGGCTAAAAGAGCTCTTTAGCGGCGGCGAAGGCGGCCTGAAACATGGCCTCGGTCTCCATGCGGGCCGTGGCTTTCAAGGTGAGGATATACTGCCGGAGGAGCTCCTGACAGCACTCCGGCAGGGCGGCGGAAAGCGCGCCGTAGAGTCGGGCCAGCTCCACGGTATAGGTGTCCCACTCAAAGCCGTCTATGTAGCGGTCCAGCGCGCACGCCCGGAGTTCATCGCAGATGGTCTGCATTAAGGGTGACATAAGGATCCCTCCATTTGCGCAAGGTTTATTCGTGTATATAGTACACGAATAACTTGTGCGTGTCAAGAGGTAATTTGCGGAATTATGGTAAAAATTTCGGAGCGTTTACGGGCGTTGCGTAAAGAAAAAAAGATGCGGCAAGCTGACGTCGCAAAATTGCTGGGGATTGGTGTCCGCACCTATCAGTATTATGAGAGTGACGAGCACCGCCCGGATTATGAGATGCTGATTGTGCTGGCGGATTTCTTTGGAGTGTCCACAGACTACCTGTTGGGCAGGTCTGAGGAGAGATAGGTGGAAACCTGGGGAATGGCCCGCACAGGGGTGCGGGCCCCACAGTAAAATCATAGCCTCTGAAAAAGCTGGCCCCACATCGCGGGGCGGGACAGAGCCCGCCCCCTACAGGGTGTTCTACTGATAGAAGGGCAAAAAATTGGCCCGAAGGGCCCATACTTCCTTTTCTCTTTTGGACCGTGCACGGCCCGTTTTCTCTTTTCCTTCTGGAAGGAAAAGAGAAAATGGGGGGTGCAATGAACCAGCCATCGCTGGTTACCATTCCGCCCCGCGCGTCAGCGCCGGAAAATCTCCCGCTTGAGAAAGCGGTATTACAGGCCGTTGTCCTCAATCACCTGCGCCTTAATCAGGTTCGTAGACCCGCTCTTCCCCAGGGGCACCCCGGCGGTAATGACCACCGTGTCCCCCGGCTGGACCAGCCGTTCCTTCACCGCCACCTCGGCAGAGAGGGAGAAAATCCGGTCCGTGGAGTTGACCTCCCCCGTCAGGAAGGGGATGACCCCCCAGCAGATGGACAGCTGCCGCCGGGTCTTCTCGTGCATGGTCAGCGCCGCCACCGGGCAGGCGGGGCGGAAGCGGCAGATCATCCGGGCCGTGCGGCCGGAGCTGCTGGCCGCCAGGATGGCCGTGGCGTTCAGGTCCCGGGCCGTCAGGCAGCAGGTGTGGGTGATGGCGTCGTTGATGTTGTTGGAGGTGGTGATGACCAGCTGCTTCTGGAAGCGCTTCCAGTAGTCGATGGATCCCTCCGCCTCCGTGACAATCTCCACCATGGCGCTCAGGGCCTCCACGGGGTACTTGCCCCCGGCGGTCTCTCCGGAGAGCATGACGCAGCTGGTGCCGTCGTACACGGCGTTGGCAACGTCGGACACCTCCGCCCGGGTGGGGCGGGGGTTGCGCATCATGGAATCCAGCATCTGGGTGGCGGTGATGACGGGTTTGCCCGCCTGGAGGCCCTTGCGGATCATCTGCTTCTGGAGGGCCGGGACCCTGGCGGCGGGAATCTCCACCCCCAGGTCGCCCCGGGCCACCATGACCCCGTCGGCGGCGGCCAGGATGTCGTCCAGGTTGTCCACGCCCTCCTGGTTTTCGATTTTGGCGATGATCTTCACCTCGTCCCCGCCGCAGTCCCGGAGGACCTGGCGCACGGCCTCCACGTCGGCGGCCCGGCGGACGAAGGAGGCGGCGATGAAGTCGAAGTCGTTCTCCACGCCGAAGCGGATGTCCGCCACGTCCTTCTCCGTCAGGGCGGGGAGCTGGATGTGGGCGCCGGGGATGTTGATGGATTTGTTGGCGGAGAGGGTCCCCCCGTTCTCCACCTGGCAGATGATATCCGGTCCCTTGATCTCCCTGACCCGGATGGCGACCAGGCCGTCGTCGATTAGGATCTCCTGGCCGGGGGACACCTCCTGGTTCAGCTTGGGGTAGGTGACGGAGACCCGCTGGGCCGTGCCGGGGACGTCCTCCACCGTGAGGGTGAAGTCCTCTCCGGCGGCCAGCTCCACGGTCTTGGACTCGAAGCTCTTGATGCGGATCTCCGGGCCCTTGGTGTCCAGGATGGTGGCGATGGGGCAGCCCATGCGGTCCCGGACGGCCTTGAGGCGGTTCAGCCGCTCCAGATGCTCCGGGTGGCTGCCGTGGGAAAAGTTGAACCGGGCACCGTTCATGCCCCCCTTGATGAGGGCGACGATCATTTCCTCGCTGTCCACGGCGGGGCCCAGGGTGCAGATAATTTTCGTTTTTCTCAGCATATGAAATTCCTCCTTCGGGCTCCCTCCGGCGGGGAGCCGAAACCAACGGTTGACACTTGCTTGCGATCCCTATTATACAAGAGTCTTCCCCGCCTGGGTAGGTAAGAATTCCATAAATTTCACGTAATCGATTAGCCCGGTATCCGTGGAAATGTTTTCGCAAACGTGTAGCACGGGTCCGGGGCGGGCTCAGCCCTCCCAGAACAGCTCGTCCAGGGTCTTGCCCAGAACGCGGCAGATAGCCGTGCAGAGCTTGATGGTGGGGTTGTAGTCCCCCTTTTCAATGGCGTGGATGGTCTGGCGGGAGACGCCCACCGCGTCCGCCAGCTGCTGCTGGCTCATGTCCAGGGCGGCCCGGGCGGCCTTGAGGCGGAGGTTCTTCATTCCGCCTCCTCTTCCCGGGAGCGGAGGAGATGGTTCACGATGTACACCACCAGGATCACCAGGGTGGCGAAGCCGATGATGGGGTTCACCGCCCGGAAGGTCAGCATGCCGTCCTCCACCAGGCCGGGGGAGACGGCGTACATCCCGCCCAGCCCCAAGTTGATCAGGGCCAGCAGGGCGAACATGGTCATGACGGTCCGGGGCTTCTCCCGGAGGCTTAAATAGGCGTCCTTCAGGATGCAGGTAACGGCGAAAACGCACAGGCTCGCCGCTACGCAGAAGGTCACCCCCGTCAGCACCTCGCACCAGCGGCCGAACATCACGTCCGAGAGGCCGTAAGCGTAGACGGTGGCAATGAAGGTGAAGAAGCCGTATTGAAAGGCCTTGCCCCGGGCCAGCTCCTGCCGCTCGTCGAAGTGCAGGTCCAGAACCTTCTTCTTGAACAGCAGGGCCACCGCGAACAGCCCCGCCAGAAGCCCCACGGAGATACCAACGAAAATTCCGAGATGATAGTGGTCCATAAAAAGCTCCCCCTTGTGCTTGATGGGGACAGTGTAGCATCCGCCCGACTATTTGTCAAGTATATTTTACTAAATGACGGATAAAAACTCCGGCCCGGGGGCCGGAGCTTCTATTCCGCGGGCTTGGAGAGCATCCAGAGGGGCGCGCCGTCGTGGCGGCTGGGGGAGAGCTCGTCCAGGATCAGGGACAGCTCCCAGGAGATCAGGCTCCGGTCCCGGCTGGCGGGGTCCGCCACCAGAATCTGCCCGGTCAGCGTGGTGCCCCGGAGGAGGATGAAGTGGCCCCCCTTGGTAAAGTGCCCCTTGGTCATCAGCGCCACGGCCACGTCCCCGGAGGCCAGGCGCTGGTAGAGGGCGTCCTCGTCCAGGGTCTTCAGGTCCAGGGATTCGCAGGCCAGGCCGTAGGTCTCCGCCACGCCCTGGACAATGGAGAGGTAGGACCCGTGATGGGGGCACCAGTGGCCCTGCTTGACGCACAGGGCCGCCATGTCCGCCGGGTCCACGATCTCCTCCGTCAGGGAGGACACCGCCATAGCCATGGCGGTGGGGCCGCAGCCGTGGGTGGCCAGGGGGTCCGAGCCGTATTTCTGTTCGGAGCGGGCCTCGTCGGTCTGGTTGAAGTAGGCCACGTCCACCCCGCCGCCGGTGAGGACCTCCCGGCCCTCCCGGAAGATGAGGTCGCTGATGAGGGGGTCCAGGATCTCCCCCGGGGGCGCGACGTCCGGCTGGGCCAGGGCGGAGTCCGCGTCTCCCAGGGGCTCGGGCTCCGGCTCAGGCTCCGGGGCGGTTACCTCCTCCAGCCAGTCCCGAAAGGCGTCCCGGACCTCCCCGGCCCGGACGGTCAGGGCGGCGGCGGCCTCCCCGGTCTTCCGGGCGGCGGCGGTCCCTATGCGGGCCGCGGCCTCCAGGCCCCGGCCCGCCGTCTGGAGGACCTGGTGGGCCGCCTCCCCCACGGGCTCCGTCAGGGCCTCGTAGAGGGCCGGGGCGAAGAACCGGCAGGCCGTCAGCTCCGCCCCGCCGATGCAGGCCACGGCCAGGAGGACGATGGCGATATATCGGGCCCAGGGGGCCCGTTTTTTCTTCCCGGGGGGTGCGTCCCCTTTCAGGCGGCGCAGCTCCTCCAGGGCTTCTTCCTCCGGGGAGGTCTCACGGCGCATGGCGAATCTCCTTTGAAGCCTTTTCCCCATGATACCACAGAAGGCCCCGCCCTTCAAGGGCGGCGGCGGCTTTGGCGAAAAAAGGAGGTCCTGTGAGAAACCGACAAAAAACACCCCCGCCGGACCCGCCGGAAACCGGCTTCTTCTGTAAATGATACCAAAATGTTGCCGCTTGTTCACAGTTTGTTCATGATTATGGAGGGGCTTTCCGGTATGTTATAAAGAGCGGTATTATGTTACCCGCGACACACAAATTCGCGGCAGGCACGGAGGTAACCTTATGAACAATTTTTGGAAGAAACAAGTACCGGCGTTTTTCCTGGCGCTGGTGATGCTGGCGAGCCTGGCGCCCGCCGTGCTGGCGGAAGAATGGGATTCCAATGACAAAAATCATTGGGAAGTGGACGGCGCCGGCAATAAAACAGGAAGCGACGAGGTGCACAACTGGAGCAGCTGGGCGACCAACACCGAGCCCACCTGCGGGAAAACGGGCCTGAAATCCCGCTTCTGCACGGTGTGCAAGCGCGTTGAAACGGACAACATCCCCGCCACAGGGGCCCACAACTATGTGGTGGTCAGCAGCAAAAACGGCATCCTGAAACGGGAGTGCACCGTCTGCCACGACGTGGTGACGGAAAGCAGCACCACCTCCCAAAAGCAGAACTTCAGCATCACTGTGGGCTCCACCAGCGGCACTCTGGTGGGCACGAAAATCCGGGCCGAGGTGGCCTCCCTCTTCAAGTCTATCACCGGAGAGAGCAAATTCGACGACATTGATTTCGAGACCAAATCCATCAGCGGGGGCGGAAGGCTCTACCACAACAGCAGGCAGGACTCCCTGGACGGCAGCTACACCTACAGCGAGCTGGCGGACTACGTCTACTACATCCCCGCCTCCAAAAACCTGACGGTGCCCTATGAGGCCGAGGACCAATACGGCAACAAGATCTCCGGCACCATCACCTTCTCCGGCACGCCGGTGAGCTCCTCCGAGATCGTCCTCCGGGTGGCCCCGGGCGGCTCCGTGTACTGCAAGACGGCCCGCTTTGAGGAGGCCTATAAGAAGATCAGCGGCAGCAACGCCGTGCTGGAAGCCGTGGAGCTCCTGGTGGACAGCAGCTATGAGAAGTTCGACGGCATGTTCTACAACGGCAGCCGCTCCCTGAAGCGGGACGACCTGGACCACTGCGATTTCTACACCGAGGACGACCGGGACGGGGATTACCCCCTGGACTCCCTGAACTTCCGGGCGGACAGCCGGGCGGACGTGGGGGACGAGCTGGTCCTGACCGTCCGGTACTATGACCGCTCCAACTATTCCAGCCAGGGCACCCTGCGCGTCATCGTGGACCGGAACGGGCAGCAGGACGGCGAGGTGGTCTACCGGGTGGCCCCCGGCGGCTCCGTCACCTTCAACCGCAGCGACTTCAACCAGGCCTACCAGGACCTGGCGAACACCAACCGGACCCTGAGCTACATCGAGTTCGTCCCCGGGGACGCGTATACCTCCTTCGGGGGCAAGATCAGCGTCTCCGGCCACGCGGACTTCACCAAGAACGAGCTCTCCCGGGAGTGGTTCTATTACACCACCGACCGGCGGGACAGCTATGGCATCGACGACCTGGTCTTCCGGGCCTCCGGCAGCGCCCGGGACGGGGAGTCCCTGGAGATTCCCTTCTGGGCCTGCTATGACCGGGACGACGAGGTAAAGTGCACCCTGCGGATCATCATCGACAAAAACGGGTCCCAGGACACCGTGACCCTGAATGTGGCCCCCGGCGGCACCGCCCGGCTGGACAAGACGGCCTTCAACAAGGTCTACCAGTACCTCTCCGGGTACAACAACCGGACCATCCGGGCCGTGTCCTTCTACGCGCCGGACAGCTACCGGAACTTTGACGGCGCGCTGTACGTGAAGAACGTGGACCTCCGCCTGGCGGACCTGAGCCACGATCAGACCTGGTTCTTCTACAGCTCCAGCGACGCGGGCCGGAACGACTACCTGCTGGAGGACGTGACCTTCCAGGCGGACCGGAATGCCCGGGAGAACGCCAGCCTGGTCATCCCCTTCCGGGCCTACTACAGCGGCGACCGGGAGGACTATGAGGAGGGCTCCTTCCGCATCGTCATCACCTCGGAGGCCAACACCATCTCCTACGAGGCGGCCCCGGGCGGCTCCGTCGCCTTTACCGCCAGCGACTTCAACCGGGCCTACCAGACCATGTCCGGCACCTCCCGGACCATCAAATACGTGGCCTTCGAGGCGGGCAGCGACTACGCCAGCTTCGCCGGGAAGCTCTACGCCGGAAACGTGGCCCTCTCCCGCAGCGACCTGACCTATTCCAAGATCCAGTTCTACAACGCCACCCCCAGCTACGGCGCCTACTCCATCGGCAGCCTCTACTTCCGGCCCGACGCCACCGCCAAGGACGGCAGCACGCTGACCATGCCCTTCCGGGCCTATTACGACAGCAGCGACTATGAGCAGGGCACCCTGAAGCTGACGGTGGGCACCGGCGGGGATATCTCCTGCACGGTGACCCCGGGCAAGACGGTGAACTTCGACCGGACCAAGTTCGACGAGTTCTTCCGCAGGACCTACTCCAGCTCCAGCCTGGACTACGTGGTCTTTGACGTGCCCGGCACGGCGGAGCTGCCGGACGCCTCCGGCACCCTGTACACCGGGTACGGCACCAGCTACTCCACCTCCTTCAGCCGGAACAGCCTCCGGGACGTGCGCTTCTACTACAACTCCAGCGACGCGGGCCGGAACGACTACGCCCTGAACGACCTGACCTTCGCCGCCGCCAGCTCCTTCACCAGCGGCAAGGTGTCCCTGCGCTTCACGGCCTACGGCACCAACGACCGGGAGGCGGAGGGCACCCTGGTCATCACCCCGGTGACGGCCTCCGTCACCTCAAACCTGCTGGGCAGCGTGCGCTACGCCGTCACCACGGGGACCAACGTCCAGATCGGGGCCAACGACCTGGCCCGGTTCTACAAGACCGCCTACCCCGCCGGGACCCTCCAGTACGTGGTCTTTAACGACGTGCCCGCGGCGGGGGGCCTGTACTACAACTACTACGGGGCCAGCACTTACGGCGCCGCGTCCCGGGAGCAGATCACGGCCTCCAACCGCAGCCGGAACTTCTACGTGAGCCCCGCCTCCCAGGCGGAGTACGCCCTGACGGAGCTGACCTACGTGCCCTCCGGGTCCAACTACTGCGCGGCGATTCCCTTCACGGCCTACGGCACCAACGGACAGTCCGTCACCGGGGGCATCCTCATCAGCGTGACCAATAAAACGGTCTCCGAGGTCTACGGCCCCACGCCCAAGAACACCGCCGTCACCTTCCCGGCCTCCTCCATTGCCGCCGCCGTGGCGGCGGCCACGGGCACCACCCCCAGCGGCGTCCAGCTTCTGAAGCTCCCCGCCGCCAACGTGGGCGCGGTCTACGTGGGAAGCGGCTCCACCCCCGCCAACACCTCCACGGTCTACGGCTACAACACCGGGTCCGAGCAGCTGGGCCAGCTGCGCTTCGTGCCCCAGACCAATTACACCGGCCCTGTGGAGATCCCCTACGTGGCCCTGAACGCCAGTAATGTGCCCATCGCCTCGGGCATGTTCTCCATGGGCGTGCTGAACGCCCGGAAGGAGTTCCGGGACATCACGGCCTCCACCTGGTGCTATAAGTACGTCATGGAGCTGGCGGACTCCGCCGTCATCGACGGCTACGCCGACGGGAACTTCCGGCCCGACAGCACCATCACCTACGGCGCGGCCCTGAAGCTCATCATGCTGGCGGCGGGCTATCCCGAGCAGGCCCCCACCGTGCCCGGCAGCACCTTCAGCGGCTATCTCGCCAAGGCCCAGGCCGACGGCCTGGTGACCCGGAGCACCGTGGCTCTCAACGGGCCCATCACCCGCCTCCAGGTGGCCCAGCTGGCCGCCGGGGCGTTGAAGCTGGACATCAACAACCTCTCCAGCGTGAAGCCCTTCACGGACACCTCGGACGTCTACGTCCAGGCCCTGAACGCGGCTGGCATTGTGGAGGGATACTTCAACAACGGCACCAGCACCTTCCGCCCCTCCAACACCCTGACCCGGGGACAGGTCTCCGCCATCGTCTGGCGGATGCAGAACTACCGGAAGTAACCCCCTTTCCGCAAGCTTCGAGGGCCGCCCGAACGGGCGGCCCTCGGTTTCGTCAGATTGCCCTTTCAGGGCCCTTGCGGAAAGGGGAATCTTTCGGAAAAGTTTCTCTTTACAAATAAATTTCCCTCCTATATAATACATAGGCTAGGAAAATCTGTAAGGATGGAGAAGTGCCATGGCTTTGATTGAATACGACGCCTACAAGCAGAAGCTCCGGGACTTGAAGCCGGAGCTGGAGGAGCTCTCCGCCGCCCTGGACATCGAGGCGGCGAGGCAGGAGGCCGCGCGGCTGGAGGACGAGACCGCCCAGGACGGCTTTTGGAATGACCTGGAGCGCTCCCAGAAGGTCCAGCAGCGCCTCAAGCAGCTCCAGAACAAGATCGCCAAGCAGGAGAAGCTGATCGCCTCCTGGGAGGACCTGACGGCCCTGTGCGAGATGGGCCAGGAGGCCGACGACGCCGAGATCCTGGAGGAGCTCAAGGCCGAGTACGCCGCCCTGGAGGACCGGGCCGCCGAGACGAGGATGGCCACCCTCCTCTCCGGGGAGTACGACGGGTGCAACGCCATTTTGCAGTTCCACGCCGGGGCGGGCGGCACCGAGGCCCAGGACTGGGCCCAGATGCTCTACCGCATGTACACCCGCTGGGTGGAGCGGAAGGGCTTCACCTATAAGATTCTGGACTACGAGGACGGGGACGAGGCGGGCATCAAATCCGCCGCCATCTCCATCGAGGGGGAAAACGCCTACGGCCTCTTGAAAAGCGAGAACGGCGTCCACCGGCTGGTCCGGGTCTCCCCCTTCGACGCCAACGCCCGGCGGCAGACCTCCTTCGCCGCCGTGGAGGTCATGCCGGAGCTGGAGAACGACGAGAGCATCGAAATCCGGGACGAGGACATTGAGATGCAGGTCTACCGGGCCAGCGGCGCGGGCGGCCAGCACGTCAACAAGACCTCCTCCGCCGTCCGGCTGATCCACAAGCCAACCGGCATTGTGGTGGCCTCTCAGCAGGAGCGGAGCCAGTTCCAGAACAAGGACAACTGCATGAAGATGCTCCGGGCCAAGCTCCTGGAGCTGAAGGCCCAGCAGCACGCGGAGAAGATCTCCGACATCAAGGGCGTGCAGATGAAAATCGAGTGGGGCAGCCAGATCCGGTCCTACGTCTTCATGCCCTACCAGATGGTGAAGGACACCCGGACCAGCTTTGAGACCGCCAACATCGACGCCGTCATGGACGGGGATCTGGACGGCTTCCTGAACGCCTACCTGACCCAGCTGGCCACGGGAGAGCTCAAGAAGTAAGGCATGAAAACCATCCTGCTTTTGACGCTGGTCCTCTGCCTGGGCCTCCCCGCCCCGGAGGACGGCGGGGCCCGGGAGGAAAGCCCCGCCGCCGAGGCCGTGACAGCCGGGACCACGGACGCCGGGACCGCCTGGTCCATCGCGGACAACGGGCACCCCACGGGCACGCTCCAGAACGGGCAGCCCATCACCGAGGAAAACGTCCTGGCGCTCCTGGCGGAGGCCAAGCAGCTCTGGCCGGACGGCATGGTCTGGACCACCCCGGACCGGGCGGAGTCCGGCAATAACGTGTACGCCTCGGACCCGGGCACGTCCGTAGGGGCCGCCTGCGTGGCGGAATACCAGCTGTCCCATGAGGAGGCCTGCGGGGCCTTCGCGGCGATGCTCAGCGACTACGTGTTCGGCCCCTCCGCCAACCCCGCCCGGAGGCTGGAGGACAACGCCCAGGTGCGCCCCGGGGACATCGTGTTCCGCATCAACCCGGACGGCAAAGCGGTCCACGTCAATGTGGCCCTGACCACGGCCCACGACCAGGGGGGCCTGCCCTGCGTCCGGACCGCCGACGGCAACGTGGGAGGCAAGGTCCGGTGGTTTGACGACGCCCCCGACTACCCCACCCGGGTGAACGCCGAGCCCAGATACCTGGGCGAGTCCGTCCGCGTTGTCTACACCCGCTACCCCGAATAACTTCCCAGCCTTATCAAAGGCGCGGCTGTCAGGCCGCGTCCTTTTTCCGCAAGGCCCTGTATATACAGAAAGGATTCTACCGATGAAAGATAACAAAACGCAATCGCTTCCGCCCCAGGAGAATAAGATGGGCACCATGGCCATCGCGCCGCTGCTGGCGGGCATGGCGGTTCCCATGATGATCTCCATGCTGGTCCAGGCCCTGTACAACGTGGTGGACAGCATCTTCGTGGCCCGCATCAGCCAGGACGCGCTGAACGCCGTGTCCCTGGCCTTCCCCCTCCAGAACCTGATGATCGCCGTGGGCGGCGGCACGGGGGTGGGCATGAACGCCCTGCTGTCCCGGTCCCTGGGGGAGAAGAAGCAGGACCAGGCGGACCAGGCCGCCAACACGGGCATCTTCATCTTCTTGGTCAGCGCCGTGGTCTTCGGCGTGTGCGGCATTCTGCTGGCCCGGCCCTTCTTCCTGGCCCAGACGGACATCAAGCCCATTGTGGACTACGGCACGGACTACGCCCGGATCTGCCTGGGCCTCTCCATCGGCATCTTCAGCCAGTTCTGCTTCGAGCGGCTCCTCCAGTCCACGGGCCGGACGGTGTACTCCATGATCACCCAGCTCATCGGGGCGGTGATCAACATCATCCTGGACCCCATTTTGATCTTCGGCCTCTTCGGCTTCCCCCGGATGGAGGTGGCCGGGGCCGCCGTGGCCACGGTCTTCGGTCAGATTGTGGCGGCCCTCATCGGCCTTTGGATGAACCTGAAATTCAACAAGGACATCCACATCCGCCTCCGGGATATCCGGCCGGACCGGTTCATCGCCCGGGAGATCTACCGGGTGGGCCTGCCCTCCATCATCATGCAGTCCATCGGCTCCGTCATGACCTTCGGCATGAACAAGATTCTGATCTCCTTCACCGACACGGCCACGGCGGTCTTCGGGGCCTACTTCAAGCTCCAGAGCTTCATCTTCATGCCGGTCTTCGGATTGAACAACGGCATGGTGCCCATCATCTCCTATAACTACGGCGCCGCCCGGCTGGACCGGGTACGCAAGACCTTCCAGCTCACCGCCGTCACGGCTACGGTCATCATGGTCGCCGGCTGCGCCGCCTTCAACCTGATTCCCGGCACGCTTCTGGGCTTCTTCAACGCCTCGGAGGAGATGCTCTCCATCGGCACGGTGGCCCTGCGGGTCATCAGCTACTCCTTCCTGCTGGCGGGCTTCGACATCATCGCCGGGTCCGTGTGCCAGGCCATCGGCAACCCGGTATACACCCTCATTTGCTCCGTCTGCCGCCAGCTGGCGGCGTTGCTGCCGTCGGCATGGCTGCTGGCCCAGACGGGAATTCTGGACCTGGTGTGGTTCTGCTTCCCCATCTCGGAAGTGGTATCCCTGATTTTGAGCATCATCTTCCTCCGCAAGACCATGCGGGCGGCGGAGGAGCGCATCGCGGCCCTCCGGCAGAAGAAACAGGCCAACGGATAAGGGAGGTTTTATGGACGCCATCATCACCCAGCTCGCCCGGGAGCTGAACCAGCCCGAACAGTACGTGGACAACGTGGTCCGCCTGCTGGACGAGGGGAACACCATCCCCTTCATCGCCCGCTACCGCAAGGAGCTTCACGGGGCCATGGACGACACCACCCTCCGCAATCTGGAGGAGCGGCTGAACTATCTCCGGGGCCTCCAGGAGCGGCGGGAGGCCGTGAAGAAGTCCATCGAGGAGCAGGGCAAGCTCACCGAGGAGCTGGCCCGGGCCATCGACGCCGCCGCCACCCTGGCGGAGGTGGAGGACCTGTACCGCCCCTATAAGCAGAAGCGCCGGACCCGGGCCACCGTGGCCCGGGAGAAGGGACTCCAGCCCCTGGCGGAGCTCCTCTACGCCCAGGGGCGGGACTGCCCGGACCCCCTGACGGAGGCGGCGAAGTACGTGGACCCCGAGAAAGGCGTGGAGACGGCGGAGGACGCCCTGGCGGGAGCCAGCGACATCGTGGCGGAACTGCTCAGCGACGACGCGGAGCTCCGGAAGTCCCTCCGGGCCCTGCTGGCGAGAGACGGAAAGCTCCGCAGCGAGGCGGCTGTGGAGGAGGACACCGTCTACCGGCTCTACTACGACTTCACCCAGTCCCTCTCCCGGATGCAGGGCCACCAGGTGCTGGCCATCAACCGGGGGGAGAAGGAGGAGAAGCTGAAGGTTTCCGTCCAGCTGGACCGGGAGCTGGCCCTGCGGACTTTGCGCCGCCGGGTGGTGGTCCCGGGGACCCCCGCCATGGAGTTCGTCAAGGCCGCGGTGGAGGACGCCTATGACCGCCTCATCTTCCCCTCTCTGGAGCGGGAGGCCCGGTCCACCCTGACGGAGGCCGCCAGCGAGGGGGCGATTGGACAGTTCGCCCTGAACCTCAAGCCCCTTCTGATGCAGCCCCCGGTGAAGGGGAAGGTGACCATGGGCCTGGACCCCGGCTACCGCATGGGGTGCAAGGTGGCCGTGGTGGACGGGACCGGGAAGGTGCTGGACACCGCCGTGGTCTACCCCACCTACGGCGAGCGGCAGAAAAAGGAGGCCATCGCCGCCCTGGCGAAGCTCATCCGGAAGCACGGCGTGGAGCACATCGCCATCGGCAACGGCACCGCCAGCCGGGAGACGGAGCAAATGGCCGTGGAGCTCATCCGGCAGGAGAACGCCGCCGGGGCGAATGTCAGCTATATGATCGTCTCGGAGGCCGGGGCCTCCGTGTACTCCGCCAGCCCCCTGGCAGCGGAGGAGTTCCCGGAGTACGACGTGAATCTGAGGAGCGCCGTGTCCATCGCCCGGCGGCTCCAGGACCCCCTGGCGGAGCTGGTGAAGATCGACCCCAAGGCCATCGGCGTGGGGCAGTACCAGCACGACATGCCTCCGAAGCGCCTGGACGAGGCCCTGAACGGCGTGGTGGAGGACTGCGTCAACGCCGTGGGCGTGGACGTGAACACGGCCTCCCCCTCCCTCCTCCGGCGGGTCTCCGGCCTGACGGCGGCTACGGCGAAAAACATTGTGGCCTACCGGGAGGCCAACGGGCCCTTTACCGCCCGGAAGCAGATCCTGAAGGTCCCCAAGCTGGGGCCCAAGGCCTTCCAGCAGTGCGCGGGCTTCCTCCGGGTGCCGGAGAGCGCCTCCGTGCTGGACAACACCGCCGTCCACCCGGAGAGCTACCCGGCGGCGGAGAAGCTGCTGCAACTGACGGGCCACTCCCTGGCGGACGTGAGGGCCGGGAAGCTCCAGAACCTCCCCGCCCAGGTGTCCGCCTACGGGGAGGAAAAGGCCGCTGAGGACGCGGGCGTGGGCGTGCCCACCCTGCGGGACGTGGTGTCCGAGCTGATGAAGCCGGGCCGGGACGTGCGGGACGACCTGCCCAAGCCCGTGCTCCGGACGGACGTGCTGGACATGAAGGACTTGAAGCCCGGCATGGTGCTGACGGGCACGGTGCGGAACGTCATCGACTTCGGCGTCTTCGTGGACATCGGTGTCCACCAGGACGGGCTGGTCCACATCTCCCAGGTGGCGGACCGCCGGGTGAAGCACCCCTCGGAGGTGGTCTCTGTGGGGGACGTGGTGAAGGTGCTGGTCCTGGAGGTGGACGAGAAGAAGAAGCGGATCTCCCTCTCCATGCGGCAGGCGAAATGAGCGCGAAAAAAAGCCCCCTCAACAGGGGGCTTTTTTCTATCCTCGTTTCAGAACCCTTTTGATCCTCGCCTTCATCTCCGGAGACAGGACCTTCCCCACGGCCCGGAGGGGCAGGGGGGGCAGGGCGCAGAACTTCCGGGCCACCTGGTCGAAGGGCTCCCGGGCGTAGGCGGCGAAGAAGGCCGCCCGGTCCGCCGGCTGGGCGGTGGGGGAGGCCAGCCGGGGGTTGCCCTCCACGGCCCGCTCCAGGGAGTAGGGGCGGCGGCACAGGGGGAGCTGGTCGAAGACGTGGCTGGCGTGGGGGGTGTTCACCAGCAGGAGGCTGACGCCCTTCTGCTGCTCCTCCGGCAGCTCGCCGGGGCGGAGGCCCCACAGGTCCCCCAGGGTAAAGTCCCCGGGGCGGTTTATACTGGCGTAGGGGCAGCGGTGGCAGCTGGGCCGCAGGAACAGCGCCCGGCCGAAGGCCCGGCCGTACTCCGTCTCAAAGAGGGGGCGGGTGTCCACGGTGCCGTCGTCGTAGACGGCGGTGAAGTGGCTGTTTTTCCAGCCCTCCACCTTGTTGCGGAAGCGGACGGTCTGGAGCTCCCGGCCCCGCTTCCGCTCGATATAGCGGGCCATGTCCTCCCACACGCCGGGGGAGGGCACGCCGTGACAGACCAAATCGCAGGTGGTCAGGTTCTCCGGGCGGCGGCCCAGATAGCGGTACAGCCCGTCCACCTGGCAGGGGGTGCCGGAGAAGAGGACCTGCCGGGTTTCCAGGCACTTTTTCACCTCCCGGAAGGTGTCCCCCAGGTCGCTCTGGACGTACTTGGCCCCCCGGAGGCGCCAGAGGTCCTCCTTGCGGAAACAGGCGATGTGCCTTAAGCGCTGCTTCCCGTCCAGGGCCGCGCCGAAGACCACGCCGCCCCCCTCCAGTACATAGTCCGCCAAGGCGGAGAAGGCCCCGCCGGAGGTGGAGTCCCGCCGGACGTCCGCCTCCTTGTTCCAGGCGGCGAAGGCGGCGGGGGGAGACTGGGGCTCCCGGCTCCGGAGCACGGGGCAGGTCTTGGTACACAGGCCGCAGTGGACGCACTTGTCCGGGTCCACGCGGGGAAAGGCGAAGCCCTCCCTGTCCCGGACCATGGAAATGGCGTCCTGGGGACAGCGGGCGGCGCAGGCGGAGCAGCCGGTGCAGAGGGCGTGGTCCGCCAGCAGGGGGCCCTCCTCCCGGGCGGGGGCGGACGCCTCCGCCCAGGGCTCGTCCGCCAGGGCGGCCTTCAGATAGGCCATGGCGTCCTCCCGGGCGGCCTTCAGCCGCGCCTCCGCGGCGGGCCAGTCGGGCACGTCCAGCAGCCCGGCGGCGGACTCCCGGCCCGCCACCCGGTCCGCCAGCCCCAGGCGGCTCAGCAGGCTGAAGGTCCGGGACCGCTCCGGGTCCCGGAGCTCCGCCGGGGCCACGGCGGTGAAGAAGGGCCGCTGAAACACGACGGAGAACACCGTCCCGTGGAAGGAGTTGGTGCAGACATAGGCGGCGTGCCGCATCAGGCTCAGGAACTCCGCCGGGCCCGCGTCGAAAACCATGCGGGCCTTGGGGTGGAGCTTGTGCCGGGTGCCGCAGAGCTGGACCACCGGCAGGCCCGTCTCCTCCGCCAGGCGGCGGATATAGGGCTCCAGCGCCTCGGAGCGGGAGATGCCGTAGCAGAGGATATACTCCTCCGGGACCGTCCGCTCCGCCGCCAGGGAGGACCATTCCTCCGCCGTCAGCAGCAGGGTGGGGTCCGGCACCACCCGGGCCTCCCGCCCGGCGGCCTCCCGGATGATGTCCCGCCCGGCGGGCTCCCGGACGGAGAGGTGGGAGAAGCCCGCGAGATACTCCTTCAGCTCCCCCTCCATGCCCGCGGGCAGGCGGGCCACGCCGAAGGAGGGGGCGTAGGCGATCTTCCGCAGGGGGGAGAAGGCCCCGAAGAACACAGGGTCGAAGCGCCCGTCGGGGAAGATGGTGGGATTCCAGATCTGGTCGCTGCCGGAGACAAGAAGGTCATAGGGCAGCTTCGCCTCCCGCAGCTCCTCCAGGCTCCCGTAGCGGCGGGCCGTCAGGCGCAGGTTGGCCCTGGAGAAGTCCTCAAACCTCCGCGCGCGCCGCTTCAGGGCGGCGTAGTGGAGGGCGTTGTAGGCGTCGTTCGCCGCCCGCCCCGGACTTGTGGGGGGCTTGAGGATGCGGTTGTCCTGGTTGACGAAGTAGTCGACAGTCTCGCAGTCCCAGCCCAGGGAGGCCAGGGCCCTCTGGGTGGCCGCGGCCTGGAGGACGGCTCCGTAGTGGTGCAGATGATAGAAGGTGAGAAGTCCCGCTTTCAAGCAAATCCTTCCTTTCGTCCCTCAGACGGGAACAGCGTCATCTTCGGCGATCCAATCCGAGACGGGGATGACCTCGAACTCCGTCTCCGTCCGGCGGATGACCACCCGCTCCAGCCCGGCGTTGATGACCAGGCGGCGGCACATGGAGCAGGAGGTGGCGTCTCCCAGCAGCGCCCCGGTCTGGGCGTCCCGCCCCACCAGGTAGAGGGTGCCGCCCACCATGTCCCGCCGGGCGGCGGAGATGATGGCGTTGGCCTCGGCGTGGACGCTGCGGCAGAGCTCGTAGCGCTCCCCCCGGGGGACCTGGAGGGCCTCCCGGGAGCAGTAGCCCAGTCCCGAGCAGTTGGCCCGGCCCCGGGGGGCGCCGTTGTAGCCGGTGGAGATGATCTCGTCGTTGTTCACGATGATGGCCCCGTAGACCCGCCGCAGGCAGGTGGCCCGCTCCAGGACGGTCTGGGCGATGTCCAGGTAGTAGTTTTCCTTGCTGATGCGGCTCATAGGCGGCCCCCCTTTTTGGATGCTCCATTGTACCACGGAAGGGCAGGATTTGCAAGAAAAACAGGACCGCCCAAGAGCGGTCCCGTCGCTGGTCACAGATTGGAAAACAGCCCTACCTGGTCGGGCAGCACGTCCTCCCCCAGGTGGCGGAGCTGGTAGTGGTTCTCCTCCCACAGCCGGTCGGTAATGGCCATTTTGCGGATGATGTTCTTCACCGTCTCATCCAGGCCCGTGCCCTCCCGGTAGTCCGCCGGGAAGATGTAGTCCACCCGGCGCCTGGCCAGGAGCTCCTCCACCCCGGCCCGGTTGGCCCCCTGGTACACGGCGATGGCCTGGCCCCCGTAGGCCCGCATCATCTTCATGCAGGGCACGTCGGAAAGACCGTCCCCCATGTAAATCATGTTGGGGAAGGGAACCCGCTTGCTGTCGTCGGGCATGGAGTCGTTGAGGGTCTTGTCGTCGGAGACGTCCAGGACCCCCTTGTTGATCCGGTAGACAAACTGGGTCTTGGCCGTGAAGTTTACCGCCAGCTTGGGCCAGACGGGGCGGCCCGCCTCGTCGTAGTAAAACTCGCTGGCGTAGATCTCCTTAAATTCATGGCTGATGGAGGACCCCTCGATGATCTCCCGGAGGCCGGAGGAGATGACGTAGTGCTCCACCTGGACCCCCTGGGTCTCCCCGAAGGCGTTGATCCGGGCAAACCAGCCCTCGACCCCGGGGAAGAGCTCGATCCCCCTGCCCTTCTCCACCAGGTCCTCCCGGGTGAAGGGCAGGTTTTTCCGCTCCGCCTCCCGGAGCATGGTGTACATGTAGGCCAGAATGCCGTCGATGCGGTTCTCCCGGCCGAAGCCGTTGGCCTCCGCCCAGAACTCCGCCGGGGTCATCCCCAGGCTGGGAATAAAGGCGTAGTCCTGCATGTCCGTGGTGCACAGGGTCTTGTCGAAGTCGTACAGGAACGCGATGATGGGCCGCTGCATGGCCTCTCCCTCCTTGCTGGAGGGGCGGTCAGTCCGCCTCGCTCCGGTAGTTGGGGCCGAATTTCAGCTCGTTGATGTTCACCCGCCGGGTGGCGCTCAGATCCTCGGGCTCCTGAGCCTCCGCCGCCGCCAGGGTGTCCAGCAGCTTCTCCGCCGTGGGGGCCTTTTCCTCGGAGCCCTTGGGCCCGGCCACTAAGGTGCGGAAGACCTCCTCCACGGGGCCGGTTACGGCCTCCGGCGTGCGTTCCGCCGCGGGCTCCTCCGCCTGGGGAGCGGGCTCCGGCGCGGCGGGGGCGGGGGCGGGCTCTCCGGCGGAGAGGATTTTCTCCTCGATCTCCTCCACGGCGGCGGCCACGGGCTCGCTCTCCTCCGCCAGGGGGAGGGCGGGGAACTCCTCCAGGAACTGGAGCTCCTTCTGGCACAGCGCCCGGCTCTCCGCCACGAAGCGCTGGATCTCCTCCTGTCCCTGCTGGAGGCGCCTGGCGCACTGCTCGGCCTCCTTGCGGTAGCCGTCCACCTTGTCCCGGGCGGCGGCCTCCGCCTGGCGGAGGATCTCGTCCCGCTTCTCCTCCGCCTCCTTCACCAGGGAGTCCGCCATCTTCTGGGCGGTGAGGAGGGTGGCCCGCATGGAGTCCTCCGTGGCCCGGTACTCCTCCACCTTCTCAACCAGGACCTTCATCTTGGCCTTGAGAGAGGCGTTTTCCTTGTAGAGGGACGTGTAGTCGTCGGTGAGCTCGTCCAGGAACTCGTCCACCATGGTCATGTTGTAGCCGCCCATCATCGTCTTGGTGAAAGAGCGGGCGGAAACCTCCTGCGGTGTCAGCATAGTCGCAAATCCTCCCCAGAGCGCAAGTCGTCAGTGTCTAAGTTCTTCAGAAATACAGCCCGTTGTTTTCCAGCTCGTCGATCAGGTCGCCCTCGATGTCCACGTGGTAGGGCGTGATGATGTAGGTGTTGGCAGCCACTTTTTTGATCTTGCCCTCTCCGGCGTAGGCCACGCCTGAGAGGAAGTCGATGAGCCGCCGGGCCACGTCCTTGTTGGTGGACTCCAGGTTCAGAACCACCGTCCGCTTGTCCTTCAGCTGGTCGGCGATTTCGGAGGCGTTCTCGAAGCGCTCCGGCTTCACCAGGACCACCTTCAGCTGGGTGGTGGCGTGGATGTTGACCACCTTGTTCCGGCGGTCGTCGTAGCGGGAGGAGCGGCGCTCCTCAAACATGTCCCGCTCCTGGCCCTCGTCTTCAAATTCGGCGGGGTCGTCGTCCTCGTCCTCGTAGGGGTGCGTCAGCTTTTTTATCTCGTCCAGGATGCTCATGGATGTACCTCCCGTATGTAGTTTCGTGATCTTATGTGTAATGGCGGCTTCCGAAGATGGCGGTTCCCACCCGGACCATGGTGGCCCCGGCGCGGACGGCATCCTCGTAATCGCCGCTCATGCCCATGGACAGAACCTGAAGACCATTATGAAACAATTTCTCGTTCATGTCAAGGAACAGCGCCCGAACTTTGTCAAAATATTGAAGGTTCTCCTCCCGGCTCGCCTCCGCCGGGGGAATGGTCATCAGTCCCAGCACCCTCACGTGCTCCTTTTTCAGGGCCGTTTCCGCCCCGGAGAGGAGGGCCGCCGGGGCAAAGCCGCTCTTGGCCTCCTCCTCGCCGATGTTGACCTCCAGGAGGATGTCCTGGACGATGTCAAGCTTCCCGGCGGTTTTCTCAATTTCTTCCAGCAGCTCCGGGGAGCCCACGGACTGGATGAGGCGCACGTTTCCCACCACCTGCTTCGCCTTGTTCCGCTGGAGGTGGCCGATGAAGTGGAGGGGCGCGCCGTCGTAGGCGTGTTCCGCCAGCTTGGCGGTCATTTCCTGGACCCGGTTCTCCCCCAGGGCGTCGATGCCGGCGGCAATGGCTGCCCGGCAGGCGGGGGCGTCGTTCATTTTGCTGGCCCCCACCAGGGTGACTTCCCCGGGGTCCCTTCCCGCCTCCCGGGCGGCGGCGGCGATGTTCGCCCGGACCCGGGCGATGTTTTCCGCGATAGACATACGCTGAAGCCTTCTTTCTTTGTTGGTAGATTTCGGGTCTACTGGAGGACCTTCCCGTCGAACAGGCCCCGGGCGGAGACCACCACCTGCTCCCCGGGGCGGATGATGCGCTTGGCGTCCCGCTCCACCTCCGGGTTCAGGTCCGGCGCGGGCTCCACCAGCACGAAGCTCTCCCCGCTGTGGATCACCTCCACGGGCTTGAACCGGGCCTCCCGGCCCACCAGGCAGTAGACGCCGGTGCGCTCCTCGGAGACCACCTTCCCGTTCTCGTCCAGATAGGCCCGCTCCGCCCGGAGGCTCTCCCGGGGGACCCGGATGCCGGAGATGGTCCCGGTGACGATCTGGGCCCGCTGCTGGCGCAGCAGCGTCAGCTCCCGGAGGTAGGACGTGCCCCGGAAGACCGCCGCCACCCGTCCGTTCTCCCGGGGGCCCACGGACTCCAGGGTCACCGGCAGATCCCGGTCCACCCCCTTGGTGAAACGGAGGGTCAGGGCGCCCCCGCTCTCCGCCTGGAGGCTCTGGAGGGCCAGGGCATCCTCGGCGGAGAGGACGGCGGCGTAATACCACTCGTCCCCCAGCACCAGCTTCCCCGTCCGGGAAGTGGCGGCCGGGTCCGCCGCCAGGGCGGACAGGGCGGAGGGGGTCAGGCCCTCCAGGTTGTCCGGGGTCAATACGGTCTCAAAGCCGTCCACCTCGGCGGAGTAGAGCCCCGCCTCCGGGGCCGTGACCCGGCGGACGGAGCCCTCGGCCTGGGAGCGGAGCTCCAGCAGCCGGGCCCCCAGCTCCTGCAGCTGGGCGGCGATGTCGCCGTTTCCCGCGTCGCTGTAGTCCCGCTTGAGGACCAGGGCCCGGAGCTCCAGAGCCGTGCTCTCCGCGTCATAGAGCCTGTCCGCCGCTAGGAAGCGGCGGTATTCCAAGAGATTCTGGGTGATCTGGGCGTCCAGCTTCCGGGTGGTCTCCGCCGCCAGGGCCAGGTCCTGGGCGTATTGGAGCTGCTCCACCCGGCTCTCCAGGCTGTCGATCTCCGCCTGGCGGTCCAGGGAGGCCTGGTCCGCGTAGACCGAGGCCACAACGCCCCCGGCGGCCACCCGCTCGCCCTCCGCCCGCTGGACCCGGAGGAGGCCGCCGCCCTCGTCGGGCAGGACCCGCTCCTCCCGGACCACGAAGCCCGTCAGGTCCAGGGTGTGCTCCACCTCGTAGCGGTAGGCCAGGGTCACCCCCAGGGGGTCGTCCAGGTAGTGGAACGCCTGGACGCCGAAGTAGGCCGCCACCCCCAGGAAGAGGGCGGCCATCAGCAGGCTCGTTCCTAAGCCGCTCTTTTTCTTTTTCATAGCGCTCTTATGTAGCCTTCCTCAGTCTCGGTCCCGCCCGGGGGCGGGGAGATTATTCCTCCTCGGTCAGGGAGACGGTCCTGGTGGGGGCGATGGTGGAAATGGCGTGCTTGTAAATCACCTGCTGCCGCCCCTCGCTGTCCAGGATGACCACGAAGGGGTCAAACCCGGTGATGGTCCCCCGCATCTGGAAGCCGTTCATCAAGAACATGGTGACGGGCACCCGGTCCCGCTTGGCCCGGAGGAGGAAGAGGTCCTGTAAATTCTGTTTGCTCTGCATATCGTCCGCTCCTTTTTCTGTTGTCCGCGCGCCGCCCCGGGGGGAGGCGCAGTTGTGTGGTACAGCGAAACGATGATCCTCGGCCTCCCCGAGAGATTCCGGGCGAATCGTTTTGCCAATTTCTAGGATACCCCCTCCGCGGAGAGAATTTCCGTCGAAACCTGTAGGGCCCGGGCAAAATCCCGGTCTTTTTCCCAAAAAATCCAGTGGATGTCCGGATTGCGCCTCAGCCAGGTCAGCTGCCGCTTGGCGTACTGCCGGGAGCGGAGCTTCACCTCCGCCAGGGCCTCCGCCTCCGTCTCCGTCCCCTCCAGGACGGCCAGGAACTCCTTGTAGCCGATGGCCTGAAGGGCCGTGGCATTCCGGGGCAGGCCCCGGGCCAGCAGGGCCCGGACCTCGTCCAGAAGCCCCTCCTCCGCCATGCGGTCCACCCGCCGGTCGATGAGGCGCTTCATGTCCTCCCGGTCGGCGAACTGGAGGCCGATCCAGACCGCGTCGTACCGGGGGGGCAGGGCTTTCGTCTCCTCGTTGTGGGCGGTGATGGTCCTCCCGGTCTCCCGGAAG
The DNA here is from genome assembly GCA_910587875.1 of uncultured Oscillibacter sp. GTDB lineage: Bacteria > Bacillota > Clostridia > Oscillospirales > Oscillospiraceae > Oscillibacter. The sequence goes on along the minus strand of CAJUOD010000005.1, from coordinate 5,873 downwards.
ACCTCCAGGGCCCGGAGGATGCGCTTTTCGTCCGCCGGGTGGAGGCGCTCCGCCGCCGCCGGGTCCACCTGCCGGAGCTCCTCCAGCAGGGGGGCGATGCCCTCCGCCGCCAGGCGGGCCTCCAGCTCTTTCCGGACGTTTCCCCCGGCCTGGCCCGCCGCAAAGCCGTGGCCCTTTACCACCGCGTCGATCCAGAGCCCGGTGCCCCCCACCAGAATGGGCAGCTTCCCCCGGGCCAGGATATCGTCGATGACGGGCACAGCCTCCTGGGCGTACCGGGCGGCGGACCACTGCTCCGCCGGGTCCGCGACGGCGATCATGTGGTGGGGCACGCCGTCCATCTCCGCCTCGGTGGGGGCGGCGGTGCCCACGGTCATGCCTTGATAGATCTGCATGGAGTCGGCGGAGACCACCTCGCCGCGGAAGCGCTTCGCCAGGAGGACCCCCAGGGTGGTTTTGCCGCAGGCCGTGGGGCCCACGACGCAGACGATTTTCGGGGCCATGTCAGAACTCCCGCCCCAGGGCCCGGGCCCGCGCACAGGCGGCCTCCATGATCTCCGGCACCTTGGCGGGGTCCACGTCCAGGCCCCCGGCGAAGACATAGTCGAACCGGGGCACGCCGAACATGGCCGCCAGCTGCTTCCAGTACAGCACACCCAGGCTCTCGGGCCGCTCGAAGTCCCCGCCGGTGGTCAGGTAGGCCAGCCGGGAGGCCTTGCAGTCCCCGTGGCAGCCGTCGGCCTCGTAGTGGTAGGTGAGGCCGTTGGCGGAGATGTGCTCCATATAGACCCGCATGACCGCCGGGAAGCTCAGGTCCCAGAAGGGGGCCGCCGCGGCGATAGCGTCCGCCCCCCGGAGCTGCCGGGCCAAATCGAACACCGGCGCGTCGAAGGCCCCAATGGAGGCCAGGGCGTCCCGCTCGTCCAGGGCGGCGGGGGTGAAGGGACGGAGGTCCAGCGCCTCCAGGCGGACGGTCTCCACCTCCGCTTCCGGATGGGTCTCCCGGAAGGCGGAGAGGAAGGCCTCCGCCAGGGCGCGGGTCCGGGACTCCGGCCCCCTCTGGCTGACACAGCCGTCGATGAACAGCAGTTTCATGGCTCCTCCTATGCGCGCTTGAACATCTTCTCAAGCTCGTACTTGGTCAATTTCACCGCCACGGGGCGGCCGTGGGGGCAGTACCTTACCTCGCCGCTCTGGACCTTGGCAACCAGCGCCCGGAGCTCCGCCGGGTCGCTCTTCCAGCCGCCCTTGATGGCGGCCTTGCAGGCCATGGTGTGCAGCAGGGCCTCCCGGCGCTCCGCTGGGGAGCGGCCCTGGCGCAGCTTGTCGGCGATCTCCTCCAGGGTGGAGGTCACGTCGGCGGCGTCCATGTCCGCCGGGACCTCCCGGACCAGCACGGCCCCGCCGCCGAAGTCCTCGCAGGAGAAGCCGAACTCCTCCAGAAGAGGCAGATTCTCCAGCAGCAGCGCGGCCTCCTCCCGCCCCGGCTCCACGGCGGCGGGGGTCAGCAGGGCCTGGCGCATGGGGGGCTCCAGGGCGGCCTTCAGCCGGTCAAAGTTGATCCGCTCGTGGGCGGCGTGCTTGTCGATGATAAAGACTTCCCCCGCCTCGCTCTCGCAGACGATGTAGGTCCGCAGCACCTCCCCGGCGATTCGCCAGGGGGCCTCCTTTTGGGGCTCCAGGGCCTCCTGGCCCGGGACCTCCGTCCCCGCCTGGGGAATGGCCGGGACAAAGGGGCGCTCCTCCTTGGGGGGCGCTTTCTCGGGCTCCCGCCGGAGCACCGAGGGCGGCGCGTCGTCCCGCAGGGGCGGGAAGGCCGTCCGCCCGCCCGGGGCGGGGGGCTCCCGTTTCGGGAGGGGAAGGACGCTGTCCGACAGCCGGGGGCCGCCCCGCTCCGTGTTCCAGGCGGGCAGAGGCTTTTCCGGCGGCGGGGCGGCGGGCTTTGCGCCCTGCTCCCGGTAGGTCTTGGCGTCCATGGTCCGGAAGAAGTCCCCCCGGGGATTCACGGTTTTTTCCGGCTCCGCCGCCGGGGCGGGAGAGGAGACGGGCCCGCCCTCCGCCGCCAGGGCGTCCAGCACGGTGTGGTAGACCGCGTCAAAGACGGCCTTCTCCTGGGCGAATTTCACCTGGGTCTTGGCGGGGTGGACGTTCACGTCCACCGCCGTCACGGGCAGGGTCACCGCCAGCACGCAGCCGGGAAAGCGGCCCTTCATGATCTGATTCCGGTAACCCTCCTCCAGGGCGGCGGTGAGCAGCTGGGACTTGATGAAGCGCCCGTTGACGAAAAAGGTCTGCATGCCCCGGGAGCCCCGGCCCTGGAGGGGCCGGGTGATGAAGCCGGAGACGCTGACGCCGTCCCCGCCCCCATTGACGGGGAGGAGGCTCCGGGCGAAGTCCCGGCCCAGGGCCGCGTAGACGGCGGAGTCCAGCCGCCCGTCTCCGGGGGTGTGGAGGGCTTCCTGGCCGTCCTTGATAAACTTAAAGGAGATAGCGGGGTGGGACAGGGCCAGGTGCTGCATGAGCCCGGCGGCGGCCGCCGTCTCGGCGCTGTCCTTCTTCATGAATTTCAAGCGGGCCGGGGTGTTGTAAAAGAGGTCCCGGACCAGGATGGTGGTGCCCTCCGGGGCTCCGGCCTCCTCCACCTCCCCGGGGACGCCGCCCTCCAGGCGCAGGACGGCCCCGGCGGGATCCGCCCGGCGGCGGGTTTGGATCTCCACCCGGCTGACGGCGGAGATAGCCGCCAGGGCCTCCCCCCGGAAGCCCAGGGTGCCGATCCGCCCCAGGTCCTCGGGGCCCCGGAGCTTGCTGGTGGCGTGGCGCAGGAAGGCCGCGGGCAGCTCGGCCGGGGCGATGCCGCAGCCGTTATCCGTCACCCGGATGAGGCCCATGCCGCCCCGGCGGAGCTCCACCACCACGGCGGAGGCCCGGGCGTCCACGGCGTTTTCCACCAGCTCCTTGACCACGCTGGCGGGGCGCTCCACCACCTCCCCGGCGGCGATGAGATCCGCCACATGGGGGGGCAGCTGCTGAATATGAGGCATGGGGATTCCTCCTTTCGGGGGCGCTCAGAACAGCAGCGCCGCCAGGATGGGAATGGTGACGATGGAGGCCAGGGTGGAGACAAAGGTGACCTGGGCCATGCACTCCGCATCCCCGCCGTACTCCATGCAGAGAATGGACCCGTTCATGGCCGCCGGCATGGCCATCTGGGTGACGGCCACCCCCAGGATGAGGGGGTCCGTCCCCATCCAGCGGAGGAGGAAGCACAGGGCCCCGGGCAGAACCAGCAGCCGCACCGCCGTGAGCATCCACAGCCGGGGGGAGACCAGCAGCCGCCCCAGGGGGATCCCCGCCAGCAGGGACCCGACGAAGAGCAGGGACAAGGGCACCGTGACCCCGCCCAGGAAGTCCAGGGCCTCCCCGATGACCGCCGGGGGCCGCAGCCGCGCCAGGGCCAGGATCAGGGCCAGCAGGGCGGCCACCACGCAGGGGGAGAACATCTGCCGGAGGCTGAAGCGCTTCGCTCCGGTGAGCAGCAGCGGCCCCAGGGTGAAGGTCATGAGATTAAAGGGCAGGACCAGGATCACGGCGTAGAACAGGGCCTCCTGCCCGAAGAGGGCGGTCACCACCGGGTAGCCGATGAAGGCCACGTTGGGAAAGGCCAGGGTGTACCGCCAGACCCCCTTCTGCCCCGGCGTGCCCCCCAGCAGGGGCGGGACCGCCAGGACGAAGGCGAACTCCAGGAGGTAGAACACCAGGGCCACGCCCAGGGTCCCCAGGACCACGGAGGGCTCCGGCAGATCGTCCCCCGTGGAGACGGCGCCCAGGAGCATGGCGGGCAGGGTGACGGTCAGCAGCAGCTTGCAGATCTTCTGGTCGGTCTCCCCGCCCAGAATCCCCAGGCGGTTGGCCAGGAAGCCCGCCGCGATGGTGAACAGCAGCACCAGCATCTCCGCCAGCGTGTCAAAAAAACTCATGGTGAAAAACTTCTTTCCCGGGCGCGCCGCGCCCTGTTGTTTATAGGGCCCCCGCCAGCGCCGCCAGGGCGTTGACCCCGGCGTGGAGGGCGATGGAGGCCCAGAGGGTCCCGGAGTGGTCGTAGGCCCAGGCCAGCACCAGGCCGGGGATGAGATACCGGACCATGACCAGGAAATAGGCCGGGTCCCGGCCCGCCACGGCGAACTGCCACACGTGGAGCAGGGCGAAGAGGGCGCAGCTGACGGCGTAGGCCAGAAAACGGCTCCGCTCCTTCAGCCCGCCGAAGACCAGGCCGCGGAACAAAAACTCCTCCACAAAGGGGGCCAGGAAGATGACGATCAGCAGCGTCATGTGGGGGGCGTTCCCCGTCCGGGCGGAGATGGCGGCGTCGTTCAGGTTTACGGCGCGGTCCGCGAAAATGCGCCCCAGCCGGGCCGCCAGCTCGCCCAGGCCGTAATAGGCCACGACGCCCACCCCCGCCGTCTTGAGGGCGGAGACGGGGTCGTCCAGAAAGCGGCGGGTGGTCTTCCCCAGGAGATGGTGGAAGAGGACGGCGGTGACGGCGAAGAGGCCGTAATAGTACACCGCGCCGTACAGCTCCCCGGAGACGGGCTTTCCCAGCAGCTCCCCCAGCAGCTCCCGGGCGGGCCCCGCCGCCAGGGGGAGGAGGAGCAGGTAGAACACAAAGAAAATCGTGCCCCCCACGCGCTCCAGGCCGGTCAGGCCGCCGGCGGGCTTCTTCTTAGCCATGTCCGTCCCCCCGGGCCAGCTTCTGCTTCAGCTCGTACAGGAGGCCCATGGCCTCGATGGGGGTCAGGGTGTCCGGCTGGCAGCGGCGCAGGGCGTCCAGCACCTCCCCCTCGCTCATGGAGCCCAGGGAGACCTGATCCGCCTCCCGCCGGGGGGCGGTGTACTGGACCCCGTGCTCGCGCTCCAGCTCCTCCAGCACCTGCCGGGCTCGCTGGAGCACCTTGTCCGGCAGGCCCGCCAGCTTGGCGACCTCGATGCCGTAGCTCCGGTCCGCCCCGCCGGGGAGGATTTTCCGCAGGAAGACGATCTCCTCCCCCCGGGCCTTGACCGCGATGTTGTAATTCACGGTTCCCGGCAGGGAGCTCTCCAGCTCCGTCAGCTCGTGGTAGTGGGTGGCGAAGAGGGTCTTGGCCCCCAGGGTCTTGGGGTTCGCGCAGTGCTCCAGGACGGCCCGGGCGATGCTCATGCCGTCGAAGGTGGAGGTGCCCCGGCCGATCTCGTCGAGAATCAAAAGGGAGCGCTTTGTGGCGCAGCGGAGGATGTCCGCCACCTCCGTCATCTCCACCATGAAGGTGGACTGTCCGGCGGAGAGGTCGTCGCTGGCCCCCACCCGGGTGAAGATCCGGTCCACCACGCCGACGCGGGCGTAGGACGCGGGGACGAAGCTCCCCATCTGGGCCAGAAGCACGATGAGGGCCACCTGGCGCATGTAGGTGGACTTGCCCGCCATGTTGGGCCCGGTGATAATGGCCGTCCGGCTCTCCTTCTCCCCCAGGAAGGTATCGTTGGGGACGAAGAGGCTGTCCTTCAGGACCCGCTCCACCACCGGGTGGCGGCCCTCCTTGATTTCAATCACGCCGGACTCGTCCACGTCCGGGCGGCAGTAGTGGTTCCGCACCGCCACGGCGGCCAGGGACGCCAACGCGTCCGCCTCGGCCACGGCGGCGGCGGTCTTCAAGACCCGGCCGGAGGCGGCGGAGATGTCCTGGCGGAGCTGGGTAAAGAGCTCGTATTCCAGGGCCACCACCCGGTCGGAGGCGGTGAGGATGGAGTTTTCCAGCTCCTTGAGCTCCTGGGTGATGTAGCGCTCGCAGTTGGCCAGGGTCTGCTTGCGGATGTAGAGATCGGAAGAGCGTCGTGTAGGG